>CAYXUT010000122.1:0-9210 GCA_964468005.1 uncultured Magnetovibrio sp. | reverse complement strand
GCATAATCGGTTTCGGACCTAAGTTTATGGCGGTTGTTCTCAAGCTTTAAGGTGGCGATCAAGGGTTGTACGCGTTTGTACGAATCGCGGTTGTCCTCGGCGCTGATCATGTACGTTGCCTCTGTTGCGAACCATGGTGTTGCGTTGCCGGAGCCGAATTCTACCAAGCCTACCTCCGGCGTCAGCGGTCTATCGAACTCCCGCCACGCCTGGTAGGAGATCATCGGCGCTTTGGAAAAATAGTTTAAGGCGCTTTTTGTCACGACTGTGACGAAAGCAGGCACCGCGTTGAGCATGCTGGCGACGCTCACCATGTTACCTTTTTCGTTATGGATACGGCTCTCACCTTTAAGTGACAAGCCCATGTGTCGACTTGTCTTTCCGCCATTGCCTTAGTAGGCGTATTCCTGGAACACAGGATCGATCTCGCCCTGCCAGCGGCGCTCGAAGGCCCGGAGCATTTCTTCCGCCGGGGTAATGCCCGACTCAGCGATCAGAAACAGCGGTTTCAGATAATGCGTCTCATCCAGGCCAATACTATCGAGCCTTGCGCGCCGTTTTAAGCCGGCGTGCGAGATCTCCAGGATATCGAGCGCGATGTCACGCGCCGTTCTGTCACGGAACGGGGTATTCAGGGCATCCCTCGGTACGTTGTTGCGCAGTGATTCGCGCTCGTCCTGGGTCCAGTCGGCGATGTAGTCAGCGGCTTGGGAAAGCGATTCGGTGTCGTAAAGCAGCCCCACCCAGAATGCTGGCAATGCACACAATCGGGCCCATGGACCGCCATCGGCGCCACGCATCTCAATAAAAGTCTTGAGTCGCACTTCAGGGAAAGCTGTCGAAAGATGATCCTCCCAGTCCTTCATGGTGGGTTTTTCGTTGGGTAAAACTGATAACTCTCCAGCCAGGAAATTACGGAATGATAACCCTGACGCATCAAGGTATTTGCCGTCGCGGTAGACGAAATACATCGGCACATCGAGCATATACTCGACGTAACGCTCAAAACCGAATCCATCCTCAAATACAAACGGCAGCGTACCGCAGCGGTCTGGATCGGTATCAGTCCAGCAATGGCTGCGGTATGAGAGATACCCACTCGGCTTGCTTTCCTTGAACGGCGAGTTAGCCCAAATCGCGGTGGCGATCGGTTGCAGTGCCAGCGAAACCTGGAACATCTTGACCATGGTTGCCTCGGAACAGTAGTCCAGGTTGACTTGCACGGTGCAGGTGGACTTCATCATATCAAGGCCCATCTTGCCGACCTTTGGCATGTACTCGCGCATGATCTTGTAGCGACCCTTGGGCATCCACGGCATTTCGGCATTCGGCCATTTCGGGTGATAGCCAAGGCCGAGGAAACCGATATTCATCTCGCTCGCGATGGCCTTTACCTGTTGTAGGTGGCCAGTTACCTCGGAGCAAGTTTCGTGCACATTCTCCAGGGGCGCGCCGGAAAGCTCAAGTTGCCCGGCCGGTTCGAGCGAGATGGACGCACCGGTATCGTCGGTAAGCGCGATGACATTGTTGCCTTCCATTACCGCCTGCCAACCGAACCGCGTCATGGAATCAAGCAACGCGCGGATACCCACCTTACCTTCGTAGTCGAGTGATCGGTAACCATCCAAGTGATAGGCGAATTTCTCGTGTTCAGTGCCGATGCGCCATTTTTCTGGCGGTTTGCACCCGCTGGCTAGGTAATCGACTAATTGGTCACTGTTTTCGATGGGGGCCTGAGAATTGACGGCTTCGGCCATGGCTGGGTCCTCAATTCTTTGGGTGTTTCATTGATTTAAGCCGGCGCCAGTCCCCCAGCAAGGCCTGCCAGCAAGTTAATGCCGCTAGGGTCGCTGTTTCAGCACGGAGTATCCTTGGGCCCAAATCAACTCGCGTAACAAAGGCCATCAAATCTAAGGTTGCAAACTCGTTGTGCGTAAAGCCGCCTTCGGGTCCTATCAAAATCCCGTGTCCATTCGGCGCCTCGCCAGCCGAAGACCAGTCGGACAAAACATCGGTGAACGATCGCCCTTCTCCGGTTTCATCGCCAGTCCATAAGGGCGCACCGTCTAGCCAGGTGCCCAAAAATTCGGTGAGAGATTTTGGCTCGGCGACCTTGGGAACATCCAACCGTTCGCACTGTTCGGCGGCCTCGCGGGATTGCGCGGTCAGGCGCTCGAGGTTTATACGGGCCGTCTCGGTGCGTTCGGTGATGACGGGTTGTAAAACACCCACGCCAAGCTCGGTTGCTTTGGTTACAAGAAAATCCATGGGGTTTTTCTTGAGCGGTGCGAACGCAAGAACCAAGCCGGAGGCCGATGATTGCTTGAGCGTTTGGTGGAGCGTGGTCAAAGTGCAGGCCTTTCGGCTGACCGCCTCGATTTTGCCTAGCCACTCACCATCCCGACCATTAAAAATAGAAACCTTGGCACCCGGAGAAAGTCGAAGAACTTGACCAAGGTAATGCGCGGGATTGCCCAAAAGCGTTACAGATTGATCGCCGCTTAGCGGAGTGTCGATAAAAAGGCGAGGTGGTGGACGGCTCATGATGCGCCGATCATAAGCCACTGGGCGGTGGCCAGTACAGAACAAGGGCATTATATTTTGGCGATGAAGCAATCAACGATCATTTCCCAAAGCGAGACCAGCGATATTCGGGTCGATGGCTGGATCGACCGTTTCATGCCGCGGACACTTAGACCCTATTGCCGTTTGGCTCGCCTTGATCGGCCTATCGGGACCTGGCTGTTACTGATTCCATGCTGGTGGGGAATTGCCCTGGCATCGGCAGGTTGGCCTGAGTGGAGGGTAGGTGTCTTATTTGCCCTGGGGGCGGTTTTGATGCGCGGCGCCGGGTGTACGCTTAACGATCTCGCCGATCGTCACTTCGATGCCAAAGTCGCGCGTACTGCCGAGCGACCCATCGCCAGTGGTGAGATCAGCGTTGCCGCCGGTGTCGCCTTTATGGGACTGCAAATGGCGCTAGCGCTGTGGATTTTGATGCAGTTCAACGTCTTCGCCATAAAACTGGGTGTCGCCTCCATGGCATTGATCGTAATCTATCCATTCATGAAACGGGTGACCTACTGGCCGCAACTTTGGCTTGGCTTGACCTTCAATTGGGGTGCTTTGCTTGGTTGGGCTGTGATACAAGGTCGTCTCGGTTTAGTCTCCGGTATTCTCTATGCGGCCGGTGTTCTGTGGACGCTCGGCTACGACACCATCTATGCCCATCAAGACAAAGTGGACGATTTGTTCGTCGGCGTAAAGTCGAGCGCTTTGGCCCTCGGCCAAGATACCAAGCCTTGGTTGGTGTTGTTTTACGCAGGCGCAATCGCTTTGATTGGATTATCGGGATATGTGACGGCACTGGGCTGGCCGTTTTATTTGGGCCTCTGCCTGGGAGGATTGCATCTCGCCTGGCAGATTTTGCGCGTTGACATCGACCATCCGACGGATTGTCTGTCAAAGTTCAAGTCGAACCGTGATTTCGGTCTAATTATATTGGCTGGGATAATCGCTGCACAGGTGACCGTTTAGGCCAGTTGACCTCGGACACGTCATTGCATTTCGGTGCCGACCGGCTGTAACGCGAACTGGCAAAATATTTCAAAGCCTTGAACCCGGGACCGTAGCTACAGGTATTGTTCCCGAGGTGCGGTGTTAATAATTGATCCCGGTTAGCCCGAAACTGTATGCGAGCATGAGGACGAATACGACGACGATAACCAGCGAGCCATGGCGTGATTGTTTCGGCCAGCATCGAGAACGTCTAGCGGCGGCACGCTAGGGCACGGGGAAACGGTCCTGGTGACTAAAGGTTTCGTTGCAGAATTTATCCAGCTAAACGAAAACTTCTGACTGAACATGTAGGCCGCGTATAGCCGTTCGAGACCGCCTTGATTGATCTCTCGATGCTGGCATTCACGATAAGCGAGGCAAAACATTAACTTCGCGCAACCCCAACCGCCCGGCCGTATCAAAGCCGCTCTGCGGATCTTTTTGGCAGCAGTTTTTGTTTCCCAGCACAACCAATTAGGCTCATTCCGGAGCCAGCCCGATCATAGCAGAGAATTTGGCGAATCAGATGGGAATTTCGGTGAAATTTGGATGATTGAATGGCTGGGCAACATCCTTGAGGGCATTCGAGCGTTCGTGCCTGAGTGAAGCGTCGTCAACGGAGCCCCGGATGAATGTCTTGAGATCATCTCGTGGCGCAAGGTATTGACGCACATGGTGCTGGACATCCATCTGGTTCATGGCTTTCCAACGCCGGTTCAGCGCGGGGATTTCGGCCACCGGTATCGGTGTATCATTGTGGCAAAGCGTTCCGCGCCTAGAATTGTATATGTGGACACTTTCAAGATTTGGGCCGTGTTCGCAGTTCATCGACACGCCGTCGAGGCGGCCATAGCCGTAATTGGCACTTGAAATTTCGGTCTTGTGCATGCGCTTGAGTTGAGGCGGTGTTAGCCAGGTCACGAACAACGTAACATCTACGCCCGAAGCGTGCTGCAACGTTGCCGCGATCGCCCCGTAAGACGTGATATGCGGTGAGTAAACGGAATCGAAATTCCGAAGTTCGCCGCGGATTACTGGAATTTCCCCCCAATTGCCCTCGTGGTACTTGCGAGCCAGTTGTTCAGGCGATTGATTGGATCCCACGGCGAGCACCGGTATGCGGCCATCAAGTTCGGGTGGCGGTCCGTCTTTCGAAAGCGGATGCTCTATGCCATCGCGGTAAACGAAGGATCGATTGGGAATGCGGTAGGGGTATGTGGTCGCGCGTTCGAAGGTTTCAGGTGACATCGGGCGGCGCCTATTCGTCGCCGCCTTCATCCGACAGGTACTGCGATATATCGACCTCGTCGATTTGCGAGGGTTGAAGAAACCGTTCGGCGTATTTCTTGTGGACGCCGGAGCGCAGGAAAAGCTCAAACAGATCACTATCGATATGTGCATCCTTTTTCATAAACGACATGATTTTGATGCTGTCCGAGAGCTTCTTCGGTGGTTTGTAGGGACGGTCTGCGGCCGTCAAGGCCTCAAAAATATCGGCTATGGCCATGATCCGGGCTGGCAGAGACATATCCTCGCTATTGAGCTTTTTCGGATAACCCGTGCCATCCATCTTTTCGTGATGGCCGCCGGCATATTCCGGAACCTTCTTTAGATGTTTGGGGAACGGCAATTGTTGGAGCATGATGATGGTCTGCACAATGTGGTCGTTGATGATGAAGCGTTCTTCCTCGGTCAAGGTGCCTCGCCCAATACACAGATTGTAGACCTCGCCCATGTTAAATTTGTTTTTCGGTATATCGAGCTTAAAACCATAAGGGTTATCGTCCGCCGCTGCGGCTGCCGGCGTTTCGCGGTAGATGATGTGGTCTTCTCGGTCGGAAAGCAGATCCTCCATCACTGGAAGTGTCGGGGCTTGGGTGCGCTCCTTGCGTTTCAATTCCTCGTGTGAGACACCCATGCGGTCATCGAGGGTGCGGGCCCACTGAATATTCGCGATTTCCTTAACCCGGTCGATTCTCTCCGGTGCCATGAATTCGCCACCGAGGTTTGATTCGGCAATGAAGGCATAGTCGTCATCCAATTTTGCCAGCCGTTCTTCCAATTCGCCCCGCAATTTATTTGGATCGCCACCATCGATGATGGCCTTCATGTATTCGATGGTGGCGTCGCGCTTAACGACTTCGAAACGCATGCGAACTTCATGGATGCGGTCGCTAATAGTTTCCAGCTTGGTTGCCTTGTCGACCACATATTCGGGAGTTGTCACCTTGCCGCAGTCATGCAGCCAAGCCGAAATATGCAGTTCGTACCATTGGTCCTCAGTGAGATCGAAATCTTTATAGATACCTTCGGTGCTTTCGGCGGCCGCCTTAGCCAGCATTTTTGTGAGCTCCGGCACGCGTTGGCAATGCCCGCCAGTGTAGGGCGACTTGGCGTCGATGGCGGACGCGATTAACTCGATGAATGAATCGAGCAATTTCTTCTGGCCTTCCAAAAGCTGCTGGTTATCGAGTGCTACCGCGGCCTGAGAAGCCAGCGCTTCTATGAGCGGCTGGATCTCAGTGCCAAAGGCAATAACTTCACCACTATCACGGTCCTGAGCGTTCAGCAGTTGTAGCACCCCGATGTTCTCGTCCTGGCTGTTCTTAAGGGGTACGGTCAGGAACGACTTTGAGCGATAGACCATGTCTTCATCGAATTTTTTGGTGCCCGTGAAGTCAAAGTCGTCGGCCTCATAGGCGTCGGGGATGTTAACTGACACGCCGGAAATGGCGGCCCAGGTGGCGACGTTCTTGCGGTTCTCATCTCCGGTTTCGGGATCATACATGCGGAGCGGCGGCAGGGTAATTTCCTTACCTGTCGTGCCGCCGAGCGCAATGTCGAGGGAGTCGGTGTGCATGATCTCGAACTTTAGCGCGTTTTCTTCGTTGCGCACGTATAGCGTGCCGCCATCCGCGTTACAGATGTCCTTGGCTTCCAGAAGAATTCTCTCCATTAAGCGATTGGTGTCGCGTTCAGCTGATAACGCAATGCCGACTTCAATGAGCCTCTGAAACTTATTGGTATCGCTTTCGCTCATGGAAAATGTTGCTCTGTGTTGTGCCGTCCATTCAATTATGACTCAGATCGGATCACAATCACCCGCATAATATACATGAAGAATCTCTAATGAATAAAGGTCTCTTAACTCTTTTTGCCTGGGTTCTCAAAGGGTATTCTTACTGTTTTGTAAAAACAACAGATTTAAGCCGTAGACGGAGGTTTTGAGCCCCATACGAATGTTATTCAAGATTGATCCTGGAATTGAAAACAAACGGCAGCTACGGTGCCTAAACCGACTAGGGCAATGAGTTATCCATGTATACAACGGTCCACAGATACCCGAAGATAGGAAAAATACTGGGGGAGGTGAGCGACGTCTTGTCCCGATGGGGTAGTTTGTGTAATGGACGTGTTGCGCCGTCTTGGTCGGATTTTGACCGGTTGGAGCTTTCGGCCTCTGTGACCTCTTATTGTGCCGTCGTGGATGTCAAATTTGATGCGCTGGATTTTATTTGCCGGTTCTGGACGCGTCCAGGCCCCAATTGCATTGGGGGGCTTTACCGGTCTTTTCGTGCGAAATATTGAGCCGCATAACGTATTCGGGATGTCTTTTGCCGAGTACACGATGATCCGGGGAACCGCAAGCCATTGTTCTACGAGATGGCCGGTTCCGCGGACCCAGACAACGAAGATGGTTGCCATCGGTGCATATGACGAACAAGTGATAAAGAAGGTGCTTAATATGCACAAAAAACAATACTGAGACCGAATATGGCTTTTTCATCGCTACGTGATTTCATTTTCGAGAAACTCGAACCTGAGGGACGCTTGGTGCGTGTCTCGGAACCGGTCTCAACGGTGTTGGAGATGACAGAGATACAAACCCGCTTGCTTGCTGAGGGCGGGCCGGCGGTGTTGTTCGAGAACGTCGTCGGCGCGGACGGTGAGAAATTGCCCATGCCCATGCTGGTTAACCTGTTCGGCACCGTGGAGCGTGTTGCCTGGGGCATGGGTTGCGAACCGGGGCAGTTGCGCGAGATCGGTCAATCTCTGGCCACTCTACGTCAGCCCGAGCCACCAAGCGGCATCAAGCAGGCGGTCGAGATGCTGCCGCTTCTAAAGACCGTGATGAAAATGAGGCCGAAGACTGTTTCTTCGGCACCTTGTCAGGAAGTCGTCTGGCAAGGCGAGGATGTCGATTTTGCCAAGCTGCCGATCCAGACCTGTTGGCCAGGTGAGCCGGCGCCGCTGATCACCTGGCCATTGGTCGTGACGCAAGGACCCCGGCCCAAGGGCACCGATGCTGACAGGCGCGATGATTTCAACCTCGGTATCTACCGCATGCAGGTAACTGGAAAAGATACGACGCTAATGCGTTGGCTTAAGCACCGGGGTGGTGCGCAACATCACGCGCGCTGGAAAACTACAAAGAGCGAGCCGCTGCCAGTGGCGGTCGTACTGGGGGCCGATCCAGGCACTATCCTGGCTGCAGTGACGCCGGTGCCCGATGCCTTTTCGGAATACCAGTTCGCCGGGCTTCTACGCGGACGCAAGGTTGAGTTGGTCGAGTGCAAGACAGTGCCGCTGAAAGTTCCGGCGGAGGCCGAGATCATCATTGAAGGGCATGTATCTCTATATGATTACGGCGATGAGGGGCCTTACGGTGATCACACCGGCTTCTACAACTCGGTGGAGAAGTTTCCGGTATTCACGGTGAGCGTTATCACCATGCGCCGTGATCCTATATACCTTTCAACTTTTACTGGCCGGCCACCCGATGAGCCTTCGATATTGGGCGAGGCGATGAACGATGTGTTCGTGCCTTTATTGATCCAGCAGTTCCCTGAAATTACTGATTTCTGGCTGCCGCCGGAGGGGTGTTCGTACCGCGTCGCTGTGGTTGCCATCAAGAAAGCCTATCCGGGCCACGCAAAGCGCGTGATGATGGGGGTTTGGTCGTATCTGCGCCAGTTTACCTATACCAAGTTCGTTATTGTTGTCGATGACGGGATTGATGCGCGCAATTGGACCGATATCATCTGGGCGATTTCGACGCAGGTTGATCCGGCCCGCGACGTCACAATGATCGAAAATACACCGATTGATTACCTCGATTTTGCCTCGCCGGAAGCAGGGCTAGGCTCCAAGATGGGCATTGATGCCACGACTAAGCTCGCGCCTGAGACAAAACGCGAATGGGGTAAGCCGATCCGCATGGATGATGACATCATCAAGACGGTAACCGAAAAGTGGGACAGCTATGGTCTACCCGGCGGCGGCAAGCCAATTTGGGAGTAGTCTGATAGTCAGTAGGGCGTTATCTAGATTATCGGCAAGTACAAGCCCTACGGCTTTCTATATATTGTGCCCGCGGGCGAGCCCGACGCAGGTAAGGAGATTACCGCGGGGCAGATGTATAATAAATTGGTGAAATAGCAGTTGAGCGCCAAACCGGGTGATGTCCAGGACTGGAATCCCCGTTCGCAGAAGGTCGGTTCGTCGCTTCGGAGATGTTGTAACAGATGGTCGGGAATGGACAGCGTTAAGGTTGCGTCACATCTTTCTTAGCAAAAGGGGACCCGCCATGCTAAAAATTGTCGGAATCATCAACCTCATAATCCTTATTGTCGCTGGGCCCGCTTGAGCAAA
>CAYXUT010000121.1:0-9311 GCA_964468005.1 uncultured Magnetovibrio sp. | reverse complement strand
CGAAAATGGCCGCCGAGTTGCGGGATCTCGGCCTGTTGTAGGCCCTAACCCCTGCGGGGATCAGATCATGCTAGAGTTGAAGAAAATGCTCGAGAGGGGTTAGGGTGACGGCAAGACGATGCTATCAGTTTTGGCGGTTCAGGCGATATCAAAATCTCGAAGCCAATCAGCGCGGGCGCTTAAATCCTCAATCTCGCAGTCCAACCAAGCCAACAGATAGCCGGAATCGCCGTCGTGATGGATCCTGAGATCAAGCAGACGCGCCAACTCCGTCTCAATGGTTTCCAGCATGATATCTATCTGGCTGCACTGTTGATTTGCATCGAGAATATGTAGGAAGCGGAACTTCAAGGCGACAATAAGCTTGTTGAGATCGGTGGCGCCCGGCCGTAGACGTGCCGTTAACAACACCATGAGCTCGCGCTGGCCGGCTGCGGTTATTGACAAAACCGGATTGTCGCCGGCGTCCGTCGTCTCAACCAATCCTTCATACTTCAGAAGTTCGAGCGACGAACCTAAAACGTCAAGCGATGGCCCCTGGACGCGGTCCAGAAAGTGTCTCACCGACGCTGCCAGGGTAGAATAGGAAAGCGACGTTTCGGCCGCCAAGGTGCCAAGCGCGCATAGCCGGGCAGCTTCTTTCGGTGTCAGTGTATTGTCGGCATACATATCGAAGCCTTTCCGAGTGCCCTATAGAAATACTCCAAAAACCAGGGATGCCGCAACTATGAGATCAGCTTGTTTCAAGCCCAGCGCAACGTGTTGGTAGTCGATTGGAAGTCATAGTATTTGGTGAGATTAAGAGATCCGTAACATTTTCGAAAATTTTCTCAGTTATTAACTACGAAAAATACTTAGTTGATGTCTTTGATGATGCGTTTGAGGCTTGTGGGTAGGGCGGCGAGCGTCGTCAGGTAGCTGAACTCTCAGCATATGCCATGTATGTCTAAAGTGTTTTTGATCATGACGTCACGGATGTAAATGGTGCCTTCATTCATTGGCCGACAGTCCAATACTCAGCCCAAAGCGTCGTCGGATGCTGGTGTCCGGTCGGCATGACGCCTTTCAACCAACCCGGCAAAATGAAGGAATTAGCGCGGAAGTACAGTGGCAAGACCGGCAATTCGCTAGCGTAGATGGTTTGCAGTCGATGCCAGAGCTTGCGGCGCTTCTCAGCATTCAATTCTATTTCGATGGTTTCCAGAATTTCATCCATTTCAACATTCTTGAATCCCGTGTAGTTCTGGCCGGCGAAATTATTTTCTATCGTCGGGATATGGTCCGAATGCAATGTTGTGCGCGGCACGCTTTCTGGTGCGCTGATCCAGGCGTACATGGCGAGGCCAGTGTACTTGCGTTCGGTCACGGTGCGGCCGAAAAACACGCGAGCCGGCTCATTGCGGATACGCACATCAATCCCTGCTGCCTTCCACTGACTTTGCAAGACTTGCTCAACCAGTTCGCGTGAACGGTTGCCTGCCGTGGTCATCAGTTCCAATCGTAGCGGCTTACCGAGATTGTTGTGGCGGATGCCGCGCTTGCGTGACCTCCATCCGGCCTCATCGAGTAGCTTTCCAGCGAGTTTTGGATCATAGCCGTACTTCGGAATATCGTCGCTGTAAATCCAATCGAGCGGGTTGACATTGCTGTTCGCCACCGGTTGCCGCCCGCCGAATAATTGCTGGGTCAGCGCCCTTCGGTCAACTGCGTAGAGCAAGGCCTGGCGTATCCGACGGTCTTTTAAAACCGGGTTGTCGAGATTGAGATCGATGTGCTCATAGATAAGACCAGATTTGTACAAGACCTTGAATCTTTCACCATGCCTTTTTTCGAAGGCAACGGCCTGATCGACCGCAAACCCAAGTTCACCCGCCACCATGTCGATGCCGCCGGACAACAAATTTGCTTCCAGGGCCGCCGTATTGCCGATGACTTTGATGATAATTTTCTTGATCGATGGTTTCTTGCCATACCAGGTGGAGTTAGGCTCGAGCACGACGTGAGAACCGGATACCACCTCGATCAGTCGGTAGGGGCCGAATCCCAATCCGGGATCGGTCGAAGCCGTGTCGAATGCGGTCCGCGTCTTATATTTTTCAGGCTTGGTAAAACGTGGCTCCTCGATATGCTCCGGCAAAATCTGAAAGTTGCTGACATCGTTGTATTTGAAGCTTAATTTGTCGAAATGCAGGGTGAAGGTCTTTTCGTCGATTTCGTCGACTTTGTATAGGCTGCGGTAGAACTCCATGCCGCTAACGCCAGACTTTGGGTGGCGACCTACCTTCCAGGTAAAGATGACATCCTTGGTGGTGACCGGCATGCCGTCACCCCATGTGGCGTTGGGGTGAAGCGTATAGGTGACGGCTATGCCGTTCTTGCCGTCGGGCGTCGTTTCTTTTTTCGCGAGGCCGTTCTCAAGGGTCGGTATGTTGGTGCACAGCATGCACTTGAGGTTCCATTCCTGGTCATAGACTGTGAGTGGCCGGCGGGTCAGCGCCAAGATGTAGGTTTTCGCCAACATGCTGTCGATGTTGGGGTGGAATGACGATGGGAACTGCGTGATACCGATGGTCAATTGATCCCGCGCTTGCGCCGACATGGTGCTGATGCAAGTAGCAATCGAGAAGGCAATAAGACAGAGTTGAAACCGTAACCTCATGTTCTGGAGACTAGCATGGCGGCGCATGCTATGGCACCCCATGGAAACACTATAATCAGAATTTCGAATACGGTTAGGCCAAGTCGGCCAATCTGTTCATCCGGTTGCGCAGGTGGCCATGACGTCCTCAAGGGCCGGGCATTCTTTGACGTTCCTTGTGGGATCGCCTTCCGCCAATAAGTCTAACGGATCGAATTTTTTATTTAATGGGGTTATCGGGCTCTGTCGACTATTCGGCGAGCGATCCGTCATAAACCTTGGCGTCTTTGTTGCCGAGAATTTTGTGCTGTACGAGCTAGCCGTCTCGACCATAGTTGGTGCAAACAGCACCAGGTACATGGCTGGTGCGGTAGGCGCTAAATGATCTCAAATTAAGGAAAACGATGCCAGGTTTGTCTATTCGATCACGCACCCACGCGGCTTCGACCAAGGGTGAGGCAGCCTGCGCCTTCGGGGCGAATGCCAAAATTGCTAAGAACAGGGTTAGCCAAAAGTTTATGTCGGCAGTTTCCTCCGTGTGAGCCGCTAGGGAAAGGTCATTTCCCGATCAAATCTGCGTTATCCGTTACGTCGGCCCCGTGCTGCTGACCAGCCGACCGGATCGGCCAAGAACTCACGCACGCTTTCAATGACATTGGGGTGAAAATATTGGCCGTCTTCAGCGACCGTGAGTACGTCCTGCCAAGTGCAAAGGTAGTGCATCCTCACGCCGGCTTCCTTAAGAGTATCTAAAGCGCTCGGAAAAGCGCTATAGAAGAAGACAACGAAAATATCCGTGATTTCCGCGCCGGCTGTACGCAGCGCATTGACGAAATTAATCTTGGAACCACCGTCCGTGGCCAAGTCCTCAACTAACAGCACTTTCTTGCCTTCTTCCAGATTGCCCTCAATCTGGGCATCACGGCCGAACCCTTTCGGCTGTTTGCGTAAATAGAGCATCGGCTTGGAGGCGGCTTCGGCAATCCAAGCCGCATAGGGAATGCCCGCCGTCTCGCCCCCGGCAACCAGATCTGTGCTGACCATGTCGGCATCACGTTTTAGCATCTCGTTCCCCAGTTCAATGATCCGCCGCCTCGCCTCGGTAAAGGAAATCACCCAGCGGCAGTCGATATAGACTGGACTGGCCCATCCGGCGGTAATTGTATAGGGCTCTTTCGGGCGGAAATTTACGGCTTTGATGTCGAGCAGCCATCGGGCCGCTTCTAGGCTGGCAGCGCTATGTTCGGACATGTCATTCCCTCGTCGATTCTGGGATAGAGTGGGGTTTTCAGTCATAAAGGCTCGACTTCAGACAGACATTCTCGAATCAACTCCAATCACCAAATTTGGACGCTCATTTATCCTGGAGAGAGATCGATTGACGCTGCTTATCGCTTAACGTCTAAATGCGGCATGGATAACCGCCAACAAAGGCGCCTTGCCGCGAAGGCCCGCGCTCAGGAAATTCAATCGCACATGAATGCGGCGCGCAATGCCATGCAAGGTGGAGACGCTGTCGCGGCCGAGCGTGAATGCCAGGCTGCCTTGGGCGTTGACCCCTTAGCTGCCGAACCCCATCATCTATTGGCGCACATAGCCTACGGTCAGGGACGGTTACAAAACGCCGGCGATCATATCCTGGAAGCGGCGACCCGTGATGATGGTAACCTCGAAATCCATGCCGATTGTGGCGCGATTATGAATATGTTGGGCCGCGGGGCGGAAGCCGAGGCCGCTTGCCGCCACGTCCTGGAACACAAACCAAGCCACGCCGAGGCGTGCAACAATTTGTCGGTGGCTATCGATATACAAGGCCGATGGGCGGAGGCGTTGGTGGTATGCGAAGAAGCCTTGTCATTGCGCCCCGACTATGCTGATGCGTTGATCAACAAAGGAAGCCTGCTGGTCAAGCTTGAACAACCAGTCGCGGCCATTGAGGCACTGGCTGAAGCCGTGCACCTTGCGCCGGAAAATCCCTTGGCGAGGGTCAATCTGGCAACCGCCATGCGTAAGGTTGGTGAGCATGACGCCGCGCTGGAGCAATGCCAACTGGCGCTTGAGATAAAACCTGATTATCCCGAGGCTCAAGGCGTGGTTGGCGATATCATGGCGGCAGTGGGCGACTTTGAAACGGCGCTCAAAGCTTATGATGCGGCTCTTGGGCTTCGTCCGGGATTCATGGCGGTAAGGCTCAACCGTGCCGCCGCGTTGTACAAGCTCAGTCGGCTTGATGACGCGGCCGAGGCCTATCGATCAGTGCTTGTGGATTTCGAAAGCAGTGCCGATGCCCATGCCGGGCTTGGTGCCGTGTATCTAGCTTCTGGCGAAACAGAACGTTCAATTGAAGCCTATAGGGCGGCAGTTGATTTGAACCCCAGGCATGGTTCGGCATGGGCGGCATTGTCAGCGGTGCCGGGAGGGACGTTTTCTGATCACGACGTTCAAGCCATAAACGTTCTCTGCGAAGACGAGACTGCCTCACAGGAGTTTCGGATTGCTGGGCATTTCGCCCTGGCTGAAGAACTGGATAGGAGCCGGGACTTTGATGCGGCCTTCGAGCATTTTCGTATTGGTAATGAGGCACGCAAGGCATTGTTGGCTGGGCGTGATCAGGTGTTCGATTTTGATGCCTTGATGGAAGGTGCGCATTCGACCATTGCGGCATTTCAACAAGACGTTGGTGAAGGCGAGGGAGCGAGTGATGACGAACGGCCCGTTTTTGTCCTCGGCATGCCGCGCTCGGGTACGACCTTGGTCCAGCAAATCCTAGCTGCGCACCCGGATGGTGCTGGCGCGGGCGAGGCGCTAAGTATCGCGGCACTTCCTGATGGGCTGGGTCCGCCAGAAATGGCCTTGCATGCGTTAGACAGGCTTGCCACAGTTGAACCCGATGCCGAGCGTATCGTCGACAAAACGCCCTTTCATTTCCACCATGTCGGTTTGATCAGGCACCTGTTCCCTAGCGCCCGAATCATCCATTGCCGTCGCGATCCGATGGACACGGGGCTTTCGTGCTACATGCAGAACTTTGTCGATGATTATCCTTGGTCCTGTAATCTCAGGCATATTGGGCTCTACACAAGAGTTTATGAGACGCTGATGGATCATTGGCGAACGATCCTTGGCGATAAATTAGTTGAAGTTCAATACGAAGACCTGGTTAGCGACTCCGAACTACAAGTGCGGCAGCTGCTGGATCAGGTTGGATTGGACTGGAACCCGGCTTGCCTTGAGTACCATAAGTCGCGCCAGCCGGTCTTTTCCGCCTCGTCCTGGCAAGTGCGCCAACCGCTCTATACAAGCTCGAAAGGACGGGCTGAAAATTATGCGGCGCACTTGGAGCCCTTGCGCGATGCACTTAGTGAACGCCAGCCCTAATTCGCCTTTCGCAGCAGCACATAACTGTCCTCGCCGAAGTGTTCGAAATAGTTAGCAATACCGAGATGATCGATGGGGGTGCCCTTTGCCGTCGGATACCAGGTTCTGCTCGGCTATTTAAGTATGCATGTCTGCCGCATTGACCAAAACATGACCTCAGGGATTATCTTTCGGCGGTTTAGAACGCGTTATGTAGTCATACCAATCATAAGTCCCCTTGAAACAGGGATTGACGTCGATGACCACACCCCGGTATTCGAAAAAGCTGCAGTGAACAAGCTGGCTGACGGAAAACTTGGCTCTGGAGGTTCCTGACATGGAATTCCCGGTGTAGCTCCTACTGTGTCTTGATGAGAACGCGGAATTGTCATTGGTTGAACCAACCCGGTGCCTCATGTCTAATCGCCGGCAACATGGCGGACAGTAATTCCATATGGGTATTGGCGGATGACCGTGCGGGCAACCGCGCGCAAGTGTTGGGCGTGGCCGATGTGTTGGGGCTCCCGTATGATGTTAAGGGCATTTCCTATGGGCCATGGGCGCGGTTGCCCAATGTCGTATTGGGCGGCTCCACAATAGGCCTGGATACGAAAAGCCGTATTGGGCTGTCCGCACCCTGGCCGTCACTGGTAATTGCGGCGGGTCGTAGAACTGCGCCCGTCGCATTGGCAATCAAACGTAAATCAGCTGGCCAGGCACGGCTGGTGCAGATCATGAACCCGGGCATGGCCACGGATCAATTCGACCTCATCGCCGTCCCGTCTCATGATCCGCCGATAGCTGGTGACAATGTAATTTCCGTCACGGGCGCGCCACATGGCCTGACAGAGGCTGTCCTTGCTTCGGCACGCGACCAGTGGATGCCAACGCTAGCCGAACTCCCCGCACCGCGTATTGCGGTGATGGTCGGTGGCTCGACGCGGCGGCGCGAGTTCACTCATGCCATGGTCCGTGAGTTGGGAGTGCGCGCATCTGAAATGGCCTTGGCGGCGGGCGGCTCGCTGATGATCACCACAAGCCGCCGGACCGGCGCCGCCTCCTCTGCGCTGGTGGATGTGCTCGATTGTCCGTCTCGGTTATACCAATGGGGCGACGAAGGCGATAATCCGTATCTTGGGTTCTTGGCTTGTGCCGATGCGGTAGTTGTCAGTGGCGACTCGGTCTCAATGTGTTCAGAAGCCTGCGCCGTGCGGGTGCCGGTGCAGATTTTCGCGCCCCCCGAGTTGATTACAGTCAAGCACGCACGCTGCCATGCAACACTTTACGATGGCTGTTATGCCGGGCCATTCACAGGCGTGCTGGTACAGGGGAGACACATACCATTGAATGCGGCGGAAACGATTGCCGGGGCTATCAAAGAAAGATTGTTGTCTTAGTTTGTGTAGGCTCGCACTTCCTGGCGCTGTTCACCTAGGCCTTCGATGCCAAGCCCCATGACGTCGCCATCTTTGAGGAATATGGGCGGATTTTGGCCAAGGCCGACACCCGGCGGCGTGCCCGTGGCGATAACGTCGCCCGGCAACAGGGTCATGAACTGGCTGACGTAACTGACCAGATGGGTAACGCCGAAGGCCATGGTCTTGGTGCTGCCATCTTGGTAGCGGGTGCCATTAACCTCTAGCCAGATGTTGAGGTTTTGCGGGTCGGTGATCTCATTGGTGGTGACCAGCCAGGGGCCAAGCGGAGCCGAGGTGTCGAAGCTCTTGCCCTTGAGCCATTGTCCGGTGCCTTCCAGTTGAAAGGCGCGCTCCGATACGTCGTTGATCACAGCGTAGCCGGCAATATGAGATAAGGCCTCCGCTTGCAAGATGTATTGCGTCTTGCGCCCGATGATGATGGCCAATTCCACTTCCCAATCTCCCTTGGTCGCGCCCTTTGGCAAGATCACTGGGTCGTTCGGACCATTGAGCGCCGTTACCGCCTTGGTGAACATGATCGGCTCTTCTGGAAGTTCGGCGCCGGTTTCAGCGGCGTGGTCAGCATAGTTGAGGCCGATGGCGATGATCTTACCAACCTCGGCGACGGGCGCGCCGATGCGCACCGACCCCTCAACTACCGGCAGTGTCTCGACATCGATATTTGAAAGTGCAGCCAAGCGGTCAGGATCTAAGTTGGTGCCGCCGAGGTCATTGAGTTTGTCAGACAGATCGCGCAGACGGCCATTATTGTCGAGAAGGGCGGGTTTTTCCTGGCCCATGGGGCCGTAACGTAGGAGTTTCATCGCGCGCCTACTTTGCCAGTGTTCAATTGAAAATCACGTTTCTGCCAAGCCGGATCAGCATAAATATCCAATTCATCACCGGCATCTTCTCTCCTTATGACACGGAAGGAGATCTGCTGGCTACTCGCCATCCGGAACCGGCGGCGATTGATCAGAGTGTAGTCAGTGGTACGGTAAACACTGAAGTGAGAAAACTTAGGCAAAGGCTCGCTATTGTTGGCGATCCGGAAAAAGGCAATGCCATCCTTGCACTGTGCATTGCCCTTCAGATTCAAGGAATATGCTGCATTGGTGGCCCCTGAAATCACGATGTTTGATCTCGTCACCATTCCACCCACCGTTAGGACCGTCTCAAGTCTACCCATCCTATTCCCTTAAACGCGTGTCGCGAATACTCAACGTATACGGAGCCTAAGAATGATTTACAGTTCAATGATGTTTGACTAAACCAAGGAACCAATCACACTCATGTTAACAACTATGAATATTTAACTGACCCTTTTCCAATATTCTTCAAGAAGTAATTTTGTTTGTCGACCTTTCAACGGTGTCGATTTGATGCTTTCGCCGTTTTTGGAAGGCCAAACCCCTACAACTAACACCACCTAGGCATACTCCCTAACACTTTTCTACGTGTCTTCTATTCCCTCAATCTACGTCGGAACGGATCTTCATCTTAGATCATTGATCAAGGCCAGAATTATCTGAAACAGGTTCTTTTGAATTGTAACCTCAACCAGTTGGATATGGAGTTAGCTGCCATCGCAGTCGATTTTGGCACCGATCTCGAACTAGCTTCGCCAGTAGTATTGTCAGTGACCAATGCTCCACCTCTTCAGGCAGGGCCACGGTCTGCATGTAGTTGGTGAAGGTATAGGTCCAGGGCATGAAGTTAGAGTCGAACCTCCTTGTGGCGGAACTTACGGCATGACAACCGCGTCCGCTTGGCCGCGTTCTTAATCTTCTAGCACTTTGCCGTGCTACGGTGATTGTAAAAGGCGACAATTCGTTCGGCGGGAGCGATAGATTGGTGATGATGAAGCCGACCCGAGGGTATAACTCGTCGGGAGAAGC
>CAYXUT010000120.1:0-9332 GCA_964468005.1 uncultured Magnetovibrio sp. | reverse complement strand
GCCTTTTGTTCTTCAACGGCCTCGCTTTCTTCACTGTTCTCGTTCATGTTAGCTTGACCGGGGCCGTCGCCATGCGTGGCCTCGAGGTCGATGATGTCACGTAGGAGGATTTCCTCGTTCACCAGGGCGTCATGCCATCGTACGATGGCGCGGATGGTTAGCGGGCTTTCGCAGATGCCTCCGATCATCATGTCGCGGCCGGCCTCAATGCGCTTGGCGATGGCAATCTCGCCCTCACGTGACAACAGTTCGACAGATCCCATCTCGCGTAGATACATGCGCACCGGATCATCAGTGCGCCCGAGATCGGACTCATCCACATTGCCAGCGGCCTTGGCCGGTTCCGCTTCGGTAACTTCCTGAGCATTGGCGGCCTCTTCGGCTTCTTCGTTCTCAACGACGTTGATGCCCATCTCGGAGAGCTGGGACATGGTGTTTTCGATCTGTTCCGACGATACCTGGTCCGGCGGTAGGGCGGCGTTCAGGTTATCATAGGTGACGAAGCCTTGTTCTTTGCCCTTGGCGATCATCTCCTTGACCGCCGCGCCGAGCGTATCGATCAAGGGGGCGTCGCTGCCTTCTTCCTGGCCGGTCTGTACTTGTGCCGCTGCTGATGCTTTCGCCAATGTCTCAATCCCTAAAATATTTTGCCCGCGCTATATCTCGTCGTCGTTTGTCGATGGACCGGCACCAAATGAAACTTCCGCATTATTTCTCAACTATAATTTCAAAAGGGCGTCGTCCTCTTCCGTCTGCAGGGCCAGTTTCTGGCGGGTCAAAACCTGCAATCGCCTGGAAGCTTCTTCTGATGGGTTTTCTTGACTTATGCGCTTCGCTTCTTTGATCTCCTGGGCTAAATCGTCATCTCGGAACATCCTAAGTGCGTCTTTCCATCCTGACACCACCGTTTGGCGTTCCGCGTCCGGACGCGCAAAAAACCCATGGCCATAGATGTCGGGGCTCAACACGCGGTCCAGGATAACCGCAAACCCACTACCGTTAAGATGGGAGAGAAAGCCCGCCGGATCAAGTCCCGGGTTTTCAGTCAGCGTGTTTAAGACCTGTTGGCGAAGATTGTCAAGGTCCGGGTTCGAAAACGCTATAGTTCCAAGGGCTTCGCCCATTTCATCGAAACAGTCCGGATGGTTAATCAAGGTCGCTAAAAGGGTCATGCGGCGGATTTCTCCAGCATTTAGGTGACGTGAAGCATGGTCACGCGGAAAATGGACGTTTCTGCCCGCTCCTGTGCCGATTTGGCGCCGTCTTCCGCCGCCTCTCGGCCATTCGCCGCCGTTGCTCCGGTCCGGCCATAGGCGTTCGCCGAAAAGCCGTGAAAAATGAGAACGGACGGTGGCATCCTGGATGCGCCGAGCATGTCCCTTGAGCCGAGATTCCAATGAGGCGCGGTCTTCCGCCGTTGAAGGAATGCACTCGCCGGTTTCCATTCGCCAAAGCACCTCCGACAAGGGCTCGGCCTCGTTCAATAACGCCTGCATGTCCTCTGCGCCGCCGGATTTGATCAGGTCGTCAGGGTCCTTGCCTTGAGGCAAAGTGGTAAAGCGCATCCCAAAGCCGGGTTTCAAGAGCGGCAGCGCGCGCTCGGCGGCTTTGGCTGCCGCCCGCCCGCCGGCGGCATCGCCATCGAAACAAAGTATCGGCTCATGAGCGATTTTCCACAAAAGCTGGATCTGGTCTTCGGTCAAAGCGGTGCCTAGCGGCGCCACGGCGCCCAAAAAACCAGCTTGAGCCAGGGCGATGACATCCATGTAACCTTCAGTGACGATCAGAGACTCTTCCCTGCGTGCAGCGGGGGCTGCCAAGTGCAGGCCGTAGAGCGTACCGCGTTTTTGGAACAGCGGCGTTTCCGGGGAATTGAGGTATTTCGGCTCACCCTCATCGATAATCCGCCCGCCAAAGCCGATGGCGCGTCCGCGCCGGTCCCAGATCGGGAACATCACTCGACCCCGAAACCGGTCATAGCTTTCGCGTGGCGGCCCGCCTCTATCTTCATCGGGCTTGATGATCAGCCCGGCGGCAATCATCAGGTTTTCTTCAACACCTTCGCGTGCCAGTGCCGCTTTCAGTCGGCCCCGGCCGCCCGGCGCAAAACCCAAGCGGAAGCGCTGGATAGTCTCTTCCGAAAGGCCCCGCCTTTGCAGATATTCGTGGCCCGGCTTTCCTTCCGGCATGCGCAGTTGCCGTTCGAATACGCCCGCCGCCAGTTCAATGACATCGAACAAGGACTGACGCTTTTTTTGGCGTTCGCGTTCTTCAGGCGTATCTCGCGGTACTTCCATGCCAGCTTCACCGGCGAGTTTCTCGACCGCTTCGGGAAAATTTAGCCCTTCCGTCTCCATGACGTAATCAAACACGCTGCCGTGTGCCTGGCAGCCGAAACAGTGGTAGAAGCCTTTTTCCTCGTTAACCGTGAACGACGGCGTCTTTTCCTTGTGGAATGGGCATAAGCCCTGATGTTCGCGGCCCTTGCGCACCAGTTTGACGCGCCGGCTGACGACATCGGCCAAGCCAACGCGGCTGCGCAGTTCATCGAGAAACTGGTTGGAGAAAGCCATGGGCACTTATTAGCACAGCGCTCACCCGTTTGGAGCCGAAAATTGTACTTAGAAATACAGAAGATGTGCCCGAAATGCACAAGGTGCTCACAGGCGTCTGTGGATAAATTCAACCGAGCCTTTCTTTAACCATGGCGCTAGCCTTGCCGAAATCCATGCTGCCGGGAAATCGTTCCTTCAAAGCTTCCATGACCTTACCCATGTCTTTTAAAGTCTTGGCCTCAAGCTCGGCAATCACGCTGCCGACGGCTTTGGCGATTTCGTCTTCCGGCATTCGCTGGGGCAGGAAACGCTCAATGATGGCAATTTCGCCGGCTTCCTGCTCGGCCAGTTCCATGCGGCCACCCATCTTATAGGCTTCGATGCTTTCGCGGCGTTGTTTGATCATCGATTGCAACAAGCTGAGGATCTCATTCTCGCTGATGCCGTCCGCATTGCCCTTCATGCGGGCCGCGATATCGCGGTCCTTGAGCGCTGCTTGGATGAGCCGAAGAGTGGACACGGCCAAGGGATCCTTATTCTTCATGGCCGATTTCAAGGCGCCGCTAAGCGTTGTGCGCATCGCCGCACCCTCCGCTGTCTGTGACAGCCACCCCTTGTTATTTTAACCAATACTCGATTGTATCGTTTGGGGCGTTTCGCCGAAAAGCAGGAGCCTAGCCTATTCTTGTTTCAAACGCAACTAGGCAACAGAAATCAAGTCATTGAAAATAAACATTTTTTAGATTCATTGGTATCTTGACCACACGCCTCTGATGGCTTAGACATCCGCAACTCTTAGAAATAAATCCATACCTCCAAGGTTTTTGGCAACTATGAACGACGAGCGGCCATCTACGCCCAATCAGGGGAATATTTCCCAGGGGGGTGTTTTTTCTGGCGCGCGCCCGAATAATGCCGACGCTGCCTTGGTTTTGGCCTCGGGCGAGGTTTTCTGGGGGCGGGGCGCCGGCATCGCTGGCGACGCGGTCGGCGAGGTCTGTTTTAATACCTCGCTGACGGGTTACCAAGAGATTCTCACCGATCCCAGTTACGCGGGGCAGTTGATCACCTTTACCTTTCCCCACATCGGCAATGTCGGTGCCAACCCTGATGATCTTGAGACTACAACCCCGGCTTCCCGCGGTTGTATTTTAAGAGAGCCCATCACCGAGCCCGCTAACTGGCGCTCGGCACAGCACCTCGACGCTTGGCTAAAGTCTTACAATCTTCCCGCCGTCACCGGCGTCGATACCCGCCGCTTGACGTGCCTGATCCGTGATGGCGGTGCACCGTCCGGCACTTTGGTTTACACGCCGGGTGACGAGCCCAATATTGTGGCGGCACTTGAAAAGGCGCAAGCGTTCCCCGGGCTTGAAGGCATGGATCTAGCCAAAGAGGTCACCTGCCAGCAAAGTTATGCCTGGGATGAGACCGAATGGAACTTACAAGAGGGGTTCAGCCGCCAGGAAAATTTCAAATTCCACGTCGTCTCCGTCGATTTTGGCGCCAAGCGTAATATTCTACGCTGCCTTGCCAGCACCGGTTGCAGGGTCACTGTGGTGCCGGCCTCGGCAACTGCAAAAGATATTCTGGCCCATAAGCCTGACGGTGTTTTTCTGTCGAACGGCCCAGGTGATCCGGCGGCAACCGGCCAGTATGCGGTGGGCATGGTGCAAGGAATCCTAGGGAGCGGGCTCCCCATCTTCGGCATTTGCCTGGGCCACCAGATCTTATCGCTCGCATTGGGCGCCAAGACCCACAAGATGCACAAGGGTCATCGCGGCGGCAACCAGCCCGTCAAGGATTTGCTCACGGGCAAAGTCGAGATCACCAGCCAGAACCACGGTTTCGTCGTCGATCGCGAAACGCTGCCCCAAGGCGTTGTCGAGAGCCATGTGTCGCTCTTCGACGGCTCCAACGAAGGCATCCGCGTCGAAGGCAAACCGGTTTTCTCCGTCCAATACCACCCCGAAGCCTCACCAGGACCCCAGGACAGCCACTACCTCTTCGAACGGTTTGTAGAGCTTATGGAGGGGGTAGGAATATGAGGCGCCAAAACAACCGGTACTCCCGCGAAAGCAGGAGGCCATATGGACGTTTGATCTGGATTCCCGCTTTTGCGGGAATGATGGCGGTATTTTTGAAAGAGGCGCAAAGTAGTGACTGACGTGATATCCAATCTCGTGAATGCCCTCAAAGCTATCACTGCCGAGGACTCAGAACCAGCGACCATCATCGCCCGCGTCAAGCCGGAGGTCGCAGAGGTGGTCCAGGATACGTCCTGGCTGAAGCCGGAGTACTACGAGTTCGATGCCGAGCAAGGGATGGGGATCAATATTCTTAACCAGGAAGAGGACGGCACCATCCTGGTCGAGGCGATTTCATGGGGGCCCGGTCGTGGCGTCGCACCACACGATCACCAGACCTGGGGTGTCGTTGTCGGTATCGATGGGGTTGAGATCAATGTCGATTGGGAGAGGTTGGACGATGGTTCGAGGCCGGGTTTTGCCGTCCTAGAAAAGGCCCGCGAGACCGAGGTTCGCAAAGGTGATGTTGTGGCGCTATTGCCGGATGATATTCATTCCGTGCGCAACGAGGGTGACACGCCTTCGCTATCGCTGCATATGTATGGCAAGGCTCTTGCCAAGGTCGAGCGCTCCGAGTTCGACCCGACCAACAAAACCCAACGGCCCTGCCCGCAACGGGTGCGCAAACTGGCCGGCTAACCAGAACCCGAGCGAAACATGCCCAAACGTGAAGACTTAAACTCGATCCTGATCATTGGCGCTGGCCCCATCGTCATTGGTCAAGCCTGCGAGTTCGACTATTCCGGCGTGCAAGCCTGCAAATCGCTTAGAGAAGAAGGCTACCGGGTTATCCTGGTGAACTCCAATCCGGCCACTATTATGACCGATCCGGACATGGCCGACGCTACCTACATAGAGCCGATCACGCCGGAAATGGTCGAGAAGATCATCGCCAACGAACAGCCTGCCGCGCTTTTGCCGACCATGGGAGGGCAGACCGGGCTCAATACTGGTATAGCCCTGGCTGAGGAGGGCGCGCTCAATAAGTACGGCGTCGAGATGATCGGTGCTGACGCCAAGGTTATAGCCAAGGCCGAGGACCGAGAGCAGTTCCGCGATGCCATGGAGAAGATCGGTCTCGATTGCCCGAAAAGCCATGTCGTTCACGACATGGCCAGCGCACGCGAAGCGTTGGACGAGATCGGCTTGCCGTTGATCATCCGACCTTCGTTCACGCTGGGAGGTATCGGCGGTGGTATCGCCTACAACAAGGCCGAATACGAGCAGATCGTCGCCGGCGGCTTAGCGGCATCGCCAACCACAGAAGTTCTAGTCGAGGAATCGGTTTTGGGCTGGAAGGAGTTCGAGATGGAGGTGGTTCGTGACAAGGCGGACAACTGTATCATCATCTGCTCCATCGAGAACATCGATCCCATGGGCGTGCATACCGGTGACAGTATCACCGTGGCGCCGGCGCTGACCCTGACCGACAAGGAATACCAGATCATGCGCAACGCCTCGATTGCGGTGCTGCGCGAGATCGGTGTCGATACGGGTGGCTCCAACGTGCAGTTCGCGGTTAATCCAGACAACGGGCGCTTGATCATTATCGAGATGAACCCGCGCGTCTCGCGCTCATCGGCGCTGGCGTCGAAAGCGACCGGCTTTCCAATCGCCAAGATCGCCGCCAAACTGGCCGTCGGCTATACCTTGGACGAGCTCGATAACGATATTACCGGCGTTACCCCGGCCTCGTTCGAGCCGACGATTGATTACGTGGTCACCAAGATCCCGCGCTTCACCTTTGAGAAATTTCCCGATACTGACCCGTTGTTGACAACGTCGATGAAATCCGTCGGTGAAGCCATGGCCATCGGCAGGAGCTTTGCTGAATCGATGCAGAAGGGGATTCGCTCCATGGAAACCGGCCTTACCGGCTTCAACGAGGTCGAGATTGAAGGTGCTATGGTCGATGGCGACCTTAATCGCGATGCCGTGCGCGCCGCACTATCTAAACGCCGGCCCGAGCGCATCCGTTTCATCGCCCAAGCCATGCGACTGGGCATGCCGAACGACGAGATCAAGCGCGCTTGCGGCTTCGATACATGGTTTCTGGATCAATTCCGCGCCATCGTTGAAGAAGAGGGCCGTATCCGCGAGAACGGCCTGCCGGAAGACGCACTCGGCATGCTTAGGCTCAAGAAAATGGGTTTCTCCGATGAGCGCCTGGCCGAACTCACTGGTGGCAGTGCCACGGAGATTGCGCGCGCGCGCCGTGCGCTAGGAGTGCGCCCGGTCTACAAGCGGGTCGCTACCTGTGCCGGCGAGTTCGCCCGCCAGACCAGCTACATGTATTCGTGCTACGAGGGCGACGGCTCGCGTGCGCCGGATGACGAAGCCGGTCCGACCGAGCGCAAAAAGGTCGCCATCCTAGGCGGCGGGCCGAACCGCATTGGCCAGGGCATCGAGTTCGACTACTGTTGTGTCCATGCCGCTTTCGCGCTCCGGGAAGCCGGGTTGGAAGCAATCATGGTAAACTGCAACCCGGAAACTGTCTCGACCGATTACGACACCTCGGATCGGCTATTCTTTGAGCCCCTAACCGCGGAAGATGTGATTGAGCTGATGCACGCCGAGCAGAAAAACGGCGAGCTTTTGGGCTGCATCGTGCAGTTGGGTGGGCAGACGCCTCTGAAGCTGGCATCTGGCCTAAATTCCGCCGGTATCCCGATCCTCGGCACCAGCCCGGAAGCCATTGATCTTGCGGAAGACCGGGAGCGGTTTCAGGTCTTGCTACAGGATTTGAAACTGCGACAGCCGGCCAACGGCCTAGCGCGCTCGGAAGTTGAAGCCATCCAGGTTGCTGGTAAGATTGGCTACCCCTTGGTGATCCGGCCTTCCTATGTTCTCGGCGGCCGGGCCATGGAAATCGTCCACGACGAGACCGCGCTAAAATGCTATATGGAAAAGGCCGTAAAGATTTCCGGCGATAGCCCGGTACTCTTGGACAGCTACCTGCAGGATGCCATAGAAGTCGATGTCGACGCCTTGGCCGACGGTGACGAAGTCTTCGTTGCCGGCATTATGCAGCATATCGAAGAAGCCGGTGTCCATTCGGGTGATTCGGCCTGTTCGCTGCCACCGTATTCTCTTTTGGACGAAATCGTCGCCGAGTTAGAGTGCCAGACCATTGCCCTGGCGGAGGCTTTAAACGTCGTCGGACTGATGAACGTGCAGTTCGCGGTCAAGGACGACGATATCTATACCCTTGAGGTCAATCCGCGCGCCAGCCGCACAGTGCCCTTCGTTGCCAAGGCGACCGGTGTGCCGGTGGCCAAGGTCGCGGCACGCATCATGGCTGGTGAGAAGCTCAAGGACTTTGATCTTGACGGCAGGTCCAAACGCTCGCATATGGCGGTCAAGGAGGCGGTCTTTCCGTTCACTCGTTTTCCCGGTGTGGATACCATCCTAGGCCCGGAGATGAAGTCGACGGGCGAGGTCATGGGCCTCGACGAGGATTTTCCGCGAGCCTTCGCTAAGTCGCAGCTGGGGGCCGGCAACAGCCTACCGCAGGAAGGCACCGTGTTTATTTCGGTCAAGGATCGCGACAAGCCTGCGGCCATCGATCTGGCGCGTCGACTCCAAGGCATGGGTTTCAAACTGATTGCCACCGGCGGCACGCAGCGTTTCCTGGCTGAGCAGGGTCTTGAGGTGGAACGCGTCAACAAGGTTCTGGAAGGCCGTCCGCACTGCGAGGACGCGATAGTCAATGGCGATGTGCACTTGGTCATCAACACCACAGAGGGCGCACAGGCCATCACCGACAGCTATTCTATCCGCCGCTCGGCGGTTACTAATAATGTGCCTCATTACACCACCATGGCTGCAGCCCATGCTGCTGCCGACGGTATCGAGGCAGTGAAGTCTGCGGGCCTTGAAGTGGCGCCGCTGCAGGCCTATTTTGAGACTTCGTATTAACTGAGGAAATCCATGGAAAAGTTCCCCATGACCCGTGAGGGTCTCGAGGCTCTGGAAGATGAGCGTCGCCGCCTCAAGAACGAGGAGCGGCCGGCCGTCATCAAGGCCATTGCCGAGGCACGCGAACACGGTGATCTCTCGGAGAACGCTGAGTATCACGCCGCGCGCGAGCGTCAGAGCTTCATTGAAGGCCGTTTGGCCGAGCTTGAGGACATTATCAGCCGCGCCGACGTTATCGATATCTCGAGGTTGTCCGGTGATACGGTGCGCTTCGGCGCCACAGTCATCGTCGCCGACGAGGATACGGATGAAGAAATCACCTATAAGATCGTCGGCAGTCACGAGGCCGACATCAACGCCAGCAGGTTATCCGTGACGGCACCGCTGGCGCGTGCGTTGATAGGCAAAACGGTCGGCGACAGCGTTGAAGTTATGACGCCGGGCGGTGACAAGTCCTACGAAATCTGCGACGTCCGGTTCGACTAATCCTGTCCTCCTATTTGAAACGTCTTACACGTGCATGAACGGTGATTGGATTTTCCATTTTTCATGCTTTGCCAAGATTGGCGAGGACGCGCGCTTTGAGCTCGCCGAGAATGGCTAGGTCGTGCGGCTGCCGGCGGGTTCGGTGGTTTCCCGACCCAGCTCCGAGTACGGCAATTGTATGTTCTTGGTTGATTGCTCTGTGCACGTACAGATGGTCGCGAAAAACGGCTGTGAGATTGTGCTTTACCGGGTTTCGGGCGGGCAGACCTGCGTCATGACCACGGCG
>CAYXUT010000119.1:158-9433 GCA_964468005.1 uncultured Magnetovibrio sp. | reverse complement strand
CATGGGTAATCTCGCGCCCAACCGTACTACGAAGAAGACAAGATCATGCCCTGCCCGCTGGTGCGTCTAGGGGCAAGGACATACCGGACCATCAAAACAAATGGTCCTGAACCGGCACTTGTCGATTTTGACAGCGCTAGGCACTATGATCCAGCGTAAGATGCGCATCCCGTTGCCTTTCAAATTTGTGATTCTGGTTCTGACTATGCTCTGGGCCGCGCCGGTGCTTGCCAAGTCGGTCGAGATTGAGACGAAACATCGGGGTATCCGGCTGGTCGGCGTTTCCCTACCGCTGACGGAACGCCAAGACGTTGAAATTATGGCCCTGGCGCCAGCCATGGCCAAGATCAAGAAAGCCATTGAGCGTATTTATAAAGGCACCAAATTCAGCGCCGAACGCATCGAAACTTTAAAGAAAAATGGCCGCGTCACCCTAGTCTATGATGCCGGTTTCCCTGAGAACCGGATGGCTTCGGTGATCATAGCGGCTTTTTTTCCAGATTTTTTCCAGATTGAAAAGGGCGGGCTCAAGGAGTTCTTGGTGGTTATTGGCCGCTTCGGCATCAAGTGGCCGACGGATAAACTCGCCGCCGTCATCGTGCATGAGCTCGTCGGCCACGGCCTGCAGCATCTGCGCGGTCGCACCGAAAAGGACCGCAAGATCGACAAGGAGTGCGAGGCTCTTATCTACGAAGAAAAAGCCTATCAAGATTTGAAGGTCCGTCGCGACACCCGTGACATGCAGAAATTGCGCCGCGATATCCGTGACAAATGGTGTTCCGATTTCCGTGCGCACCTGACCAGAAAGGGGCTCAACGCCGACAAGGTATGGAACTACGGCAGACCCGACGTATCGAAGCTATTAGTCTACTTTAACGCCTATATAGACCATCTGCGCAAGACAGGCGTTGCCGGGAAGGCGGTAGCGGCGGCCAAGTCCAAGCGTGAAGACAACGTCGCCGAGGCGGAAAGACGCGTAGAGGCAACCGGATCGGCATCCGACATGCTTCGTATCGGGAACCGCTATCTCAAGGGCATTGGCGTCAATCGAGACCCACGAAAGGGCGTGGATTGGATCCGGAAATCCGCCGAACACGGGCATGCCCAAGCGCAACATGTTTTAGGCATCTTATACAATGCCGGCTTCGGGCTAAAAAAGAATGCCGTCGAGGCCTACAAATGGATGTCATTGGCGTCAAAGCGTGGCATAAAAAAAGCTAAATTAGCGCGCCGCAAGCTGAAAGCTCGGCTCAACACGCAGCAACTACACGCGGCTGACAAATGGATTGCCCAATGGCGGCCAAAAAGACGCGGTTAGCGGCATCCTTCTGGACGGCAATTTTATCCGTCGTTCTCTTGATTGATGCCGTCGGCGCTAATGCCGGTCCGATACGCGTAGAAACCAAGACCGTGCCACTCAATGCTGACGACACGTCGGAGATAACCGCCGGCAAGTTGCGCTACCTCGGCGGCTTGGAGATGGACAGCCCGGAGCCCGAGTTCGGCGGTTTCTCGGCGCTCGGCGTAAGCGCCGACGGCAAGCGCATGGTAGCCATATCAGATGGGGGGCGGAGACTAGCAGCTAACCTGCTATATGATGATGTGGGTCGCCTAACGGGTCTCTCTGTACCCGCCCTCGACAGCCTATCGGACACAACGGGTCGCCCTTTGCGCAGCAAACATTTTTCCGATGCCGAGGCCATGAGCCCCGGCGTCAAAGGCGAGATCATTGTCGCCTTCGAGCGCAATCACCGCTTGTGGCGCTACCTTCCGGGCGAGATTCATCCCCGGCCACTCAAGCCACCGGCTGAACTGGCCGCCATGCCGGCGAACGCTGGCATTGAAGCCCTGACCATGTTGAATGACGGCAGCCTTCTTGCCATTAGCGAAGGGCCAAAAGGCAAGAGCGATGCAGTTGCCTGGGTCAGCGACCGTGAAGGTTGGTCAGTGATGACCTACGCGGCATCGGACGGCTTTCGGGCAACCGGCGCGGCGACGCTACCGAATGGCGACATCCTTATTCTAGAGCGGCGTTATACGCTGCGTCATGGCGCTGCCGCGCGTATCAGGCGGCTCAACGCCGAAACTATCCAACCCGGAGCGCGTCTCACGGCGAAATTGCTGGCGGAGCTACGTCCGCCTCTGAATGTCGATAATTTCGAAGGTATTGAGGTGCGCCGGGATGGATCGGGCCGCACCGTGGTTTATATTATTTCCGACGATAATTTTAGTCCGCTGCAACGCAATCTGTTGCTAATGTTCGAATTGATGGAATGAGCCATGGCCCGCCCAGCCGTACCAATTGTCTTCCTCGTATCCTTACTGGCACCAACGGCGTTCTCCCAATCCATTCCACAGATCCCAAAATCCAAGTCCGAACCTATTCTTAGCCACCCTTACGACATCATTTTTTCGGCTGACGGCAATCATCTCTATGTTGCTGATCTGGACAACAACCGCAAACTAGTTTTCAACACAAATAGAACCGAGCAAAAAACCCTGCCGAATCGAGCTTTTCCAATGTTGGCCGAATAGCGCCGTCAAGCGGCGGCTTGCGCTTGCTTGATACGCTTTTTCAGCCGACGCATGCCGATCGAGAGATCGGCATCCTTAGCATCCAGCAAAAAAGCATCGAGACCGCCCCTGTGTTCGACGGTGCGGATGGCAGAGGCCGAGACCCGGAGCCGAACTGATTCGCCTAGCGACTCGGACAATAGCGACACATTCTGCAGGTTCGGCAGATAGCGCCTGCGCGTCTTGTTGTGGGCGTGGCTTACGTTATTGCCGGTAAGCACACCCTTGCCGGTGAGGTCGCAACGTCGGGACATGATCTTGATCCTTGTTTGAAAAGCCTAAATGGCTTGCAGTGGCGGGCTTTTTAGGGGAAGCCGCATACCCAGTCAAGGCTAATGGGGGGCCTTTACATACGTATCATTGCCGTTGGCCGTAGCAAATATTATTGTGATTCCAAGCGGAGGATAAAATCATGACAGAATTGCTGAGTTCAGAATACATTTGCTCGTTCATCGAGCGCTACTATGCCGGCTGTAATGAGGCCGATGCCGCCAAGATGATGGGTTGTTTTACTGATGCCGCCGTGCACTATGTTCCACTGGGCACCCACTCCGCGCCTTGGCGCAGTGCAAAAACGATTGCTAATAAATGGGTTCAATGCGCCGAAAACCTGGGCTCGCGCTGGACACTGAATCGGATCTTATGCCAACCTGAAACTCACGAATCCGTGGTCTAATGGACGCACTGGCACACCAAGATCGGCTCCCACCTGCGCGGCGATGAATGGTACATCTTCGATCCCAAGAACGGACTAATCTCATAAATCCGCCCTATTTCGCTGCAGCTTGGAATCCAGAGCTCAAAGTTAGCGAGATACCTGGTTTCGACTATGCCGAGCGCGGATATCCCCTGACACCGCCCGATTAATCAAGGTTCGGGCGCTTGTCAGCCCAGGGCTGGGCGCGTTCAAAACAAGCCGCTGCGTGCAGCACCTGAGCATCAGCCATCCATGGACCAACAACCTGCAAGGCAACCGGTAGGCCGTCTTTCGTCCATCCGCAGGGAACCGAGATCGCCGGATGCCCGGTCATGTTGAAAGGGTGCGTGTACGGATACCAGGATGCCCGCGGTTCATCCAAGCTCTGTCCCTCGATCTCAATCGGTTCGCGCGGATCATGATCAAGGTCGATAGCTGGTCGCGTCAGCGTCGGCGTCACCACTAGATCGACCTCGTCGAACCAGGTTTGCACTTCGCGGAATACGGTGGTACGCAGGTGTATGGCATTTTGCAGGTCCGTGGAACGGTAATCGGCCCCCTTGGTCGTCCAATACCGGAGCGTCTCTGTCATCTTGTCTCCCAATTGCTCCATCAACTCGCCATAACGTACGGCAAAAGCGGAAAAGGTAATGGGCTGCCAGATCGGCAGTGTCGGCGTAAACAGCCCCTCGAACGGGATCAGTTCGGCGCCTAGTTCTTCAAACGCCGGAAGCGCGGCCTCAAAGAGTGTGCGGGTTTCGGTCTCGATAACTTCGTTACCAAGAAACATCCGCCAGCCTATCTTCACGCCCTTGAGATCGCCTTCGCCCCGTGCCGCCTTGGCCAAATCGCCAACAGGCGGCCGGCCCAGGCTGTGAACGTCGGACGGGTGCGGGCCGGCCATGGCAGCCAGCATCAATCCGGCATCGGCGACCGTTCGCGTCATCGGACCGATGAAGGAAAACAGCCCAAAGCTATCGGCGTTCATATCATGCGGTACCAGCCCCAAAGTTTGCTTCATGCCGACAATGCCGCAGGCCGCGGCTGGGATACGGATTGATCCGCCAGCGTCCGTACCGACATGCAAGGGTGCCAATCCAGCCGCAACCGCCGCCCCCGCGCCGCCCGACGAGCCACCGGAGGTACGGCTTAGGTTCCATGGGTTTCGGGTCTTGCCAAAAAGCGGCGCTTCCGTCATCGGTTTATGGCCAAATTCCGGTGTCGTCGTCTTGCCGATCAATATTGCTCCGGCATCGCGCAGCCGCCCCATGGAAACGCAGTCCGCATCCGGCACGTTGTCCGCAAAGGCATATGACGCAAAGGTCGTTTTGATGCCCTTAGTATTGAGCAAGTCCTTGATCCCGAGCGGAAGGCCGTGCAACGGCCCGAGCTCATATCCACGCGCCTGGGCAGCATCGGCAGCATCCGCCTCGGCAAGCGCCACATCGGCGCAAACGGTGATGTAACTGTTGATCTTTGGCTCAACCGCCTCAATGCGTTCAAGAACCGCTTCCGTCACCTCCCTGGCACCGAGTTGGCCATCGCGAATCAATCTCGCCAGTTCAGTTGCCGGTGTAAAGCAGAGTTCGTCGCAGTTCATAGTCATGCCTCTTTTTATACGTTCTTGATACTTGTATAGCCAACATGCCAGACATTCGAGACACCCTGTCCATACCCATGCTCTATAATAAGGTTGAACACGAGGGTTATCATATTCATTTTTTATAAATTAATACTGGAATACTGAAGAATATCGCATGAGTTGCAGTGATTTCGAAGAAGCCACCGCCAACAGTTTTTTGGTCAACGTATATGTCTAGTCAGACGCCATTGCCACTCAGAACGCCGCCGCCGAAGGCATTGGCGACTTGAGCGAGCATCACTGAGCTCGATCAATTATTTGCGCGGCGAATACTTCAGTAATGTTAAAACCCAACCCAACGACCGCACCATCGTCAAAGCCATATCAAAAGCCTGATGCGAGAAGATCTTAAGCGCCGATCTGTACTGACCTGTATCCGCTGTAGCCAACTGAACAAGCGGAAAAATTTCCAGTTTGCCCAACTCAAAATATAAGGGAGGCTATTAAGAGCGTCTCCCTCAGACCGGTTCGAGGTCTTCGGTGTCCTCTTCAATGTCTTCGTCGAACTCCTCTCCGGCCTCGTAGCGCTTGTGAGCGCGCAGGGAGAGTGGAATTGAGAGTAGATACCCAAACAGCATCAGCGACAGGCTGAGCCACGGCAAGCTAGCGATGAAGGCGATGATCATGACGACAATGAGCATAGCCAACAGTAATTTTCGCCTAGGTACCACCATCTTCTTAAACGAGAACGTCGGGATGGTACTGACGAAAAGCGCCCCGACACCAAGCAGAAAGACTGAAACCACCCAAGGTGAGCGCACCATATCATCGCCCATCTGGAACGCCAGAATCATTGGTAGCAGGGCTAGCCCGCCACCCGCCGGTGCGGGGACGCCAGTAAAAAAATTAGCTTTCCAGGCAGGCAGGTTTTCGTCCTCGGTCGCTACATTGAAGCGCGCGAGGCGCAGACCGCAGCACATAGCAAACAGCATAGCTAATAGCCACCCGGCGCGCCCCGCATCCTGCATCGCCCAGAGATAGAGAATCATCGCCGGTGCAACGCCAAAACAGACGAAATCGGAAAGCGAATCGAGTTCCGCGCCAAACTTGCTAGCGCCTTTCAGAAGGCGTGCGATGCGGCCATCCAAGGCATCGAACACAGCGGCCACGACGATGGCCAGAACCGCGTGCTCCCAGCGTTCCTGAAAGGCGAAGCGCATAGCTGTCAGTCCCGATGCCACGGCCAAGAGCGTCAGGATATTCGGGATCATTCTGTTCAATGACAGGTGCTGGAGCCGGCGGCGTTTGACTGGTTTTTCTTTCATGTCGATGATCCTAACGGGTTTCTCCTCCGCGCGCTGCTTCTTCCGCGTATAGATCCGCCAACACCGTTTCTCCAGCAATTGCCGTCTGCCCAACACTAACCAGCGGCTCGACACCATCCGGCAGATAGACGTCAACGCGGCTGCCGAAACGGATTAGACCAAACCGCTCGCCGGCCTTCATCACATCTCCCACTTTGGTCCAACAGACGATACGTCGCGCCACCAGACCGGCGATTTGCACGAAGGCGATGACCTGGCCATCGGAAGTGATCAGCTTGAGGCTTTGGCGTTCATTGTCGATACTTGCCTTGTCTAGCGAAGCATTGAGAAACTTGCCGGGCCTATAGGAACTCGCAGAGATCGTGCCATCGACGGGTACGCGGTTAACATGCACATTGAAGACGTTCATGAATATTGCCACACGGGTGCGGGGCTCGTCTCCCATTTCCAACTCCTCTGGCGGTACCGCATTGATAATCGATTGCACAACGCCATCCGCCGGGCTGATCACAAGGCCAGCGCGCGCCGGGGTAACGCGGTCCGGATTGCGGAAAAAATAGACGCACCAAGCGGTAAACAGAGCACCCACATAGCCAAGCGGCTCCACCCACCAAGCCATGGCGACCGTCGCCACGGCGCAAATGGCGATGAACGGCCAGCCGGCCGGATGAATGGGTACCAGGACCGTTTTCAACATCGACGGTTGGCTCCATTGTTCCCAAGTCGAAGCGGATTGTCCCGATTTTGAACGTCAAATCAAGAATTTCCGGCGAACTTGAACTATTGGTTGATCTTAAAGGGATAGAGAAAATCACCTATCACCATTCCACTAAAAAACAAGTCTCGACGATTTGCGGTTTGGGTAGAACTCAGAAGAACATGAGCGAACACGGTTCAGCAACCAAGTATTTTTGGAACAAACGGACGAAGACTAACTCGGACTTGACACTTTGTCCGACAAGGATCTGCGATCCGGCTTCGACGTCACGTTCGAGTACGGCGGTTTTCTGTTTGCGGTTTTCGCTTCCGTGCCAATCTCGGCAACATGTCCTGCACGGGCCAAGTCTCCATGCACGCTCCCATGTCAGGCCCGTATTACGCTCCACCAGCCAGACGCTCTCGGGCGCGTGCACCTTGCGCTTCAGCAACGGATCGTGCCGATCGACAACATTACCACCGGTGAGCCGTTCACGACGGTGTTACTCATATCAAAAACTGAGAAGTTGTTGATTTTAAACAAACCCTATCTCGGTTGGCTCTCGGACTTCGTCGAGTTGCCTGCCCTCAACAGGGCCCATACCCATAAACTAATTGGTGGTCGGCACAGCGAGCACCTGGCCCGGAAAGATCAGGTCAGGATCGCCAACCTGATCCTTGTTGGCCTCGAATATAACCGTGTAGTTGAAGCCGCTGCCGTAGGCGCGGCGCGCGAGACGCCAAAGGCTGTTTCCGGGTTGTACTATCACAAAGGGTTCCGGCGGCATGTTTTCGGCCGTCATCGGCTCAGCACGGGCGAACGGCAAGGAAAGCCGCGCCGTCACCTTGCCATCCACATCCGTTTGATCGGCGCGCAATTGGTAGATACCAGGCGCCACCAAATTGTCCGGCTTGATCCGCCAACCGTTGTTCGAATCGACTGGCGAGCGGCCGATGAACTCGGAATTGAGATAAAGCTGCACGATAGATTTCGTCTTACCGCGCCCGGAGATGTGAAGCCGCCCATCTTCGTCGTAATCGATCGTGTCCACAGCGAAAGCTCGGGCCACGTCTTCCGGCGTCGGTCGTTGCAACAACGTCGATGGGCCACCCTTTCTTGGAAACTTCAAAGCCAGCGCTTGTGACGGCTTTTTAGTCGGTCGTCCAGCAATATCCTTTTTCTGTTCAGGTACAACAACGACTACAACATCTTTCGAAAGCTGTGTTTTCTCACCTTCGATTCGCTGCTCAAGACTAAGTTGGCGGCTGCCGGCCACCAGCGGCTTGTCCGGCACCAACACCCATTCACCACGCAAATCGGGCTTGATCTTGCCAATGAATTGGCCATCGGCAATGATTACCACCGTGCTGCCCGGTTTTCCGCGTCCGGCAATGACGGTATCGCCCTCAGGCGTCACGCGGACCACATCAAACGACGGATTTTCTTTTGTTTTTATTTCCTTAGTAGGTTCTTCTACCTTTGTTTCTGAAACCTTCGAAACGACTTCAGCAGGCTTTTCTACCTTTGTTTCTGAAACCTTCGAAACGACTTCAGCAGGCTTCTTGACCGCCGTAGGCTCCACTGACGGCTTGGCAACCGGCGACGCGACGGGTGGCGGCGCAGCCTCATCTTTCCAAAGGTAGATGTTCGCGGCAACTGCGCCCGCAACAATAACGGCGCCCGCGGCAACAATGAGTAATGGGTGGTTCATTGGCGTCCCCTTAGGTCGACCGAGTTTAACAAATTTGCCCCGTCGCTAGGAGCAAAATGCGACATTCGCTGATCCTTAGCTCTCAGCTTCCTTTTTTGCTGATCCGGTTCGTGATCGCTAGCAGTGAACGGAGACAGGTACCATCTCCCAGTGGTCGGACTCGCTCTGGGTTGATGTTTCTTCATAAAGCTCAACCATCTCGCCACCGATGAAATCTCCGTTAGGCAGCAAACCCAAGCCAAGCAACAATTCGTAACCGCCCTCCAATCACTCACCGACACCGGTCCCGAGAACGGGCGTGATGTTCCGTATGGGTTCGCCCCCCAGCCCATCAATTGCGTCAGCCAGATACATGTCGGAGTTAAGCTCAACTAGCGGGAAACGAAGTTTATGACATTCCGCACAATAACCCAAGACCTCAACCAGATAGGCGCCCCTGTACCAATCGGGCTTCTTACCGACAGCCATTGGTTCTCCCGCGAAGGTTGGGCCAACGCAACGACGTCACCATGAAACGCCCGCCGAATGGCGCAGCGGCCTCTTGCACCTTGTTGGCGCTCTGGGCCTGAGGAAGCGATTGTAGGTAGGCCAGAGATGGGTCATGTCGGAGTTCGATATCTTCGTGTAGGCGTTAAAGGAAAAGTTGGAAAATAGTTCTCGCCAGCGAGTGTTTTATCATTGCGAAGTGG
>CAYXUT010000119.1:0-148 GCA_964468005.1 uncultured Magnetovibrio sp. | reverse complement strand
ATTCGGGCTTCTTACCGACAGCCACTGGTTCTCCCGTGAAGGTTGGGCCAACACAACGACATCACCATGAAACGCCCGCCGAATGGCGCAGCGGCCTTTTGCACCTTGTTGGCGCTCTGGGCCTGAGGAAGCGATTGTAGGTAGGCCA
>CAYXUT010000118.1:9064-9442 GCA_964468005.1 uncultured Magnetovibrio sp. | reverse complement strand
AGCCACACGGCATAACATCAGACGCATTAGCCCCGCTGAAAAGGCCACTCTTAATTCTTGAGAGTCATAAAATTAAAGACTAAAGAATCTTATCACGAGGACTGTTTAAATGGCTAAACCGCCGCGGTGGTTGGCATATAACTCACTATCAGTGCGCTGCTTTTGGTCCGCTCTGAACAATCGGTTCGTCTGGATGCGGAGATGCATGACCATTTGGAACATGTGGCGGCGCGGCTCAGGGCACATATCGCTAAAAGGTTGGGCGTGGCCAGCCATGTCGGCGAACATTGCAAAGAGCAAAAAGTAACGAATCGGCAAGGGTACTGAATCTGCGCAAGCTGTCAGACTTGAGTAATGTCTTCGCGGAATCCAAGCGCA
>CAYXUT010000118.1:0-9054 GCA_964468005.1 uncultured Magnetovibrio sp. | reverse complement strand
GGGGCGGCGCGGCTCAGAGCACATATCGCTACAAGGTTGGGCGTGCCCAGCCACGTCAGCGAATATTGGAAAGAGCAAAAAGTAACTAACGTCCTGGAATTCGCGGCGTTAATGCATGCGACCTTAGATCTTTTTGGGACATTCAAGCAATCAACTGTGCAGCCGGCACTGCCGTATTCCATTGGATTGCGCCATCAAAAGGTAACGAATCGGCAAGGGTACTAGATCTGCGCAAGCTGTCAGACTTGAGTAATGTTTTGGCGGAATCCAAGCGCAACAAAAAGCTCACGGCAAGTCCACTGATCACTAAGGAGATTGCTGGCGTCGGGCTTGGGCTTCACATCGTGTCGCGCTTGGTTCATGCACGCGGCACCGACTTCACCTCCGATAGAGAAACCGGTTGCCAGCACGACGGTGGCTAATCGATTCCCAAAAGAGCGGATACTAATGCCTTCCTAGGAAGCCCAGTAGCGCCTCGTTAAAGGCCGCCGGTTGTTCCATATTACAAAGATGCGCCGCACCTTCGATGATCGCCAATTCGGAACCCTCGATATTCTCGTGCAACACCTTTGCCGCCGAAACCGGCGTGCCCGGGTCATAGCGGCCAACGACGACAAGCGTCGGCGTCTTGATCAAGGCCAGCACTTCGGTCTGATCCATGTCGCGGATAGCTGCCGCACAACCCGCGAAACCCTCGACCGGCGTGGTATCAATCATCGTCGCGACCTTATCGATGACCAGATCTCCGGCCTCACGGAACGCTTCGGTAAACCAGCGTTCTAGGGTTGCCTGCGTTGCCGCGCCCGTGCCCCCCGCGCGCGCCTGGATAATTCGCTCATCCCAGAGCGAAGCCGGCGGCATTACACAGGCGGTATCGCAAAGGGTTAGTGATTTCAGTTTGCCACCGTGATTGGCGCCCAAGTACTGGCCGATCATGCCGCCCATGGATAGGCCACAGAAATGCACCTGATCCAGACCAAGGCGAGCCATTAGCATCGCCGCGTCCTCGCCCAGCGTTTCCATGGTATAAGGCCCCTCGGGCGTTGCCGATTTGCCATGGCCACGAGTATCGTATCGTAACACCCGATAATTCCGGATCAAAGCTTCGATCTGCAGGTCCCACATGGTATGATTGGACATCAGGCTGTTGGACAGCATCACCACGGGCGCATCCTCCGGCCCGTCGAAGCGGTAAGCCAAAGTGGTGCCATTGACGTCGATGTTCTGTGTCATCAAAACCTTTCTCCCTGTTTCGGCACCGTTTAGGCGCCGGACAATTCCTCGCCGATTCGCTTCACCGATCCGACGGGATCCTCGGCGCCGGTGATCGGCCGACCTATGATCAGGTAATCTGCCCCCAAATCGACCGTCTGACGCGGCGTGGTGATACGTTTTTGGTCGCCCTTAGCAGCCCAATCAGGGCGGATGCCCGGCACCACCAGCTTGAAATCTGGCCCACATGCATCACGGATGGCATTGATTTCCAGAGGCGAGCAGACAACGCCGTCGAGACCGCAATCCTGAGACAGGCGCGCCAGACGAACGACCTGATCGACGGCATTCGATGGCACGCCGATATCGCTCAGGTCATCACCATCAAGCGACGTCAACACCGTGACGGCAATCAGCAGCGGCCTGGAAGAGCCAGCCTCAGCCACTGCTTCGGCAGCGGCACGCAGCATATCAGCACCACCGGCGGCATGAACATTGAGAATAAGCGGACGCAGCGCCATGGCGGAGCGGAGTGCACCTGCCACGGTGTTGGGGATATCGTGGAACTTGAGATCAAGAAACAACGGTTGGTTCTCACCAACCACGGCACGCACTCCTCGCGGGCCATTGGCCGTAAAGAATTCCTTACCGATTTTGACGCCGCCAACATGACCAGCAAGCGTCAACGCCAAAGCCCGGGCACGGTTCACATCGGTGGTATCGAGGGCGACGAGAATGCGTTTGCAGGGATCCATGGGCATTCTTATACCTTCACGCTCGCTCATAAACCAGAACCGCCGCAGCCAGATCCTCCACGGCCGAGCCCGCCGATTTGAACAATGTGATGGCTTCGGGACCAGAGCGTGGCGACACGACCCTGCCACCCGCCAGGTCATACAGTGTCCCCAAAATATCCGCCTCTCTGATCACGCTGCGTGCGAGTGGGTCACAAATCTCGCCCGCAGTGCTTTTGGCATCATCGGTATCAATATAGATCTCGGCGCGGGCAATGGCCGTATCGTCGACCTCTCGCATTTCCGGCGTGAAGGCGCCGACCAGGTCCAGGTGCTGGCCTGGCTTGAGCCAATCGCCTTTAATCAGCGGATCGACAGCCAAGGTCGCACAGGAGATGATATCGGCGCCGTTGACAGCGGCCTCAAGGTCAGACACCGCGCGTACTGAAAGTTTATGCCCCTCCATCTTCTCCACCAAGGCCTCCGCCTTGGACGGGTTGCGCCCCCATATAACGACTTCTTTAATGGGCCGTTGGGTCACGTGAGCGGCGATTAGATGGAGCGCCAGGACACCGGTCCCGACCATGGTGAGCCGGCTTGCATCAGGCCGGGAGAGATAGCGCGACGCCAGCGCGGACGCAGATGCAGTGCGCCGAGCAGTCAACTCATCGCCATCCACAAGCGCCAGCAGTTGGCCCGTTTCACGGTCCATGAGTTGGTAGCCGGCCTGAACGGTGGGCAGCTTCCTGGCCGCGTTCTCGGGCGCCACGATGACCGTCTTGAGGCCAACAAAATCAGCGCTCCAGGCTGGCATCAACAAGAACGTGGCATCACGGCCGCCTTCAACCGTCAGTGTGTGATAGTGTCGCGGCGGGATGATGATATCAGCGCGGAAGCCGCCGTCAATGACGTCAACAAGTGAGGGGTAGTCGAGCCGCTCGGCAACCTGTTCGGCGTTAAAGGCGCGCACCGCAGATCAAGCGGCGTTAGCCGGCGGCAGCGCCGCCGAAGCTGACTTTCCGCGCGCGTCGGTGAGTTCGGACTCGAGGCGCTGAATACGCTTATTGGCCTGGCGCAGATCGGTCTCCACGCTACTGGCGCGCCGACCCGCCTCACGTCCGCGCCGCCTTCCCGCGCCGCCCGCTAGCCACGCCGCCAACCCGCCCCACAGAACACCGATCGCCAAAACAAACAGAATGACTACAAACAGACGGATCTTCGGCGCATAGTCAAACGGCCAGAAATCGACTGTTACGGCGTGGCGGTTGATCACCGAGAAAACGATGAGCGCGATACCGCTTGGCACCAACACAACCCAAGAAAGAATTTTGAAGATCAGCGTCTTGCACAAGGGTGCACCCATTTCATTGCTTCAAGACTAAACCTAAGGCAGTCGTTCAGCCCCCCGTATTGAGCTTTTCACGAAGCTGTTTTCCTGTCTTAAAGTAAGGAATGTATTTCTCGGCAACGTCAACCGCTTCACCAGTACGCGGATTACGCCCGGTTCGCGCGCCACGCGCCTTAACTGAAAAAGCACCAAATCCGCGCAACTCCACCCGGTCCCCACGGGCCAAAGCGGCAGTGATTTCCTCGAAGATCGTTGAGACGATGCGTTCCACGTCTCGTTGATAAAGATTTGGATTGGCTGTCGCGAGGCGCGCGATAAGTTCCGATTTAGTCATTCTTTACCCCCTGGGTAGCGCTATGCCGTCATGTCATTTTTGGGATATTCTTAATTCTCTACTGGTCCTGCCGATTTCACCATTATCACAGATTGAGGGTGCCAAAGAGAAATCACCTCGTCAAGTCTAAGTCGTTCAGAAAAAGTGATTTTCCGGTCATGCTTGAGATCGGATCTGACCGCATTTCTTCTTCGGGATCGTAAATGTCACGCGCCTCCGTATCTTTGACTATCCCGTGTTTTTCTTCGAGCCATGCGCGGGTATCCTTTTCGCAGCCAATGATGTCAACCAGCCCGGCGCCGGAGACCTTGACGATCAAAAAGTGTCTGTCTGTCCGCCAAAACTTGGGCTTGTGATTCATTCATCTCCTGGCGCCCCTTGATCACACCGAGAAACATCGCATGAAAATCCGCCATTGTCTTGGCTGTCACTCAGAATCAAGCCCTCAATATAGAGACGCAATCAGTGAAGCCATCGAATTTGCCAGCCAAACCGACAAGTCCGGCAACCACGGCGACAACAAAAAAGGCCTGGGAAAAGCTTAGGAGCCGCTTGATACAGTGCCTGCCAACATTGGTGTCAACATCGCGAAACATGCGGGTTACACCCTTCATCAATGCCATACGCTCAGACAGAAGGACGGCCCGGGCGCAGCTCACATCAAGGTTTTTTGTTGTCCTCTTCCTTTTCAACCGCTTCAACTTCAGGTTCAGCTTCCTCCGCTGAGGCTTTCTCCGCCTTTGCGTCGGTTTTCTTGGCGGTTTTCTTAGCGGTTTTCTTGGCGGTTTTCTTGGCCGGTTTATCTTTTTCGATCTCAGGAGACTCGGCGATTTCTCCTTCCGCCGGTTTCTTGACCTTTGCCGCTTTCCTAGATTTCTTCGCCGGCTTTTCTTCCTCGGTTTCCTGAATTTCGGTTCCCGTCGCCTGTTGCTTTTCAGCAATGGCGGCACCCAGAATGTCGCCCAGCGAGGCGCCGGCATCGGTGGAACCGTAGGTGGCCATGGCCTCCTTCTCTTCCTCCACCTCACGCGCCTTGATCGAAAGCGTCAGACGGCGGCCGGATTTGTCGAGCTGAGTGATCTTGGCATCGATCTTCTCGCCTTTTGCGAACCGGTCGGGGCGTTGCTCGGAGCGATCACGGCTGAGTTCCGACTTACGGATGAAGCCCGGTACGCTGTCGTTGGCGCGGACCTCGATGCCGTTCTCGACGATTTCATGAACCGTACAGGTAACGACCGCGCCTTTTTTCAGGTCGCCAAGTGCGCTGCCCACCAAATCCTCAGACAGTTGTTTGAGACCCAGCGAAATACGTTCCTTCTCGACATCAACATCAAGCACCTTGGCCTTCACATTCTGACCCTTGGTAAAGTCGGCAAGTGCTTCTTCGCCGCTCTTTTCCCAACTCAGGTCGGAAAGGTGAGCCATACCATCGATCTCGCCGTCAAGACCGATGAACAGCCCGAATTCGGTGATGTTCTTGATCTCGCCTTCAACCTCGGCATCGACCGGAAATTTGATGACGAAGGATTCCCACGGATTGTCCATGCATTGCTTGAGACCCAAGGAGATCCGGCGCTTATCGGAATCTGTATCCAGCACCATGACTTCCACTTCCTGGGAGGTCGAGACGATCTTGCCCGGATGGGCATTTTTCTTGGTCCAACTCATTTCGGAAACGTGAACCAGACCTTCGACACCAGCTTCCAATTCCACAAAGGCGCCGTAATCGGTAATGTTGGTGACGCGGCCGGTGAACCTGGCATCCACCGGGTACTTAGCCTCGACGCCGTCCCACGGATCAGCTTCAAGCTGCTTCATGCCAAGCGAGATGCGCTGCGTTTCAGCATTGAAACGAATTACCTGGACCTTTACCGTCTCGCCGATCTGTAAGGCTTCGGACGGGTGATTGATGCGCTTCCACGCAATGTCGGTAACATGCAACAGGCCGTCGACACCACCCAAGTCAATGAAGGCGCCGTAATCGGTAATATTCTTGACGACACCGTCCAGCACCTTTCCCTCGGATAGGCTCGACATGAGTTCCGAGCGCGCTTCGGTGCGGGTTTCTTCTAAAACGGCGCGGCGCGAAACTACGATGTTGTTACGCTGCGCGTCCATTTTCAGGATTTGGAACGGCTGCGGCGTGCCCATCAGTGGTGATACGTCGCGAATTGGCCGAATATCGACCTGGCTGCCCGGTAGGAACGCCACGGCGCCCGACAGATCAACAATGAAGCCACCTTTGACGCGGCCGAAGATGACGCCATTGACACGCTCGTTGGCCTTGAATGATTTTTCCAAATCGGCCCAGGATTCCTCGCGGCGTGCTTTTTCGCGGCTTAGACGGATCATACCTTCGCGGTCTTCGTAGCGTTCGACAAATACATCGATCGTGTCGCCAATGTTGATAGCCTGGTCCTGGCCTGGCGCACCGAATTCCTTCAGCGGCACGCGGCCTTCCGATTTCAGCCCAACATCAATCAGTGCCACATCTCCATCTACGGAAAGAACAGTGCCTTTCACCACCTTGCCTTCGAAGCCCTCATCACCGAGAGTTTCATCTAAAAGATCGGCAAAATTTTCTTTGGTTTCCGGTGCCGTCTTGGCAGCCATTTCACTGGCAGCAGTCATATCCTGGGTTCCTTCACTTGTTGCTATTCTTGCCAACCGGTTGGTTCCGGCGGTCTTTCCTCATGGACCAAATCCGCGGTTTTCTTGTGGCTGCACGAAACCTCCCTGAAAACCGAGGGATTATTTTTTAAGCGCAGCCTTTTGCGCTTTAGCTGTCTCGAGAATTTTCCTCAGCCGACGCCAGCAGCATCGACATATTCCAAAGCCTTGGCAAACACCTGATCGACATCCAACGTACTGGTATCAAGTTGATGGGCGTCAGTAGCCGGCTCCAGAGGTGAGGCGGCGCGTAAGCTATCTCGGGCGTCACGCTCGTTCATATCCTCAAGAACGCGCGCATATATAGCTTCGAGGCCCCTATCCTGCAACTCCTTTAAACGCCTCTCGGCGCGAACTTCGATGCTTGCACTGACGAACAGTTTGACGTCCGCATCTGGACAGACCACGGTGCCGATGTCGCGGCCGTCGAGCACCGCACCTGTTTTACGATTAGGAGGGTAGGCAGCAAAGTCCCGCTGGAAGGCCAACAGCGCCGCGCGTACGCCCGGCACCGCCGAGATTCTAGAGGCAACCTGCGCCACCTCATCGGTACGCAGTCCATCGGACTGCAGATCTGCCGCGGCAAGAGACCGCGCTTGGGACTCGGCAGCCGCCACGTCTTCGGGATCGGCCCCCGAGTCCACGACTTTCTTGCCCACGGCGCGATAGATCAGGCCGGTATCCAGGTAAGCAAGATCGAAATGTGCTGCGAGCCTACGTGCTAAGGTTCCTTTACCAGCTGCCGCCGGTCCATCAATGGCGATGATCATCGGCATGTCTCCCTTATTCTTGATTTTCAATCAGCACATCCGCGCCGAGCCCGTTCATCAGGCCGACGAAACCCGGAAAGCTGGTGTTGATGGTCGCCGCGCCGGTAACACTGATCGGTTCTTCCGTGACCATGCCAAGAATCGCGAAGGCCATGGCGATACGGTGGTCAAAACCGGACTCGATTGTCGCGCCGCCTTTTGGCGGTCGGCCGGTGCCATGAACGGTTAGGCTGGTTTCCGTTTCCTCGACCTCTACGCCGCAAGCGGCAAGCCCTTTGGCCATGACCGAAAGGCGATCGCTTTCTTTGACCCGGAGTTCCGCAAGACCGTGCATCATCGTTGTGCCTTTGGCACATGCCGCCGCCACGGCGAGAACGGGATATTCATCTATCATCGATGGCGCACGTTCGGCCGGCACCTCGATTCCCCCGAGCGTGCCCGCCCTGACGATCAGATCAGCGGTCAATTCGCCCTTGTTATCGCCGGTGTTTTTCTCGACGATCGCTGCGCCCATTTCACGGAGCGTCTTCAGCAATCCAGCGCGCAATGGATTGAGGCCGACACCAGGAAGATGCAACTCGGAGCCCGTTACCAGTAGGGCCCCCACCATGGGGAAGGCGGCGGATGAGATATCGGCTGGCACCAACACATCGTGGGCGGTCAACTCCGGCTCACCAACGATGGTGATTCGCCGTCCACCGCTATCCGCTTTCTCGACGTGGACCTCGGCACCGAAATGGCTCAGCATGATTTCCGTGTGGTCACGTGTCGGCACGCGTTCAATGACGGATGTCTCCCCCGGCGTATTGAGGCCAGCCAGCAATATTGCCGACTTGACCTGTGCAGAGGCAACGGGAAGCTTGTATTCGATAGGCATGGGATCAGAGGCGCCGGAGACCGTCAACGGCAGGCGCCCACCCTCGGCGCCATCGAAGCGTGCACCGAACTTTCTGAGCGGCGTCGTCACGCGCGCCATGGGACGCGATCTTAATGACTCGTCGCCGGTTATGGTGATGGTGATCGGATGGGTCGCGAGCAGGCCCAACAGCAACCTGGCCGCGGTACCCGAATTCCCCATATCGAGAATGTCACCCGGTTCGGCCAGAGCGCCGAGCCCGCAGCCCATCACGCGCCAGGTGCCGTCATCAGTTCGCTCAACGGAACTGCCGAGTTTGACGATGGCTGCGGCAGTCGCAAGAACATCCTCTCCCTCCAATAGGCCTGTGATACATGTTTCCCCGGTAGCCAGCGCGCCGAACAAGAGGGCGCGGTGCGACACGGATTTGTCACCTGGAACTCGCGCCTTGCCGATCAAGGAACGGGCTTGATGGGAACTGATCACATCCACGATTGAGAAACCTCGATTGAAGCGGGAAACAATTAAAAGCTGCTAAATGTTTTTTGGTTTTGACAGATGCCAAGGAAAATGGCAATTGGCACCGGAGATACACGGGCAAGGCTGGAGTTCCACAACAGGGAACGCTTATGCCGGGCCAACGGAACCAAAGAGCCAGACCGAAACAATAGAAAGGGACGACGCGTGGCAAAACCAGAAAGGGGTAAGAAGCATACCTGTCATAGTTGTGGTGCGCTGTTCTACGACTTCAAGCGTAAAACGATCATATGCCCGAAATGTGGGGACAAGGTCGAGGTCCGGACGCTTTTGAAACCGCGTCGCCCAGCGCCACGTCCGCAGGCGGCAAAACCGGCGCCGGAAGAAAATCCTGAGCAGACCAAAGAGAATGCCGACAAGATTGAAGATGTGGAGATCGAAATCGAAGACGTCGAAGAAGAGGATGAAGACGGTCTGATGGAAGATACGTCGGACATAGGCGACGATGATATGCCGGAGGTCAAAGAGCTCGCCAGTCCCGAAGGAGACGACAAAGAATAATCTGGGATAAAGCGTGGGGGCCGGCGGCGTTTTTTATTTTTCTTGCCAATTATAGAGTTCGGCGATTATGGTCACGCCGCGGCACTAACATG
>CAYXUT010000117.1:0-9484 GCA_964468005.1 uncultured Magnetovibrio sp. | reverse complement strand
GAATTGAAAAATCGGCCCAGCGCCGGCTGTCTGGGGCGGTGCAAGGAAAGAATTTACTCCGGTCCCTAATTTTTTGATGGCATTGGAATCAAAGACGGTTTCTTCCTAAAAATCGGTCTCCAAAAGAATTTTCCAAGCCCGTGGCGGGGATGGCCTTTCTGTGCAGAACGGCAGCGCCGTTCGCGCAAATAGACGACAAAGGGACACGGGGCAAGCGCCGGGAGGCCCAACAAGCCGCACCATTGGAACGACTTTCTCAGGCCATTGACCTCGCCGCCCGGCGCGCTTAGGTTCGCCGCGCTGAATAGCCCGACTTCAACCGAACTGGGATCTTGCCAAATATGACCGATATCCGTCCGCTCGCCGAACATGCCAAGGCGTGGCCCTTCCAGGAGGCTAGGGCGCTGCTCAAGCGCGTCGGCACAAACAAGCTGCCAGACAAGGGCTATGTGCTGTTTCAGACCGGCTACGGACCGTCGGGGTTGCCGCATATTGGCACCTTCGGTGAGGTGGCACGAACGCTGATGGTGCGCCATGCATTTGAGCAATTGAGCGACGCGCCGACCAGATTGTTCGCCTTTTCCGATGACATGGATGGGCTCAGGAAGGTACCGGATAATATTCCCGAGCGCGACAAAGTGGCTGAACACCTCGGCAAACCACTTACCGCGATCCCCGATCCGTTCGGCACGCATGACAGTTTCGGCGCCCACAACAATGCGCGCCTGCAGGCGTTTCTCGACGATTTTGGTTTCGACTACGAATTTGTTTCCGCTACCGAGTGCTATAAGAGCGGGCGCTTCGACAATGCGTTACGCAAAGTTCTGGTCCATTACGATGCGGTGATGGATGTTATCTTGCCGACGCTCGGGCCCGAACGCCAGGCGTCCTACAGCCCTTTTCTGCCGGTCTGCAAGAAGACTGGCGTGGTATTGCAGGTGCCGGTGATAGAGCGCGATGTTGATGCCGGAACGATTATTTATGAGGACGAGGGTGGCGCCAAAGTCGAGACGCCGGTCACCGGCGGGGCTTGTAAGCTACAGTGGAAAGTCGATTGGGCCATGCGCTGGTCGGCATTAGACGTCGATTATGAGATGTCCGGAAAGGATTTGATCGATTCGGTTAAGCTATCCGGGCGCATCTGCCGTATCCTTGCAGGCACTCCGCCGGTCGGCTTTACCTACGAGCTGTTCCTCGATGAGAAGGGCGAAAAAATTTCGAAGTCCATCGGCAACGGGCTTTCGGTTGAGGAGTGGCTAAGCTATGCACCGCCGGAAAGCCTAGCTCAATTCATGTTCCAAAAACCAAAGGCAGCAAAACGGCTCTATTTTGACATCATCCCGCGCCAGGTCGACGACTACCTGCAGCAAGTTTCCGCCTATCCCGGCCAAGAGCCGACGCGCCAGATCGAAAATCCGGCGTGGCACATCCACCGCGGCCCTCCGCCGGTTGAGAACGCGCACCTGAGCTACAGCATCCTCTTGAATCTGGCAAGCGTCTGCCACACGGAAGACCCGGCCGTTCTATGGTATTTCATCTCGCGCTACCGCCCCGATGCCTCGCCCGAGACCGCGCCGATGCTCGACAAGCTGGCTGGGTATGCCATCAACTACTATCGCGATTTCGTCAAGCCGGCGAAGCAATACCGCGCGCCTGATGACAAGGAGCGCGCCGCCATGCAGGATTTGGCGGAAGCCTTGAAGGGCATGAATGCTAGCGTGGCGGCCGAGGATATTCAGACGCAAGTCTATGAGATCGGCAAGCGCCACGAGTTTGAGAATCTAAAAGATTGGTTCAGATGCCTCTACGAGGTTCTGCTCGGTCAGTCGCAAGGTCCGCGCATGGGTTCTTTCATCGCGCTTTACGGTCTTAATGAGTTAATAGAGCTGATCGAACGCGCGTTGGCTGGTGAGGATTTGGCAGGATAGCTTTCGGACGTTCTAGCGACAGCTTTCGACGAACCTGAAGTAGAGCTCTCGGGCGCGTTTATACATGGGGCCTGGCTGCAGGTTGCGCTCTTCATAGCGAGTGCACGGCATCACCTTGGCATAGTTGCCGGTAGCGAAAAGCTCGTCGGCGGTGGTGAGTTCCTCCAGCGCGATGGAACGCTCGTTGACCTCGATCCCATCCTTGCGCAGAAGCTCAATAATGCGCTGGCGGGTGATGCCGTTAAGGAAGGTGCCGTTGATGGCCGGCGTGTGAACGGCTTCGTCCTGGGTCACGAAAAGATTAGCGTAAGAGAACTCAGCGACGTTGCCGACCGGGTCGATCATTACGCCCGTATCAAACCCTTTCTCATTGGCTTCGTTGACGCCGCGCGCTACGTTTGGATAGAGGCAACTGGCCTTGGCTTCCGTCGGCGCCATGTCCCGGGCCGGGCGGCGAAACGAGCTCTTGCAGGCTGAGAACCCGTCGGGAGCTGGCAAGGGCGATTCACTGACGTGCAGGATAAATTCAGTGCTTGTCGGTTCCGGTGTGATGAACCCGCCGGTGGGATAGAGCAACGGGCAGATGTAGAGCTCTGCATCGCTTGGAAACTCGCAGATGCCCTCCCAAGCCAGTTTGATGATCTCGTCGGCGGTAATGGGAGACTTGAGCCCCATTAGTTCGCCGGATTTGATCAGTCGTCGGCAGTGGCGTTCAAGGTCCGGTACCGCGCCGGCCAGAGATCGCGCGCCATCAAAAACAGCGGAGGCCAGCCAGAAGCCATGGTCGCGTGGCTTGATCAAGGCGGGGCTACCGGTATGCCACTTTCCGGCGGCGAAGGTCACGGTATTTGCGGCGTCAGCGTCAGCTTTGCCCATGGTGCTTTCCCTTGTGAATGTTTCGGACTGAGGAAACTCGGCGAAATTATTGGCTAGCCCAGATGATCCGAGCCATCCAGTCGATTCCCTCAACGGCGAGAACCCGGTTTTCGTGTAGCGGGTTGAGAGACTGCAACTCGATCTGGCTGGCCGTCTGGCAAAGCAGAATTTTGGTCAGGACTTCACCTTCTATGGCTTTCACGACGACACGGTCGCCGCACCGAATGCCGGCTTCCGGCGAAACGATGGCGATATCACCGTTGTGGAAAACCGGCGCCATGCTGTCGCCGCTAACTTCAAGTGCATAGGCGTGCGGATCGGCGAAGCCCGGGAACAGGGTTTCGTCCCAGCTCCCGCCCGTCGGATAGCCGGCATTATCGAAGGAGCCAAACGAGCCCGCTTGGGCAAAATCGATCAGTGGTATATTCCGGCAAACTTCGGCAGCCGCACCTTCGCCAACACAAGAGACGAAGTCGTTCAGCGTTGCGTCCGTAGCTGTCAGAACCTTGGCGACACTCTCGGTGCTTGGCCAACGGTTCTTACCTTCACGCGTAACACGCTTGCTCTTATTGAATGTGGTCGGATCGAGGCCAGCGCTGCGCGCCAGCCCCGAGGCTGACAGACCATATTCATGAGCAAGCCGATCAATGGTTCGCCAAACATCACCATGGGACAGCATGGGGCTATTATCCGCAATTCTTAGCATTAAGTCAGCAAGAAAAGGATCATAGTTATAGGTTTCCATAGGCCTTGTCGGCCATCATATAGTCACCGAGAGGACCGTGGATCAGGAACTCAAAGTCCGGTTCTCCGGCTAAGGTCTTAAAAAGATTTTCCCATATCCGTTGCCATTGATGATCGGTCAACTTCCGCAGAAGCATGACCGGTTCCTTCATCAAAAACCGATCCCTTTGTATCACAAAAACCTTGATTAATCGCTGTATGTAAACGGAGCTTAAATCTAATGACTGGCGAAGACGTATTGTTGATATTGATGGGTGGGCTCGAGATGCTGCCCGTAGAACAATGGCAGGTAACTCTCGGATCTTTTTATTGGGAGGCAGCGGTTCATGTATTTGATGCTGTTGGAGAGGAAATTTACGATCTGATTGACCAACATGAATCGCCGCCGGAGGGAATTGCCTGAACTCGGTTTAGCCGTCGTCGTTGATCTTGCCGATCAGCGCTTGTCTGACGATGGCGGCCATTGTGGTATCGGCCCTACAGGCTCCCGCCGCGCCATGTCCGCCGCCGCCGTACTGCAGCATCAATTCGCCAATGTTGGTTTGCGAGGTGCGGTCGAAGATTGATTTGCCCACGGCATATACGACGTTCTGTTTGTCGCGTCCCCACATGACATGCATCGAAATATTGCACTGTGGAAACAGCGCATAAATCATGAAACGGTTGCCGACGTATACTGTTTCTTCCTCAAGAAGATCGAGAACGGCAAGGTTGCCGTGCACTACGGTGCAACGCTCGATCTGCGCTTTGAACAGAGGCTCCTGTTCTCGATAGAGATCCACACGTTCCTTAACGTCCGGGAGATCTAGGATCTCCTCTACACTATATTTTTGGCACCATTCGATGAGGCTCATCATCAGCTCGTAGTTGGGGATGCGGAAGCCCCTAAACCTGCCAAGGCCGGTGCGCGAATCCATGACGAAGCTCATCAGCGGCCAACCGTCAGGGTAAAGAACCTCATCCATATCAAACTGCGCCGCGTTACTCTTGTCGACGGCCTTCATCAGGTCGACATCGACGTCCGGAAAGCTGGCCGCACCCCCATAGTATTCATATACCATCCGGGCTGCTGATGGGGCTTTCGGGTTGATGATGTGGTTTTCATACTTCTGGTAGAGGCGTTTGATCTCTCTCAGATGATGATCGAAGGCGATATGGCAACCCGGCAGGTAAGGCAGGTTTGTAGTGATATCGGTTGGCTTGATGTCTACGCGGCCCTTCGGCATGTCATTGGGATGGACGAACAGAATATCGTCTATCATATCCAACTGCTCAAGTAATACGGCACAGACCAAACCATCGAAATCGCTGCGGGTGACCAGCCGGTATTCAGCACCCGGTTCTGGATCACCGGTGGGGGGTGCCCATTCGTCCTCGGGGGCCCCCAACAGTTTGGCGTACAGATCTTCGATATTGGGCGCCGTGGACTTTGGTGCTGATCCAGGGGGTACGGGCTGCGCTTCGAACCCACCATGCGTGCGTGTCTGCAGATCCTCGATTTTGGCAATCAGACCGTCTTTCGGCATCATCACCTGCAAGCCGGACGCCAAATTGAGGCCGGCGAACCATTCGATAAATCGGGGTACGTTTTCGCCTTTGAACACCATGCCGCTCTGCGGCACCAAAAGGTCGAGATCGAGCTTGGAAACGTTCGATATCCAGGCGTCGCGGGCTGCATCGGACGGCATCCAGCGTTCGTGAAAGGAGCGCATGTAATCGATGTGGCGATCGAAGTTCTGAACGACGTAACCGTTCCATTCGTTGGCCGGTATGACTGCGGTGCCGACCGCGCTTGTATACAGCGCTCGGGCTTTCGCGTCATGGATATGGAACCCGCCAGGAGACGGCAGGTAATGCGCCGGCATGGCGTTGACATGCACGTTGGCGCCGACGGAAATGGACATACCTTTATCGGCAATGGGCTTCACCGAGCAATTTGCGTCCAGGTGGGTAACAATGTCCTGCCAGAGATGCGAGACAATGATGTCTACACCCCCCGGACAAATGCGCAACCATAACGGTACTGAAGACGCTACGTGGGGGTCTTGGAGTGTGAGGAAGATGCGTTTCAGACTCTCGATGGGGATGCGTTCGCTCAATGCAGCTAAGACTGAAGGAAAGATCTCGAAGCCGCCAGGGTCAATCAGCATGGCGTCGCCGCTGTCGATGATCAGAACCTGATTGCTATCAGCAACGTTGGTTGGTTTTTTCGGGTCTTGCCCGAAAATCAGCCACTCGTGGCCGCCCTTCTTGAAGATCGTTTGGCAGTTCATCCCCGACCGTCCGTTGTTACCCCGATCCATTCCCTATACTGGGGACCCGATGCCTAACAACATAAAGTAGTTGCCTTTAAGAGGGAACCTTGGAGCTGGGATGAGCAACAATTTTTCGGAAACGAGCCTCAAAGAGAATCGACACCTTTTCAAGGCCTTATTCAGGGGTTTTTATTCCCTTCGAACAATACGCTGCCGCCCTTGGGTCGAGCGGATTATGGGCCTAAGGTTCCGGCGCCGTTCGGGCGGCACGAGCGCATGCGCGCCAGCCATGATTTGAGACGACAACGCCGAGCCCAACCACCAGAAACGTCAATCATGACAAGGGCTAAACACAAAAGAAGAAAATGCACATCCCCATCCGTTGAACAATCCTTCGTTAAGCACTACTAAACGGACGTTAATATGGAATACCAGCGAACGGGGTTTGAAAGTTTTTAGCACGATACCCACGAAGAACAACGCCACCGAGCCGTCGACAACCTTTCAGAAGTTCAGCAAGGGAACGGCAAGCACCAAGGCTCGGCGCTGAAAAGTGGCAGTCATGGATATCGATCACATCTCGACAGAATGCACGCTTTTCGATTTCTATATCGGCGATTGGGCCGATATCCTGGACGAGATCAAGACCAGCACCTCTGAGCGCCGGCGCCCATGCTTTTGGGGGCAAGACCGATGAGCTGACCATCGATCAGTCAGTTTGATACGTCCGCCAAGTATGCCGATACCAGAGCTGATGGCTCGTTTCTTTATCTTGGTTTCCGCTTGGCCTTTGTGTTTTCGGAGGAGCTTTTACTCCGCGGCCAACTTGCGGTCGCGCAGGATGTCCATGATCTCGGCTGCGGCCATTGGGATGTTGGTACCCGGACCATAAACAGCGGAAACACCTTGTTCGAAGAGAAAATCATAGTCCTTAACCGGAATGACACCGCCGCAGACGATCAGGATGTCACTGGCTCCCTGCTGGCGGAGTTGTTTGATTAGAGCAGGGACAAGAGTTTTGTGCCCGGCCGTCTGGCTGGAGACACCGATGATATGTACATCGTTTTCGATGGCCTCGTGGGCAGCTTCTTCGGGCGTTTGGAAGAGCGCGCCAATATCGACGTCGAAACCGATATCTGCAAACGCGGTGGCGATCACCTTGGCGCCTCGGTCATGTCCGTCCTGGCCCATCTTGACCACCAGCATGCGTGGTCGGCGGCCTTCAACCTCGGCGAAGGTGGCGACGTCGTCACGGATCTTGGTGAAGCCTTCGTCACCATCATAAGCCGAGCCGTACACACCAGAGATGGATCGGGTTTGAGCGCAGTAACGGGTGAATACTTTTTCCAACGCGTCGGAAATCTCACCGACGGTAGCTCGTTCGCGTGTCGCTTTGACCGATAGATCTAAAAGGTTGCCCTCGCCCCTCTCGGCTGCCGTCGTCAGAGCATTAAGTGCGGTACGGCAGCTAACTTCATTGCGAGACGCACGGATACTCTCCAGGCGTTTAATCTGCTGCTCACGGACCTCGGCATTGTCGATCTCGAGGATATCGATTTGCTCTTCTTTTTCAGGCCGATATTTGTTGACGCCGACAACTACTTCCTCGCTGCGGTCAATGCGCGCTTGCTTTCGGGCTGCCGCTTCTTCGATCCGCTGCTTCGGCATGCCGGCGCTTACGGCCTTGGTCATGCCACCGAGTTCATTCACTTCTTCGATCAATTTGCGGGCTTCATTGGCCAGGGAGTTCGTCAAGCTTTCGAGGTAATAACTACCGCCCAGGGGGTCGATGACATTCGAAATGCCAGTTTCTTCCGCAACTATCAACTGAGTGTTGCGCGCAATGCGGGCTGAAAATGGCGTCGGTAGTGCGATAGCTTCGTCCAAGGCATTAGTATGCAGGCTTTGCGTGCCGCCGAGGACCGCGGCCATGCACTCGATAGTGGTGCGGATCACGTTGTTGTGGGGATCATCAGCTGTCAATGAGACGCCGGATGTCTGGCAATGCGTCCTCAGCATCAGCGAGCGCTTATCCTCGGGCTCGAATTGCTGCATAAACTCGCTCCAAAGCAGCCGGGCGGCACGAAGCTTTGCCACTTCCATGAAGAAGTTCATGCCAATCGCGAAGAAGAAGCTTAAGCGCGGCGCGAAGGTATCGACGCCGAGCCCTATGGCTTTGGCGGCACGCACGTATTCCATGCCGTCGGCCAATGTGAAAGCAAGTTCCTGCACAGCCGTGGCGCCGGCCTCTTGCATGTGATAGCCGGAAATGGAAATTGAATTGAAGCGCGGCATGTTGTTGGCCGTGTATTCAATGATATCGGCAACTATGCGCATGGAGGGTTCTGGTGGATAGATATAGGTGTTCCGCACCATGAACTCTTTTAGGATGTCGTTCTGAATGGTGCCAGAAAGCTGCTCCAGTTTGACGCCCTGGTCCTCCGCTGCGACGATATAACCCGCCAATATCGGCAGCACGGCGCCGTTCATGGTCATGGAAACCGACATTTCGCTTAGGGGGATGCCATCGAAAAGGATTTTCATGTCCTCGACGGAGTCGATGGCAACGCCGGCCTTGCCGACATCACCAACGACACGTGGATGGTCTGAGTCGTAACCGCGATGCGTCGCGAGATCGAAGGCTACGGAAAGGCCTTTCTGCCCGGAGGCTAGATTATCGCGGTAGAACTTGTTGGATTCTTCTGCTGTCGAAAAACCAGCATACTGACGGATTGTCCAGGGGCGATTGGCGTACATGGTGGCTCTCGGGCCACGTACGAACGGCTCGAAGCCAGGCAATGTATTGACGTGTTGAAATTCTTCTAGATCAGCCGCCGTATAGAGGGGTTTGATGACTATACCTTCAGGCGTTTCCCAGGCCAGGTCCTCGGGACTGCGGTCTTTGAGTTCCTTGGCTGCTGTTTCTGTCCATTGCTGTAAATCAGGTGTTTTCGGCGCCGACATGAAGCCCGTCTCCCCACTTGGCTGAACTTCCTAATGTTGCGGTGCAAAGTATCATGTCAGATGGGCGGTTCACAGCCAAAAGGTCCAATTAACCACTACAACTATTGAATCAACATATTGATTTAGCCCCAACATAATGTATATTTGAGGAAAGCGGGCTATATATATTGTGGCATTTAGGCCGTCTTTCCTGGGCGAAACTAGTAAATTCAAGTGAAAAGGAGGTTTTCACGGCGCGATTTGGGAGTATCTGGGCGACCTGACCGGCGGCGCGGAACAAAAAAATGAGTGAAGAATGGATACCACAACGCGTTAGCGCACTAATAGCGCTATGGAATGAGGGCCTTTCAACTAGTGTTATCGGTGAACGCCTCGGCGTGACAAAGAATGCAGTGGTTGGCAAGGTTCATCGCCTTGGTTTGCCGAAGCGCGGCTCGCCCATCAAGAAAAAACCGAGGCCGGCGGAGATTATCGATCTGGGCTCGCTTAGGCCCGGTATGTGTTCTTGGCCGGAAGGCGAGCCTGGGAAAGATGATTTTCATTTCTGTGGCAGCCCGAATGTGCCCGGCAAGCCCTATTGCGAGGAGCATTGCCGCCGTGCATACGTCAAGACAACCCGCGACGGGCGCAAGATCAGCGCGGCGTAGTGCTACAAAATGTGCAATACTGCCGAGTCGTAATCTGACCTCTATTAAAGAGAGTTGCCGGACCTGTCGG
>CAYXUT010000116.1:1829-9785 GCA_964468005.1 uncultured Magnetovibrio sp. | reverse complement strand
TGGTGCCCTCTAGGTGACTCGAACACCTGACCCCGGCATTACGAATGCCGTGCTCTACCAACTGAGCTAAGAGGGCGTAACCATCTGTCTCTCTATACTCTAACCCTTTGGAGTAGTCCATATTCTACACATAATTGATATGATTACTTTACACATATCATTCACATGTAATTATCTAATAAGATAAGCAATTGATAATTATATATATTTCTGTGGAGCTAAGTGTTATGAATGCGATGCCCTACCAGCTAAGCTAAAGCGGTCCAGATCCTAGGCGTACCCTATCTCTTAAGGCGCGTGCTGTGTCAAGGTTTTCAGTCACGTAGGATGGAGAACCGGACGACAGAATCTGATATCGCCTGCTCGGCATTGTGTACGCAAAGGGGCTCGGGAACATCGGAATAGTCGTGCCAGATCTTCAAGGGGCCGAACCAACTCTTGTGCCATTTCGGCCGGAAGTTCCAGTTGTAGGGTAATACGAACGGCCTGACCCCCGTGTCGTCAATTGCCTTCGCGAAGCCAGCTTGGTCGTTCAATGACATGCGGGCGAGTTCCTCGCCGTTGTGAAAAACGATTGAGGAATCGATCTCAACTACGCAGGCCCTCCAGGCGTCGAACACGGGTTTAGCTTCGTTTGTGAAAAACAGGACGCCTGTGTTGTACTCAATCATATCGCCCGAAAGCCCACCATACCGGCGCGCCCATGGGCATTCACAGATGGAACAGGCGAGAGCGAAGCGACGGGCCTGTTCGAAGCCGAACGTGAGATCGTCGAGCACCACGGTATCGGCATCCAGGAATAGCGTCTCGTCAAAAGGTGAGAGTTCCATCATTCGGGCCTTGTCGAGAAGCGTGCTGCCCGCCGGTAGTTCTGCGATTTCGACAGGGAGGCCCGGGTGCACCCGGGCCAGGGATTGACGGGAGCGCTCAAGCACTGTCTCGTTATACTCGCCCCACACCACATACAAAACGCCACGCTTCGCCATCAACCCCACTCCGCTTTTGCGTTTATATTTAGGGATAGATAATCTCCCGACCATGGATACGGAACAAGACTTGGTTGATGACGCTACCGTCACCCCATTACCGCTTGACGGTATCCGGGTGATCGAGTTCTGCCACATGGTGATGGGACCAACATGCGGTATGATCCTGGCCGATCTTGGCGCCGACGTGATTAAGGTTGAACCCTTGCACGGTGACACCACCCGGCGCCTAGTGCATCAGGGCGCAGGTTTTTTCGCTTCTTATAACCGCAACAAGCGTTCCATCGCACTCGACATCAAATCGCCGCAAGGTCTTGATGCGGCAAAACGCCTGGTGCTCGACGCCGACGTGGTGGTCGAAAACCTGCGCCCGGGCGCGCTTGCAGCGGCGGGACTGGGATATGAGGACCTGAGGACCCATAACCCCGGCCTCGTCTATTGCGCGCTTAAGGGCTTTTTGAACGGACCCTATGCGCACCGAAAGGCGTTGGACGAGGTGGTGCAGATGATGGGTGGGCTTGCCTACATGACGGGGCCGGAAGGCCGGCCTTTGCGTGCCGGCGCATCGGTGATCGACATCATGGGCGGTATGTTCGGCGTCATCGGCATACAAGCTGCGCTCAGGGAACGCGAAAAGACGGGACTGGGCCAGGAGGTAACCTCGGCTCTATATGAGACGACGGTGCATTCAGTCTCCCAGCACATGATGCAGTATGCCGTTACTGGAGAGCCCACGGGACCGATGCCTGACCGTCCCCGCGCTTGGGCCGTCTACGACACCTTCGAAACCATTGACGGTGAGAGCGTCTTCGTCGGCATCGTCAGCGACACGCAATGGAAACTATTCTGCGAAGCCTATGAACGGCATGACCTGTTGGCTGATGTGTCTCTTGCATCCAACGCACTCAGGTTCACTGCGCGCGATCGCATCATGCCCATGCTACGAGGTTTGTTCGGTGCCATGAGCCGCGATGAGTTGATGCAAACCTGTGAAAAAATCGGCTTGCCTTTTGCACCGATCATCAAGCCGCATGAGCTTTTCGATGATCCGCATCTGAACGAGACGGGAAATTTGATGGACATCACGCTATCGGATGGCACCCGCACCCGGATCCCGGGCCTGCCGATGGAGATCGGCAGCCGACGCACGGCAATCAGGCACGACCTGCCAGCAATCGGGGAGCACGGCTCAGAAATTTTGAAAGAGGTAGGCTTTTCGATACCCGAGATTAAAGCCATGCACGATGCCGGGGTTCTTCTGGCATCTAAGAATGACGCCAACGATTGATCAGTTTTCTACCGGTATCGGTAATTGAGAGCTAGTATCGGACTGGGTCGCGGGCTTATTAGCCTTATCGGTGAGGCCCAGGACGTGCGGTGCGCGACCCCAACGAAAGCTATCAAAACCACCGCAGTTTCCGCATATCGCCGACCATTCGCTGACCGCGTTGCCGCAACTGGCGCAGACCCAGGCTGGATCGGCATAGGCCAGCGCGGCACGCTTCAGCCAAGCTTGCACGGCCTCCATATTGCCATGCTCGGATTCTTCCAGGTCCGCCCAGAGCTGACAGACACGTGCTTCATCGGCGCCTTTGTCGATACCGCCAAGATGTTGGCGCGCCTCACCCCAAAGCTGGGCTTCCAAACAAACGCCGGCCAGGGCGATACGGCTTTCCAAGTGATCCTTGCTGGCAAGCGTCAGCTTCTCGGTAGCTTTGACCCGACTGAGAGCATCATCGGCCTGAGCTGCACGCCAGCAAGGCTCGATAAGATCGGGATGCGGCTGGCGCGCCCAGACCTTGGCCAGAACATCTGCCGCGAGGCGGTGTTTGCCCTGGAAGATCAATGAACCAGCGTGATGTACGGCGGCTGAAACGAGTGTCGGTGCCAGGTCATGTGCGGCCTTGAAACGGCGGCCTGCCTCTTCTGCGTCACCGGTCGAGTTAAGCTCCAAGCCCTGCTGAACGGCAAGCACCGCTTTGCGCTGTTTGTTGTCGTCACGAGAGGTCATGCCGAGTCGAGCCTGCTCATTAGCGCTGATCTGCGCATCCAGCCAGTTGCCCGAACGCACTTGTAAATCGAATAGGCTTGTCAATATCCACTTGCTTTTCGGTTGCAGTCGGTGCGCGCGCTTGGCCAGTTCCAAGGCACGCTCATCGTCGCTCGCTTTCAAGGCCTGTGTCAGAAGACCGCGAAGGCCGAGAAACTCGGTTTCTGGAACTTCTGTCATTTCCTTGAAAAAACGAGTCGCCGCCAAATCATCACCGTTTAGCAGCGCGGATTGCGCCGACAACAACAGGGTCAGCGGCGGCTCGTTCAACAATACTTCGGCACGCCTAACTTGGCGGCTGGCTTCACCGGCATCGCCGGCTGCGACCGCAACCATGCCCCGCGTTAAGGCCCGGTAACCCTTGTTGCGGCGGCGCTCGCGCCAAACCTCACCGACCCGGCCTGGCGCGCGGACCAGGATAAGCCAGCCCCGGTACAACAAGGCCGTCATTACCGCCAGTGCGGCGGCAGCACCGACCATAACAAAAAACGAGGTCTCAAGCCGGTAGCCCTGCCAATCAAGCACCACTGAACCCGGCCGCTCAAGCAGCCAAACAAGTCCAGCAACCGCTAAGAATACGACAACCAAGAACCAAAGGACACGCAACAAAACCGGCTACTCCTTGGCCGCACCACCAAGAGATGAGACGGCGTGAATATAAAGTACCGCCAATGCGCGCTCCATGGAAAGCCGAGACACCGCGCGGTCAAGCCAGGCGGCAGACGCGGACGCGGCCTCCGGCGAAAGCGGCTTGATCGCTTTGACCGCCTTGACTGCGGCCGCTAAATCTCCGGTAGTGAGGCGCGTTTCGGCGCGAGCCACAAGGTTCTCCACTGTCTCGCTGGCACCACCATTGGTTCGGCGTACGGTTGCCAGGGTCCTGATTTTCGCCATCACCTTGTCGAGCCAACCTTCCGCTGCCGGATTGTGCGCCTTGGCGACGATCGTGCTGGCAAGGTCTCTGAATTCATCACGCAGGATGGCGAGCGTTGCAACGCCAGTCTTAGCATGATCGTCGAGTTGCGACAGCGCCGTCGTTAGTCCCGTGTCACCGCCGGAAAGCACCTTAACGGCATCGAACTCCCTCTGATAGGGCGCGCCCCGGCCGGCAACATCACGAAGCTGGACAACGGCCAGCACTATTGCCGCTTGCGCCCCGGAGGCTTGTTGCCTTGTGGCGGTCTGAGTTGGCACGCGCTTCTCGACCGTGACCAAGCGTTGTTTGACGTCGGCCAAGGTCTTGCTAGCCAAATCGGCGGTGGCTTGGTTTTCCTCAAGCTTCGCTAGTCGTGTCGCCAAATCACGATTGCGGGTTTGCGCTTCCTGAAATTGCGCCAATTGTTTGGCACTCGCCGCCACACCACTGCCATGGGTTTGCTCCAGAGCCGCCAGCCGGCCTCTTAGGTTCTGCAAGGACTGCTTAGCCTCGGCGGCCTCGTCGATATTAACAGCCGCCTTCGCCAATTCACGCACAGCGGCCATAGATTTTTCCACCGATCCCAGGCGGGTGAGTGCCTTGCCAAGCTCTCGGCTTAAATTCTCGCGTTCGTTTTCGAGGAGCAAGATCGTCTCATCCTTGGCGCGGAGCGCGCTCGTTTGCATCTCTAGTTCAGCAATACGCTCATCAAGGCCGACAACACGCGGATCGAGAGTTTTAAGGACCGGCAACTTGTCGACAATCTTCGGGTACCATTTGGGATAGGTCATGTAGGCGGCACCACCGCCCAGGATCAGAACCACCAAGAATGCCAGATAACCACCGCCACGAAATTTCCTTGGGGGCCGCGGTAAAGAGGTGTCTGGATCTGGGTCCGGTAGGGAGGGTTTTTTTGTTGCTGGGCCAGACTTGGCCGCCTTGCGTCGGGCGGAAGTTGTTTCCGTTGCTGATGTCCCCGCGCCTTTGGCGTCAGCACCTGATGTTTTCGCTGTTCGGGCCATGGCTCGCTCCGTTCTCTGCTAATCTTCCTATACCAGATTCCTCCGGCAGAACCCAGCACGGACCCCTCATGTCATGTCTCGTCGAATAATGTTAGTAACGCCACCTGTTCTGGCCGATCGGCAGTCAAAATTGATGCCCAGGCGAGGTCGGAGACAGCTTCGGCAACGTTTTTGCTCAGGCAATACGCTCGGACAGAGGCAAGGCTGTGGCCAAGTCCCTCCGCCTCCGCCAAGCGTTTGAACGTTCTGCCGGTTCGAGGCGAATAAATCAGCACGCCGTCGAAGTCGCCATTTCGAAGCCCTTCACATGCAACCACCGGCAGGCGCTCCGCCGTTTCCGCCTCGTAAAGCTCCTCGCGCCGATAATTGAACCCAGCCTTCCTCAATCGCCTGGCAAGATCGCCGGCCACATTGGTTCCTACCGGGTGCAAAAGCGCGCCATCCTTTTGGTCAAATTTTTCCGTTGCGAGCCGGGCGAGATCATCAACGTCACCTGTGGCCGAAGCAACGTCGCCGAAGCCAAGATCTTTTGCCACCCTGGCCGTCGCATCGCCAACCGCAACTAACGGCAAGGCGCGGTTTCCACTGCGCCCGGCAAAGGCGCGAACGCCATTTGCACTGGACATCAAGAGCGCTTGCACGCCGGAAAGATCAAGAAGCGAGCCATCAAAGAAATTGATTGTCAGAAGCGGCGCCAGCACGGCGTCGATACCACGCGCCTTCAGTTCCGTCATCAAAGGCGCGGCATCATCTTTGGGACGGGTAACCAGAACCCGCACGTCAGCCTCTCATTCGAACAGATCGTCGCCGGCGCGTGAACGCAACTCGCGTCCGGCATCATCGCCCATGGCTTTGGCGTCGGAGATGTCACCGCTGCGTTCGGTCTCGAACATTTCCGAGCCATCCTCGCGCGCCACCAGACCTCGCAGACATATTTTGTCACCATCAATCTCGGCCAGTCCGCCAATAGGTGTCCGACACGAACCATCAAGCGCCGCCAGGAGCGCGCGCTCTGCCGTAACGCGAATTTGCGTCTCTGTGTGATTGACTTGGGAAAGCCATTCAAGCACGCGGTCGTCATCGGCGCGGCATGTAATGCCGACAGCGCCTTGCCCGACCGCTGGCAGCATGTCTTCTGGCGACAGAATTTCGGCGGCTTTGTCAGAAAGTTCCAAACGGTTGAGCCCGGCATTGGCTAACAGCGTTGCATCGACAACACCATCGGCGAGCTTGCTGAGACGGGTTTGCACGTTGCCACGCAAGAGCTCAACTTTGAGATCCGGACGACGATTGAGGATTTGCGCCCGGCGCCGGAGTGATGCAGACCCGACGATACTACCAGCTGACAGTTTCGCCAACGAAGGCGCCTTCATGGATAGAAAAGCGTCGCGCGGGTCTTCCCGCTCAAGAAATGCGGCCAGAACGATGCCGTCCGGCAAAAAGGTTTCTACGTCCTTGGTGGAATGGACGGCGATATCGACCCGTCCATCGAATAATGCAACATCCAATTCCTTGGTGAACAATCCTTTGCCGCCAACCTCGGCCAGCGACCGATCCAGAATGTCGTCGCCTGTAGTCTTGATTTTGGTGATTCCAATGGCGCCCGGCGCTACAAGATCATCGTTGGCGGCGGCTAACAGAACGCGTGCCTCATGGGTCTGCGCCATGGCAAGCGGACTGCCTCGGGTGCCAATTTTAAGAAGCGGTGCGGCGGCCATAACACATCCTTATTACTAGCCATTTTGCATCACCGAGCCTAATCTTAGCGGCGGCATAGGACAGGCTTATACATGATCGTTCTCGGGATTGAAACAAGCTGCGATGAGACTGCCGCTTCCATTGTCACGGACACGGGCGGGTGCGGACGGATTCTTTCAAACGTCGTCCTTTCACAGATCGACGAGCACCGCCCCTATGGTGGCGTGGTGCCGGAGATTGCCGCGCGCGCCCATGTGGAGGTCATTGACGGTGTTGTCGCCGAGGCGATGAGCGAGGCCGGGCTCGGGTTCGATGCGTTAGACGCTGTCGCCGCCACCGGCGGGCCAGGCCTGATCGGCGGCATCATGGTCGGCGTCATGACCGCTAAAGCGCTGGCCTTCGCGCGCCAACTGCCATTTGTCGCAGTCAATCACTTAGAGGCCCATGCGCTCACAGTGCGTCTTACTGGAGACCATGAAGGAAATGAGATTGGGTTTCCGTACATATTGCTATTGGTCTCGGGAGGCCACTGCCAATTGCTAGCGGTGGAAGGGGTTGGCCGATACAAACGCCTCGGCACGACCATCGACGACGCGTTAGGCGAAGCCTTCGACAAGACAGCCAAAATGCTGGGGCTTGGTTATCCGGGCGGTCCCGCGGTCGAAAAAATGGCTGACGGCGGCGACCCGGAACGGTTTGTCCTGCCAAGGCCGATGAGGGGCAGGGCGGGGTGCGACTTCTCATTTTCCGGACTGAAAACCAAAGTACGCCAGACCATCGAAGCACTACCCCCCGGCGACCTCAAGCACCAAGATGTGGCTGATCTTTGCGCCTCTTTTCAGCAGGCAGCTGGTGATGTGCTGGTCGATCGCTGTACGCATGCGCTCGATATTTTTTTTGACACCCATCCGACGGGTGGCCCTTTGGTGGTCGCCGGCGGTGTCGCTGCCAATGTTGTACTGCGTGATCGGCTCGAGCAATTGGCCAGAGACAAAGGCGTTGCCTTTGTCGCGCCGCCGGTAGCACTTTGCACGGACAACGGCGCCATGGTCGCCTGGGTCGGATTGGAGCGGCTACGGTTGGGAGATAAGAATGGTCTCAACTTCCGGCCAAGGCCGCGCTGGCCGCTCGACCCCGAAGCGCCAAAAGCAGCATTTGCCGGGGTTAAAGCCTAAGAGACTTCATTCTAAAACTATATCAGGTGCTGTTGATAGTTTTTCCAACGGCCAACTGTGTCACCGTAGAGTGGGTGGCGCACCTGCAGGTTGCTGGCGGTTTGCACCT
>CAYXUT010000116.1:0-1729 GCA_964468005.1 uncultured Magnetovibrio sp. | reverse complement strand
TACCAAGACCATAGTGGGTATCAATCTAGGCTGGATTGAGTGCTGCTGCGCCCTCGAACAGCTCGACATATGTTTTTGTCAATTCGAGCGCCTGTGCTGCCGAACCGCATAGAAACAACACCGTGGTGTCATCCGAGCGATGCGCCAGAAAAGCCGGGCATTCATCCGGCGCCGTTTGGAATTGCTTGGCTTTGAAAGCATCGATGATACGCCGGTAGGTCTTGAGCACTTGATTGTCGGCAATATCATTCACGGTGTGTCTTTTTTGGTCACACACAATCATCCTAGCACATTATTTCCTGGACTTGGAGACGACGGCTTAACACGCTACAAATCGAAACATGGACCAGATCAATATAATCGGCGGCGGCGCCTGGGGCACTGCATTGGCCATGGTGGCTAGGCGTGCCGGCCGCAACGTAACTCTTTGGGCGTTCGAGCCTGAAGTTTCAGAGGCGATCAACACCCAACATGTCAACCCTTTGTTTCTGCCCGGCGTTGAGCTTGACCCCGGAATTTCGGCGACTAGTGATCTAAACGAGGCCGCCCGGGCCGATGCCATCCTTTTGGTGGTGCCGGCACAATTTCTAAGATCCACCTGCAGGGCGCTGGCGCCGCACATGGATATCGACACGCCCCTGGTGATCTGCGCCAAGGGCATCGAGCTTGAGAGCGGCGCTTTGATGAACGAAGTGGTGGAAGCGGCTCTGCCCGGCCGACCGTTGGCAGCGCTGTCGGGGCCGACCTTCGCCATCGAGGCGGCACGCGAGCAGCCGACCGCCGTGACCCTCGCCTGTAAGGACACGGCACTTGGTAAACGGTTGGGCCAAGCCTTGCGGACGCCGCGTTTCCGCACCTACCAGAGCAATGACCTCATCGGCGCCGAGATCGGCGGCGCGGTGAAGAATGTATTGGCCATAGCCTGCGGCATCGTTGAGGGCAGGGGGCTTGGCTATAATGCGCGAGCCGCACTTATTACGCGGGGCCTGGTGGAAATGGCGCGGCTTTGTGCGGCCAAGGGCGGCCAGCCCGAGACCCTGATGGGACTTGCCGGCATCGGTGACTTGACGCTGACCTGCAATGCCATGCAGTCACGCAACTTCTCGCTTGGCGTGGCGCTTGGCCGCGGCCAGACGCTGGCGCAAATCCTTGACGACCGTTGCTCCGTTTCGGAAGGGGTCGATACCGCGGGTGCTATCAGCGGGCTTGCCGACAAGCTCGGTCTCGACATGCCGATTTGCAAGGCGGTCAATTCCATTGTGCACGAAGGCGCCGGAATTAACGAGACAGTGTCGGGGCTGCTGGCCCGGCCGGTCGGCACAGATTCACCGCTTGAAGCCATGGGGTCGTCTTAAAGGTCAACCCATGAGCTGTTCGGCATGGCCATTGTTGCCGGTTTTCTGTGCCTGCCCATCAAAGTCCGGGCGGTTAGAAGGCAGTAATCTTCTGGGAATTGAGACAAGTCCCCACTTGCAAAGCCATGCCAAGGACAACGAGCATTAGTGGCTATAGAGAAGCGGCGCTGGATGAGGAAAAGCATCTTAACCGTCTGCTCTTTTTCTCTATCGGTTATTTTGCCTGCCAATGGTGCCACGTCGTGCAGAAAAAATCTTTTTGCCAGGGTTAAACCGTGAAGTTGGTCAACGCGTTTTTAGTGTCGATATTGATTGACGGCGAAAAGCGCCCGGACCTCAACGCCATCTACCAGCCCGCGTGCTGCAACCCCTGA
>CAYXUT010000115.1:0-9865 GCA_964468005.1 uncultured Magnetovibrio sp. | reverse complement strand
TCAGGCTTTTACCACGCATTACAGCTATGCCAAATTCCGTTACAACGTAATCCACGAACGCGCGTGGTGTGGTCACAACGGTACCAGCAGCCAACTCAGGCACGATACGGGAAATCCGTTTGCCTTCCAAAAATGAACTAGATGGCACAGCGATAATTGATTTTCCTCCTGCTAAGCACGCCGCTATCGAAAATGCCGTCTGACCTCCTGTCCCCGTAAACATCTCCCATCCGATTGATTCTGAGGCAACCTGGCCGGTCAGGTCGATGTACAGCGCGTTGTTTATCGCAGTGAAGTTAGGATCCTGACTTAGAAGCCTGATGTCATCCGTGTAATTGAAGTCATAGAGCTCAAAGATCGGATTATGGTCAATGAAATCGAGCTCTTCGTCGCTAAGGGAAGGATGAAACGCAGTCCCAACAATTTTCCCGGGATGTATTTTTTTGTTCGTTCCGTTTAATATGCCTGCCTTTGCTAATGCGACAACGTTGGGTGGTATGATTTCTGTTTGCATACCCAGGTTCTTACGTCCATCCAGGTAATTAGGGAGCGGGTTGGTCATGTCGCCGGCGCCGATTTGGATCGTGTCGCCATCTTCCACCAATTCGCTCGCTATTCTCATACATATTGCGTCAATAGCATCGAGTTTTTCTCGACTGAATTGTTCTGCGGTCACCAGTGATTCTGGTTGTCTTTGCTTGACCACGAAACGGTCTATTTGAGATGCGTGAATATAATTTGTTCCTCCCGTCCGGATAAAACTCTCGTCAACCTCCGCGATAATGCGTGGTGCAGCCCGCATCATTAACGGTGACATCGCGACGCTTGTCCCGAAGCTGCAATAACCGTTCCGGTCTGGCGGAGAAACCGTAACGATGTAGACATCCAAGTCGTCTATGCCGTATGGCAAAGTGTCTCCCCGGAAGTATGACACCGGAATGTAATCGAGTTTGCCTTCGCGCAACATCGGCCTTTCGCGGCGGCTCAAATACCAGGATTTGAACTGGAAATAATCTTCTATCCCGGGTTTGTTCCAGTCAAAAAGAGATACCAAAGTATTGAGTCTCAGTCCGCGCAACCTCTCCTTGCCCGACACCAAGGCTTCACACACAGTAAAGGGCGTCCCTGTTAATCCTGCGGTGAACACTTGATCACGCGGCTTGATAATGTCGATCGCTTCTTCCGCACTGACGAGCTTGTCCGCGCACTGGGCTTGCCAAGTCATTGAAAATTTCCTTCTCCTACTGAGATTCTTTGCCGATGTGTTTTATTTTTAGGGGTCTTCCAAGGAGCGATATTTCGTCTCAGGGTATCAAAACCAATTTCCCTACAGACTTCCGGGACTCCATATGCCTGTGCGCCTCTGCCGCTTCGGAGAGCGGAAATGTCTGACCCACTACAATGTTTAGCTTTCCTTCCTCCATAAGTTTTAACGACTCCGTAATACCCTTCTTATGCAAAGAAGGAATGGCTGAAACCGTATATAGGATAAATCCACTCACCTTTATGGATTTTTGGAACAATGAAAAGAGATTGACTGGATCCGGCACTCCACCCGCCCGCCCATACAGAATTAGATGGCCGAATGGCCCCAAGCAATTAAGGCCCCTTTCTACGGTGGGCTTGCCTACTGCATCCAGAATGAGATCCGCACCTTTTCCGTCAGTTATTTTTTTGGTTTCTTCCGAAAAATCATTCTGGGCATAATTAATTACCTCGTCGGCCCCGTACTTTCGAACCACATCGGCTTTTTCGTCCGATGATACAGTGCCAATCACACGCGCCCCAGCAGCCTTAGCAATCTGCACAGCCGCCAGGCCTACCCCGCCAGCTGCAGAATGAACTATGACCGTTTGATCCGAAGTCAAATTGTGTGCCGTGAACAGCATGTGGTAAGCCGTGAGCACCTGGATGGGGAACGCGGCACCATCTTCAAAGCTGACTGCGTCTGGAAGAGGTATTACCTGTTCCGGCGATGCAAGAGAATATTCAGCGTAAGTTTTCATTCCGATAGCCGCCACCCGATCGCCCACCTTTATATCCTCTACTCCCTCGCCTATGGCCTCCACGATACCTGACGCTTCAAGGCCTGGAGTGTCCGGTAACTTCGGCTGCATCACGTACTCGCCCTGCCTAAAGAGCGTGTCTGCGAAGTTTATACCAACAGCATGATTTTTGATTAGAATTTTTCCACGCCTCAACTCGGGAGTCGGCGTCTCCGCCAATTTTAGAACTTCGGGACCACCAAGTTTCTCGAACAGTATTGCCTTCATAGAGTTGCTCCTTCAGTTAGCACGTTGCTCCTGTGCTTATTTAACCCACGACGCACTGCATGGCGAGAGTCAATAGTACCATTCTCGACCTCTTGTCAACACAAGGTTTCCGCCTTGCCCCCGCGCCACCTGTTCTATTATTCCGCCATCCAGACGTTCTCGGGAAGAAAATCCCAACATGGTAGCGCGTTACCGCCTAATAAGTGCTAGCAGTGGGTCATGCCTCATGAATATAGCGAAAGATCAATGACCCGTCCAAGCCAGTAGCGCCGGGCACATAATAAGAACGCCCTACCGGCAGAACCCCCAAGGAGGAATTTTATGGGTGAAATTAGGGGAGAAGAATTAATAGCTAAGAGCTTTGCCCGCGAAGGTGTCGACACCATATTTTTTATGATGGGAGGTCCCACCAGTGGGACGGCCGCCGCCTGTCTTGATTTGGGGATGAAGGGGATCTACGTCAGGCACGAGCAAGCTGCTGCCATGATGGCTCACGCGTACGCTCGCGTGACCGGGAAACCCGGAATCTGTATCACCCCGTCAGGGCCAGGGACAGCAAACGCGGTCACTGGACTAGCGAATGCCTGGGCTGATGCAACCCCCATTATCGCAATAGGTGGGGCATCTCCCATGCGTGCTACAACACTAGAGTCTTTCCAAGAGATGGACCAACTCGCCATGATGAAACCCGTCGTAAAAGGGGCTTATCGTATTGATATTGCACATCGCGTTCCCGAATATATCAGTATCGCTTTCCGAGAGGCCCTGGCAGGAAAAAGGGGGCCAATTTATCTGGATCTCCCTGGCGACATTCTTGCACAAAGGGTCAAAGAAGAGAAAGTTCATTGGCCTGAAAACTACCGAGTCGAGAGTCGTCCCGCGGGCGACCCTGCACTGATCGAGCGTGCCATAGAAATGTTAAGAGGGGCAGAAAGACCTATAATTGTGACCGGAAGTGGTATCCTCTGGTCTCAGGCAAGCAACGAACTACAGCGGTTCGTACAATCTACGGGGATTCCATTCTTTACTACACCCCAAGGACGAGGAGCCATCCCGGAAGACCACAATCTCGCGTTTCCAGCGGCGCGCTCGATGGCGTTTCGGGAGGCAGACACCGTTCTGGTCATCGGTGCACGAGCCAACTCCATGTTGTCGTTCCTGCGGGCACCGCGCTTCTCACCGTCAGCTAAATTTATTAACGTAAATATTGATGGTAACGCGATAGGTCACAACCGTGGGGTCGAAGTAGGCATCATCGGCGATGCTAAATTAGTGCTCAACCAGCTCAACGAAGAAGCGCGTGGCAAGTTCGACGCTGCGGCAGAAACAGAGTGGGTTGCGAGACTTGCAGTAAAGCAACGCACTAACGCCGAACGCTCTGCCCCTTTGCTTCACTCAGACAATAGTCCTATTCACCCCCTACGGCTGTGCAAGGAAATCAAGGACCTAGTCAGCCGCGATACGATACTCGTTGTTGATGGGCACGAGATCCTGAATTTTGCTAGGCAGTCAATCCCCGTTTATCAGGAAGGAGGTAGCCTTAATGCTGGGCCACACGGCTGTATGGGCGTGGGAGTACCCTTTGGCATTGGAGCTAAAGTAGGTGCTCCGGCCAAACCTGTTCTCGTGCTTTCGGGTGACGGTGCGTTTGGCTGGAACGGCATGGAAATGGATTCTGCGATTCGTCACAATATTCCCATCGTCGTGGTCGTTTCGAACAACGGCGGATTTACTTCCCGTCAAACCGGATATATGACCGCCGGCGACAAAGAGGGTCGACAAAACGTTGGACGCGATCTTGGACACCAGCGATACGATAAAATGGTTGAAGCTCTCGGGGGTTATGGCGAATACGTGGACAAGCCCTCCGAAATCCGACCAGCTATACTGCGTGCGTTCGAGAGTGGCAAACCTAGCCTAGTCAATGTTTGTACAGATCCCGAGGCCCAGGCAACAACTGACATGGGATTCAGCGGCTATTAGTATAATTTTAAGCCCTTACCGCCACGTTTCAATCATACCAGGAGGCCCATAGCGGCCTCAAATTCATACCCTTACAGAATTTCTAGTAAGTGAAAAGCGACGGCCCTTTTGTCTGCTTTGCTCACGGGGAATCGATCAGGGATACGAAACTCGACCGTATTTGAACCCGGTCGGAGGGAGCCCGGAACAAGTTTCAACCGATATTCGCGCCAGCCTCTAAAGAGAAGAAGACGCTGAACCATTTCACCGTTAACGATAATCTCGAGAGGAAAACAGGTGTCAGTCTTAGCCGCCACGAAGGGTCGAGCAACCACCCGGAGCATTGCGGCACCAGAGGGTAGGTCGCCGCCTATTACTGCAAATTTTAAACGAGCGATTCCCGTGCCTGCCCAAGATATGGATCCCACCGGTTCCCTTGTATGTGTGATCCAATTTCCCTCAAGTGTTCCTCGTCCAGCTTCTGACCCAAAAGAAACCGCAGTCACGCGAGGAGATTCTAAAGAACGAACGGTTGGTAAGACCAGCCGGGTCTGTGGAAAAATATAGAATATCGAATAAGTTAGAAGCAGAAGGGTACTGACCCAGGACAGCGCGGAGGGAGACCGAAGGAACAAAGGAGGACGGAGACAAATGCAAAGCCAAAACCCTGCGATCAAAAAACTCCCTATCACATCGCTCGCCCAGTGATGGCCGAGATAAAGACGCTGCCACACGACCACAACGGTTAGTAGAATCGCCAGCGCGCTCCCACCCCATTTAATCAAACTCGCATTGTGTTTTCTCGACAAAAAAAATATCAGCGTACCAGCAATTAGGACTGCGGCTGTAACGTGGCCACTAGGGAAGCTGTTGCCCACCAAGGCACCAGCGAGCGCACTAGGCCTCGGACGCTCGAGTCCAGTTTTTAGTAGTTCACATAAAAAGGCCCCACTTATGACAGTCACTGCCGCGTGAAATACATCTCCCCATCGCCGTTGCAAAATCAGAGCGCAGCCCGCTATACCGCCAAGAAGAAGCAAATATAAAATGAGATATTGCTTTAGGTGTACTGCGATCCTATCCAGGCCACACGACCGGCCTTTCTGGATCTCCTGAAGCAACCAAGCATCGAGGGGTAGTATCAGCTCGATGCTTGCGAACTGCACAGCAGTTAGTGCCAACAAGACAAGTGGCAGTAACGTCGTTTGCTTAGTTATAGATTGCGCTAGCTTCTGCACTTGACCACTCGTTATTCCGCTTAACCAAGAACTCCAGCCCCAACACGAAAGGACCAAGCACTACCAACGAACGCAAGAATCCGCCCCCTGCAGCGTTACAACTGGAACCAATCATAGGTAGAAAGAGGGGCCTACTCATTGGCCTTTTTTCTACGCAATTCTACCAAAAACACTATTTCTTTCAGCCGTTTATTTTTAGGAGCAGCGAACCGGACCGCCTCGAATTGCTACAGCCATGCCTTGTACACTATAACTTTGGCCCAGATCAAACCCATCAAAACGGCCGAACGGGCTAATTTCCGCCATTGTAGAACTGATACAGGATTTTGAAATTTCTCTACGCATACGCCGTGTCCACGAATGGCTATATTGTAGGAGACAGGTCAATGGCGCAAGGTATGATCAGTCGTACCCGTCGCCGAGAGAAGAATCCATCATGCAATGGGCAATCTACACGGCTTAGCAACATATAAGGTGGACTTGTATTAGTGCCTTGGGGCGTGTTGAATGAGCCGTGATGAAACAGCTCTTGCTCTTCCTTATCATTGCGTCCCCATTCGTGGCCTGTGGCCAAGTGAAAACGCCCACACTCTCCATTCCGTTCTTGCCCAAAACGGAGAAAGCTTCTCCAATATTGGCCAAACGGATGGAATTCGCGAGATTCGTATTAGACTGGGACGGTATGACCCCTTTAGCTAGCCGGCCGAAGCAAGAGGTCAGACAGATTCTTTTAGACAATATAAAAAATGATTGTCCGGATTATCTCCTCATTAACGAGGGAGAAAACGCAGAGGAAGAATCCGACAAGGGAAAAGGCGGTATTCAGGATAATTCCAAAATATACCGGAACTTTTATTGGGTTCGCTACCGTTGTAACCCGAATCTTTAGTCAAATTTAGAAAGGCGTCATCCACCAACGCTTGCCCATCAAGTGTTGGACAATTGAGGTCCCGCCCTTTTGCAAGGAGAAAGATTGCGTGCTGTATTCTTGATGCTAAAAGTCAAGCCTAATAGGTTAGCCGAGGTGGCGGACCAAGTTAGTGAACTTGATACTTTCTCTGAGGCGTATTCAATATCCGGCCCTACGACCTCTTAGTCAAGCTTTACGTTGAAGACTTCGACGATCTTTCCTCGCTCGTGACGGAACAGATACAAAAGATACCCAATCTGAAAGAGACCTTCACTATTCTCACTTTTCATCCGTTTAAGTAGAAACGATGCGTGACCTGTAGGCGAATGTCATATTACGACGTCGCGTCGCAGAGAGGCGATCTCATCAACGCTAAGTCCGAGCTCAGTTAGAATTTCGTTCGTGTGCTCACCTTTTTCGGCCGTCGGCGTCCTGATACTGGCCGGAGTGCGATTAAGTGTTACCGCCGGACCAAGGATCCGGATTGTTCCGAGCGTCGGATGCTCCACAGATTTTGCCAGGCCCAAATGTTTTACTTGTTGGTTGTCAAAAACCTGATCTACAGACAAAATTGGACCGCACGGCACACCTGCATCGTTGAGTTTTTGGATCCATTCCTCCTGAGTATGATCTTTGAGTGCATTTTCGATAATACCGTTTAGGATGTCCCGATTCCTCGATCGCTTTCCGGGAGAGGAAAAGCGCCTGTCTTCTGTTAACTCGGACTTTCCCAAGACCTTGCACAACTTTTTCCACATGTGGTTCGTAGAGGCGATATTAATATAGCCGTCTTTCACTTTGAATGTCCCAGTAGGAATTACGGTCGGATGATTATTAGCCGCCTGCGGTGGGATTTCGCCGTCCATCAGCCACCTTGTCGCCTGAAAATCAAGCATCGCTACCATAGCTTCTAGTAGTGACGTGTGAACCCACTGCCCTTCACCGGATTTCTCTCTCTCGAGCAAGGCAACCAAAACGCCCTGTGCAGCAAGTAGCCCCGCACTAAGATCCGCAACAGGAATGCCCGCGCGCATTGGACCCTCGCCGGGGTGTCCTGTAATGCTCATCAAACCACCAAGTCCCTGAGCAACTTGATCGTAACCAGGTCGGTCTTGGTACGGCCCGGTCTGACCAAACCCGGAGATACTTGCATAAACCAGCCGCGGGTTCAGAGCTTTCATTTCCTCATAAGAAATACCCAGCCGTTTCTTAACTTCGGGCCTGTAATTTTCAACCAGAACATCCGTGTTTTTCACCATCTGTTTCAACAAATCAACGCCACGTGCGTCCTTAAGGTTTAACACCATAGATCGCTTATTGCGGTGTAAGTTTTGAAAATCGGATCCGTGTCGCCCCCACTCCCCGTCCTCGCTCGGCTCTTCCACCTTGATAACCTGGGCACCCATATCGGCGAGTTGGCGCACGCACGTGGGCCCCGAACGGGCCCGCGTAAGGTCAATTACACGAATGTGAGATAGGGGCATAGAATATACTCCAAATGCGGGACGTTCCTGTTTTTCACCCACTAATGAATACAAACTACTCCGAAAAACTTCGCCATAGGCCTAACGTAGCCCTAAGGTTTTCATTAATCGGGATAAATTTGACTGTGGCAGGCCGAGGATCTGGGCTGCCTTCGTCTGGTTGCCGTCGGTCTCGGCCAAAGTGCTTTTTACCCTACTTATTTTTAACGCCTCAATTGACTGGGCAAGCGTCATCGTCTCATCAAAATCCGCCTGTTCTTGACTGGTGTTAGACCCCATTCGATCCGGACGCCGGCCTATGCTGTCAGGCAGATCTGCCACCGAAACAACAGGACCGTGTGCCAACACAACAGCCCGTTCGATTGTGTTGCTAAGCTCTCGCACGTTCCCAGGCCAGGAAAATGAACTCAAAAGACGTAATGCTTCTCCCTCAATTTCCAACCTTGGTTTTTTCATTTCGGTGCAGAAACGATCGATAAAATACCGAACCAAGGGGGTAATATCCCCGCTGCGCTCCCTAAGCGGAGGTAGTTGAAGAGAAGCCACGTTTAATCGGTAATACAGGTCCTCCCTAAAGGAGCCGCTCGCCATCGCCTGTTTTAAATCTCTATTCGTAGCCGCCAATATGCGCACGTCCGCTCTAATATCTTTAACTCCACCCACCCTTTGGTATTCGCGTTCCTGGAGTACTCGAAGTAACTTTGCTTGAAGGTTAGGCTGCAGGTCACCGATTTCGTCAAGAAAAAGCGTTCCGCCTTCCGCTAACTCAAATTTTCCTTTCTTCTGATGAATTGCTCCCGTGAAAGCTCCTTTTTCATGCCCGAAAAGTTCGCTTTCTAGGAGCTCTGCGGATAAGGAAACACAGTTTACCGCTACAAAGGGGCCCTTAGCCCGCGGACTCCATTGGTGAATCGATCTCGCGATTACCTCCTTACCCGTTCCGCTTTCGCCCAGTAGCAAAACGGTGATAGGCGTGGACGCAATTGTCCGAGCGATCTTTAAAATTTCTTGCATGGCAAGGCTATCCCCTACAACCAGCTTATATTTTTCATCAACCGTCTCCTGAAATGCGGTGTTCGCATGCTGCACCGAACTGAACGCTTTTGCCTGGTCAATAGCCGTGGCAGCAAGTCCTCCTAATGCGGTCAGTAGTTCCAGATCTTCGTCTGTAAATCCTTGCGCGGACGTCGTGTTGAGAGCCTCAATCACCCCAATGATTTTGTTCTGGCGCTTCAATGGTACACAGAGAGCCGAGCGCGTTTGAAATCCAGTCTTTGAGTCCACACCCCCATAAAAGCGTGGATCTTGGGATACATCGTTTGCAACGATCGACTCTCCTGTTTCCGCGACGGACCCAGCAATCCCTTGACCCTTCTTTAGCCGGAATTCCTTTACTTCGGCCGGTCCCGCAGAAGCCACGAAAGCGATATCTCCACTATCCTCATCTATAAGACCAACACTACATCCTTCGCTGGAGAAGAGTCTCATGGTGGAATCTATAGCCTTCCGCATAAGCTCCTCCGGCTCTATCGTTTCCATCAGGAGTTTGTTTATTTCTATGAGGCTTTCCAGCCGTTGTTTTATTTGCGTGGGCGAATTGACCATATTGGGCCTACATATCAGTAATTCGAGACACGTAAAACCGAAAGACATGTATATAACGGTAGTTAAATCTCACGATTCAAACTAGCAGATGTTAAATCCCTTACGAAAATAAATCCGCGAGGCAAGTGTCATTACCAATGAATCATTTTGTTCCGTCCTTCTGGACAGCGGAGAGAGGTTTGTGCCATTAAAGGGTACACAACAGAGGGGTAAAGTTCATGACCTTACGACCACCGACAAAAGAAGACCTCACACGGCTAGCGCAAGCCCGCCACTTCGAATTAACCGCCGACGAAGCGGAGGCGTACGAGACATTGCTCCCGGAAATGTTTGCAGCACTCGATACACTGGACCAAGCGCCATCAAATTTACCCCGGGTCCGCTTTACAGATC
>CAYXUT010000114.1:0-9873 GCA_964468005.1 uncultured Magnetovibrio sp. | reverse complement strand
CCCGATGCACCACGACCGTGATGATTTCGGAGCCTGCCGCCTCGGCTGCCGCGAGATTGGTCCATTAGTTCTTCTATTTGCCGGCCCCAATAATGAGGCATGAACTGTAGGTCTTATCGGCGATCACAAGCGGCTCGTCAATGGCCGCAAACGGCGCACCGTCAGACTTACAGCCGCCGACAAAATGCACGACTACCAGTGTGTTACCCTCGTGCAGGCCGATACCAGCGTAATTGGATTTTTGTACAAATTCATAATTGAGTTCGACGGCGACCTTGCGACCGTCCAAACGGATTCGCTCCAGCAACTGCGCCACCGTCAGGGGCCGACCGAAACTCCGGTTTTCTCCGTCGATGGTCAAACGCGCGTCGTAGGCCTTTTACTCATCAATTTTATAAGGGTTTTTACCGCGTTGCGGACGTCAGACAGGACCATTTTGGGGCAGATCTCCCTAGCCTCAATCACGAACCGCTAGACCTTTTCACCCCTTACCGGCAGAATGTCGGTTGAACTCGATAGAGGTCTAATTTCAGGCGTGTTCTCAAATGGATCCTTCCTCAGTGCGCCGAGCCTAAATATATCTGGTGTTCGGCGGCAGGGCTAAATTCCGCCAAGCGCGTTTAACAATCGTAACCGAAACTTAAGAGAACCATGGCTAAATCTCCAAAAGACACGCCCACGAAAAACCAAATCGACGAAGACCTTGTACGCAAGCTTGCGGCACTTCTCGATGAGACCGGGCTCAACGAGATTGAATACGGCAACGACGGGCTTTCCGTGCGCGTCGCCAAACACGTTGCCACAAGCCAGCTAGTCTCGACACCCATGGCACCTGCGGCGGGCGCAACCAGAGCAACCGCTTCGACAACACCAGAACCGCCGGCCGAGCCTGATTACTCCTCGCATCCAGGCGTGGTAGTGGCACCCATGGTCGGCGTTGCCTATACGCTTCCCGACCCGGCTTCACCGCCATTTATTCAGGTTGGCGATGAGGTTAGCGAGGGCCAGACCTTATTCCTGATCGAGGCCATGAAAGTATACAACCCGATCACCTCTCCGAGAACCGGCCGCGTGACGCGCATTCTTGTTGAGAACGAAACTCCGGTGGAATACGGCGAGCCATTGGCCACCATAGAATAAACGGGAGTAGCCGGGCCCGATGATCGAGAAAGTTCTGATTGCAAACCGGGGGGAAATCGCCCTTCGAATCCTTCGCGCTTGTCGTGAGATGGGGATCAAAACAGTCGCCGTCCATTCGACTGTCGACGGGGACGCCATGCATGTTCGTCTGGCTGATGAAAGCATCTGCATCGGTCCGCCAGCCGCCACGGAAAGCTATCTCAACACTCATGCGCTGTTGTCAGCGGCGACTGTAAGCAACGCCGATGCCATCCACCCGGGCTATGGATTCTTGTCGGAGAATGGCGACTTCGCCGCCATGGTCGAGGAGCACGGCTTCACCTTTATCGGACCTTCGCCCGCGCATATCCGCTTGATGGGCGACAAGATCGCGGCCAAGAAAGCGGTTGAGCACGCCGGTATTCCGGTCGTTCTCGGCTCCGATGGTGCCGTCACCACGTTGGAAGATGCACGGACCGTCGCCGCCAAAATTGGTTATCCGGTGCTGATCAAAGCCGCCGCCGGTGGTGGCGGGCGGGGCATGAAAATGGCGGACAATGCTGGCGATATCGACAATGCCTTTTCCCTGGCACGTACGGAAGCCGAAAAAGCGTTCGGTAATGGCGCCGTCTATATCGAGAAATTTCTCGGCCGGCCACGGCACATCGAAATTCAGGTGCTGGCTGATCACCATGGAAACGTGGTACATCTGGGTGAGCGCGATTGTTCGATACAAAGACGCCACCAAAAACTTCTGGAAGAAGCCCCCTCGCCAGCCCTAAATGCCGAAACCAGGGCCCAAATCGGCGTCATTGTCTCCGAAGCGGTGCGTAAAATCGGGTACCGAAGTGTCGGCACGGTAGAATTTCTCTATGAAAACGGCGAGTTCTACTTCATTGAGATGAACACCCGCTTGCAGGTCGAGCATCCGGTGACCGAGATGATTTGTGGGCTCGACTTGGTGCGCGAGATGATCCGTGTTGCCAGCGGCGCGCCGCTTGGTTTCACTCAGGATGAAATTCGTTTTCATGGCCATGCGATCGAATGCCGCATCAATGCCGAACACCCGGAAACCTTCATGCCTTCACCCGGACGAGTGGGCGACTACCACGCGCCGGGCGGACTTGGGGTACGGGTCGATTCCGGCCTCTATTCGGGCTATAGCGTGCCACCACATTACGACAGCATGATCGCCAAGCTAATCGCTCATGGCACAAACCGCAATGAGTGCCTGATGCGGCTTAGACGCGCGCTCGGCGAATATGTTATCGATGGTCTGAACACCACGATCCCCTTGCACCAGCGCCTCGTGGAGGTAGCGGATTTCGTCAATGGCGACTACGATATCCACTGGCTGGAACACTTCGTTGAAGAGGAGAGGAGGCGACGCAAGGAATGAGCCGGCGCGATGCCAATTCTGAAATCAGTCCAGAGCTAATGCTCCGTGCCTACGCTGCCGGTATTTTTCCGATGGCAAAATCGAAATCCGCCGAAACCGTCTTCTGGGTCGACCCGCGTGAACGCGGAATCCTGCCGCTCGATAAGTTCCATATCCCAAAAAGCTTACGTAAAACGGTGCGACAAAACCGTTTCGACATCCGCTGCGACCATGCATTCTCGAAAACACTCGAGGAATGCGGCCGGCCGACGCTGGGCAGGCGCGACACATGGATCAACGCCAATATTGAGCGTTGCGTCAACGAATTGCACGCCATGGGCTTCGCCCACAGCGTCGAATGCTGGCAGGGCGGCAAACTGGTCGGCGGACTTTACGGCATTTCTATTGGCTCGGCGTTCTTTGGCGAAAGCATGTTTTCACGGGTTGCCGACGCCTCTAAAGTTGCGTTAGTCCATTTGGTCGCGCGGCTCAAACTTGGCGGATTTCGACTTTTAGACACCCAGTTCGTTACCGATCATTTGGAACGTTTCGGGGTCATTGAGATTCCAACACGTGATTATCTGGTATTGCTGGAGGACGCTTTGAAATATCAAGCCGTTTTCCCGGTGGGAGCACACAGCGAAAAATAGAAATTCCTACCAATCATGCGTTGTTAAAAATTAACCTTATAATGGTTCTTTATTATTTAACTTAATTATTATAATTATTTAATTTAAATAGTTTTTCCAGATCAGGTAGCTTCGGTCCTTGCCCGCCTCTGCCTGCCGGCGGCACGATTGGCACATCACCGCTAAGGACTTCGCCACCGCAATCAAGGACCCAAATATCGTAGACTGGGTGCTCAAGCGCACTCAGCGCTGGACTGGAAGCAAACATCCAGCCCCGATAGAGGCTAATCGCCGCCTCGCCGGAGCGAATCTCCCAAATATCCATAAATGCCGCGCTTTCCGGCGGCTCCTCGGGCGGGCGCTTGTCGCAATGGCGAACAATAACCCCCAGCGTACCAAAGCGAACTGTCAAGCCAATTGGAGCCTGAATGGTCGAAACCCTCGCCGTAACTTTGTCCAACCCCCGCAAGACAGCCGTGCCGTGCGGTGCGGCCTCTCCAGGCGAAACCATTCCCAATAGGATCACTATAACGCCTGCCCCGAAAGCAATGCCGGATGTTAACCGCAGACCGACCGTTTGGTTCTTGATCAACGAAGATGCATGGGGTTCGGGTTCCATATCAGCGCTCACGCCCCAGTGCCTCCCTACTTTCCGGGGGCCCCAGTAGCCAGAAAAATGATCTCGCCAACTTGGTCATCAAGAGAACGGTAGTGCTTGGTTTTCTTAAGTGTACCGCCCGGTGCGAAAAAGGTATCGCCATTTTCCAGCTTGAGGCGCACATACTTGCCGCCTACGTTCCCTTCACTATCAATTCCGGCGAGGCTGTCGGTCGGCAGTTTAATCTCTGGTGCAATCGACATCTCCACAACGGCACCGAAGGTCTCGGGATCAAGCCAATTCAACGAAACGGTGCCAACCTTAATGCCGTTGATGCGTGAATCGCTGCCCGGCGTCAAGCCGCCGACCTTGAAGAAATCGGCACTGATTTCATAGCCGCTACTACCTTTCACCTGGGCCGAGCCATAGGCGAAAAACACGAACATGCTGACAACCGGAAAAACCACCGCGCCCAAAAACGTTCCAACCGCATTGCGTCCCATGTCTCGCTCCGTTTTCGCGCCTCAGTTGGTCTTGCGCGTTTTCTTGGTCTTGGCGCGCGCGTTTTTACCTTCCGGTATCATCAATCCAAGAGGATCGCTAACCCCACAGCGTCCTGGGCAAAGGTGACGGTGGCTGCACCAATGACGGTTTCTGAAAATTCTCTCGACATAGTAGAATTCTTACCCTTTTTTAGGACGGTCCACCAACTATACACGTATGCCCCCACTCATTCTGGTGTCCAGGCCTCGTAATCTTCGGTCGCCGCCGCACGTTCGCCTCCCTTGTAGGCCTGTCCGGCGGGCCGGTAGGATTTCACTGTTCCTGTCTGATTAGCTTGGTGCGGCTTCTGCCAGGCGCATGGCTCCACCATCATTTGGGTCAATGGCTCGCTGACAGTGTGGTGCAGCCAAGCGTGCCACTCCGCCGGCACCCGCGATGGGTCCTTGGCCCCCTTGTATAGGCACCAGCGCTGCTCGCGCCCCCAACGTTTCTTGCGTTTAGAACGGTAATATTTGGTTCCGAACTCATCCCTGCCGACAAGCACACCATTGAACCATGTAAAGATTAGGGTGCCGATGTTCACCAAGTTGACATGTCCTTGTGCAACGCTAAGCGGTGGCTGCCCGCAGACCGCCGCAAGTCGGCAAACTATGGCACCGCCGCGCCGTCGCGTCCAGCGGTTAGCCGCCAACAATATGCTCGCATCTTGTCCAAAGCCCCTCGGGTAAAGGCCATCCTCCGAGATATTAGGGCTCGTCTTGGTATTAACAATCGGCGATTTCTCGCTTGTTTTCGAAGGAATATGACAACCGCGCTTAGCGATTCGGATCAGCAAAACCAACGATTCGCTGCACTTGCACATTCATACAAAATAAAGGGTTTTGTGTGAATTATACCCCAAGATATAGTATTTTCCTGTTGCGACAGGAAATCTGATGGTCTACAGTTTTGCAACTGTTGACCTTGGGCAGACACCACATCCTGCGGCGCAAGAATAATGGAGTTACCACGCCCATGCGCACCGATAGGGGCCGACAAGAGATTTGAAGAATGAAGCCAAAAAGGCTTCGCAACGAGGATATAACCCGAGATTAACGTGGGGGTACAATGCGCATCACGCGACTATTCACCGAGGAATCCCTTTCTCCTTATACGGCATTTGAGTTCCGCGATACTTCAAGTGAAATCAAGAATCCCGACGGCTCAACCGTCTTTAAGTTGGATGAAATGGAAGTTCCTAGTGACTGGTCGCAGGTTGCCTGTGATGTCCTAGCGCAAAAGTACTTCCGCAAGGCCGGCGTACCAGCCAAACTAAAAAAAATAGAAGAGAACGAGGTGCCGTCTTGGTTGTGGCGTTCCGCTGCTGACCTGGATGCGCTTGGGAAACTGCCGGAGGACCAACGTTACATTGGCGAGGTAAGCGCCAAGCAGGTGTTTGACCGCTTGGCGGGCACTTGGTGCTATTGGGGCTGGAAGGGTGGTTATTTCGACGGCGAGGCCGATGCACGGGCTTACTACGATGAAATGCGCTACTCGCTTTGTGCCCAGTTGGCGGCACCCAACTCGCCACAGTGGTTCAACACAGGGTTGCATTGGGCCTATGGTATCGATGGCCCGGCCCAGGGGCATCATTACGTCGATTTCAAGACCGGGCGGTTGGTTCGATCCAAGTCGGCCTACAAGCACCCGCAACCCCATGCCTGCTTCATTCAGAGCGTCGATGACGATCTGGTCAACGAAGGCGGGATCATGGATTTGTGGGTGCGTGAAGCGCGCTTGTTCAAGTACGGCTCAGGCACGGGATCAAACTTCTCGGCCATTCGTGGTAATTCCGAACCACTCTCCGGCGGCGGTAAGTCGTCAGGCTTGATGAGCTTCTTAAAAATCGGCGACCGCGCCGCAGGCGCCATCAAATCAGGCGGCACCACGCGGCGCGCAGCCAAGATGGTGGTTGTCGACATCGACCACCCGGATGTTGAAGATTTCATCAGCTGGAAAGCCCAGGAAGAACAGAAAGTCGCCGCACTGGTGGCCGGCTCGTGCCTGGCAAATAAGCATTTGAACGAGGTTATGCAAGCTTGCCTCCATGGTGAGGACGATGAGGTACGCTTTGATCTGCGCGAGAACAAGGCGCTGAAGAAAGCCGTAATCGGTGCCAAGAAGGCGATGATTCCGGAAAACTACATCTACCGGGTTATCGAGTTCGCACGCCAAGGTTACACAGAGATTGAGTTCCCCACCTTCAACATGGATTGGGATTCAGAAGCCTACCTGACCGTGGCCGGTCAGAACTCTAACAATTCGGTACGTGTTAACAACGAGTTCCTGGAGAAAGTGCTGTCTGACGGTGACTGGGATTTGATCCGGCGCAAAGATGGCGAGATATCAAAAACGGTCAAGGCTCGGAACCTCTGGGAAGACATCGGCTATTCAGCATGGGCTTGCGCCGATCCGGGTCTGCAATACGACACTACGATCAATGACTGGCATACCTGCCCGACCAGCGGTCGTATTAATGCCTCAAACCCGTGCTCGGAGTACATGTTCCTCGACGACACGGCCTGTAACCTAGCGTCGCTTAACCTGTTCCAATTCCGTCGTGACAACAATACCTTCGATACCGCCAGTTTCGAATACTCTGTCAGGCTCTGGACCATCACGTTAGAAATATCAGTATTGATGGCACAGTTCCCTTCGGCGCGCATCGCGGAACTCTCATACGAGTTTCGCACACTTGGCCTTGGCTTTGCCAATTTAGGCGGCTACCTAATGGCTTCGGGGTACAGCTACGATAGCATCGAGGGCCGCGCCATTTGCGGCGCCATTTCGGCCCTAATGACCGGCGTCTCCTACGCTACCTCCGCTGAAATGGCCGAAGAGTTGGGGACCTACCCGCGCTACGACGAAAACAGCGACGCCATGTTGCGCGTGATACGCAACCACCGCCGTGCCGCTCAAGGCATCGATAGCGGCTATGAAGGTCTCTCGACATTGCCAGTACCGTTAAAAGCTTCGGAGAATCCGGACACCGGTCTTGCTCAAGCTGCGGAGCATGCCTGGGACCATGCGCTGAAACTGGGTGAGACACACGGCTATCGCAACGCACAGGTTTCCGTGATCGCGCCGACCGGTACAATTGGGCTCGTTATGGACTGTGACACCACCGGCATCGAGCCCGATTTCGCACTGGTCAAATTTAAGAAGTTGGCCGGCGGCGGCTACTTCAAGATCATCAATCGTATGGTACCGGCTGCACTACGCAATTTTGGCTACGAACAAAGCCAGATCGAAGATATGATCGATTACGCCGTTGGCCGCGGCACGCTAAAGCATGCACCCAGCATCAACCACGAGACGCTGCGCGAAAAGGGCTTCACCGACCAAGCATTGAAAACAATCGAAGCCAATTTGCCTGAAGCCTTCGATATCAAGTTCGTGTTTAACAAATGGACCTTGGGCGAAGCCTTTTGCGTCGAGACCTTAGGGCTGTCGGCTACCGATCTCAACAATGAGAAATTCGACATGCTCTCGGCCCTTGGTTTTTCCAAGGACGAGATCGAGGAGACCAAGATCTTCGTCTGCGGCGCCATGACCCTTGAGGGGGCACCGCACCTCTCCGAAGAGCACCTTCCGGTTTTCGATTGCGCCAACCCGTGCGGCCGTATCGGCAAACGATTCTTATCCGTTGAGAGCCACATTCGCATGATGGCGGCCAGCCAGCCGTTCATCTCGGGCGCCATTTCCAAGACCATCAACATGCCGAACAAGGCGACGATTGAAGACTGCAAGAACGCCTACATGCTGTCGTGGAAGTTAGGCCTTAAGGCCAACGCACTTTACCGTGACGGCTCCAAGCTTTCACAACCGCTGCAGTCGATACTGATCGAAGAATCCGATATGACCGGCGACCACGCGGCTGAAGAATCGAACACGGTCCGCGCCGAAATCGTCGCCGAGCGCATCGTCGAGCGGTATGTCGCGCAACGCATCCGCCCGCCGCACCGGCGCAAGAGCTATATCCAAAAAGCCACCGTCGGCGGCCACAAAGTCTATCTTCACACCGGCGAATACGAGGACGGACGTTTGGCGGAAATCTTCGTCGATATGCACAAGGAAGGTGCCGCGTTCCGCTCGTTGATGAACAATTTCGCGATTGCCATTTCCATTGGCCTGCAATACGGCGTGCCGCTGGACGAATACGTGGAGGCCTTCACTTTCACGCGCTTTGAGCCATCCGGTATGGTCACCGGCAACGATACCATCAAGATGGCAACGTCGATCCTGGACTACATATTTCGTGAGTTGGCGGTCTCCTACCTGGGACGTAACGATCTCGCCCATGCGGAACCGCAGGACTTGGTGCCGGATGCCATGGGTGATGGTTCCGATGAGGGTGATTTGCCGGAAGCTGGCAACAACGCCATGAAAGCGGTCCGCAAGTACACTAGTTTCGGTTACACCCGTAATCTTCTGGTTATTCAAGGCTCTAAGGACAGTGCCGTTACGGAAGCGACAGGAACAGACGGGGCGCCGGTGGCCCAGGCAGTCGGCGCACAGGTGACGCCGCCGGAAGCCATTGCCGAGGCCGTACCCAGCTATTCTCTTTCCGAAACAATCATGGATGAAACGGATGTTCTCATGGACCGTGCACGCGAAGCCCGCATGAAGGGTTACGAGGGTGACCCCTGTGGTGAATGCGGCAATATGACCTTGGTGCGCAACGGCACATGTCTGAAGTGCAATACCTGTGGGGCGACCAGCGGATGCTCTTGAGCCCCTTGAACTACGAATCCTCCCTGGGAAACTCGGGGCGCGCGTCGGGGACCCTCCCCGGCAGCGCCCCATTTTTTTCACCCATAGGTTAGCTTCCCTCAGCCCAGCACAATTGCCTTAGGAACCGTTTCTTGTAATCACTAAAATCGCGTGCCACCCGCAGCATAGCTTTGGTTTGTTGTTGAACTTAGCTGCGATAGAAAAGTGCAAACAAATTTAGTAAATCGGGTACCATGATCAACACAGGGGACACGTTTTGGCACAAGAAGCAATCCAGTATCATCGTGGTCGAAGATGATGAACTGACAACAAGAATCATTGGGTAGATGCTCGAAGCTTTAGTTTATGCCGTAACACTGACCAGAAATACCGTCGGCGCCTATGACAAGATTCTCGATTACAAGTCGGACTAAATTATCTGTAACTTGGTGATGCCGGAAGTCGATGGGCTCAACCTGTTGAAGTGCATCCGAGAGGCTAAAGATCTGAAAACCGTGAAGCTCATTATACTTTCCACCGGGGCCTGAGACTTCAATCAGAATCGCGCTTACGCTCTCGGCGCAAACGGAGGGCGTTTGCTTCCTCATCACTTTGTCGGAATTTTCCGCCAAGCTCCATTTCGACAACCTTGAGAAAGAGAGCATTAAAGTTAACGCCATCGAGGTCAGAACAAAGCTGCTGCCACATCTAAGGAAGTCTGGGTTACCGCGTTGATTATCTCAGCCATTCAACCTGCTACGTCGTCAACAACGAGCCATTCTTCGAAACTAACGAATTCCATGCGCCACAATATGAGGAACGTCTCGCTCAATTCATCAAGGAGACTGACCAGACTGGGTCGGAAATTAATGCCAAGCTTGAAGAAGCGATTG
>CAYXUT010000113.1:0-9964 GCA_964468005.1 uncultured Magnetovibrio sp. | reverse complement strand
GAAAGTAAGCACCGACTTTGTCTTGCATCTCCCTGGTAATGATGGAGTTTGGGTTAGCCACTGGGGCAATGTCGACCTCTCTACCGTGCAGAGCACTTAGAACGCGTTCCCGCGAGGTCATAACCATTGACCTTCTCCCCTCAACTTCAAGCTCAATTCAATAAATGAAAGTATCCCACGGAGATAAATATTGATCAAAGATAAAAAAACGATAATTCATATATAAAAAAAATATATCATTGTTTATTATATATTGATGCTCCCAACCCAGCTCCGTACCTTTTATGCCGTTGCCCGTGAAGGTAGTTTCACGGCAGCGGCTAGAGTATTGCATGTAAGCCAGCCAACTCTTACCAGCCAAATAAAAAAACTCGAGGCTTCGTACGGTATAGACTTATTCCGACGGCACGGGCGCGGAGTAGAATTAACTGAAACCGGAAAACAATTGCTAAAAATTGCCCATCGGATCATCAGCAATCAAGACGAGGCTGTCACATTTCTTAAAGCCGTCAACAACCTTGAGGCGGGGCACCTAAAGATCGGTGCAGTCGGTCCTTACCAGGCTGCCGAAATTCTTGCTGTTTTTCATCAGAGTTATCCTGGAATTAAGGTCTCCGTTAATTTCGGAAACTCCCGTGACATTCTCAAAGACGTGATCGACTATCGAGTAGATATTGGCATCGTTGGTCGCCAGACAAATGACGCTATGCTTCATAGTCTGACCTATAGCAACCCGCAGCCGATCGTCATCGTGCCCCGATCTCATCCCTGGAGTGACCGGGATAGCGTTTGCCTTTCCGAATTGGCCAACCAAAAAATAATCCGTCGTGAGCTCGGTTCGCTAACGCGTGATGCATTTGAAAGCGCTTTAGCGCGGGAAAACGTAACGGTCAATTTCGCCCTAGAAATAAGTAGTAAGGACGGTATTGTCGCAGCCGTAGCTCAAAATGTTGGCATCGGTATAATATCTGAGGAAGAGCACATTCCAAGCCGGCATGTTCACGCGCTACGAATCTCTGACATCGGCCTAAAGATGCAAGTTCTTGTTGTCTGCCATACAGACCGAAGCAAAGCCAGACTAATCAAAACGTTCTTCGAAGTCGCGACAAAGCTCGCAGACCGATAAATCGAAAGCGAGTAACAAACGGCCATCGCCAGTCAAATATCAATCACCAAAGCTCGGCTTTTCGCCCGTGAACAACAAAGCGTTAGGTAGTTTGCCTGTTCATCAGCATCCATAATAAGATCATGATGCTCCACTTCGCCCTCGAGATAGCGGGTCTTACAGGTTCCACACAAACCAGATTTGCACGATGTCTCAACATGAACCCCGTTCTCCTTGAGGACCTCGGCAATGCTTTTATCATTGGCGACGAAATAACTAGCACCACTGCTTGCAAGCACGACTTGAAAGCCAATCCCAACCCCACCATCACCGACCGCCTTCCTTTCTTCCGCTGTCTGTTGCGCCTTCGGTGATGCTATGGAACTAAAATGTTCAGCATGGATGGTGCCGTCAACCCAATGCTTAGTAGCCCGTTTAACGGCTCGCATGAACCCGGGAGGCCCACAATAATAAACGTGGACGCCATTTTCCTGCGTAGCCAGATGCGCTTCGATGGCTAAACCTTGACTAGGGTCCCCCCCATCATGATGAAGGATGACCTTACCAGCTACCACCAGCTCCTCTAGTTCCGGCCTGAAGGCCATGTGCTCAGGCGACTTACTGCAATAATGCATGGAGAAGGATTCGCCGTTGGCTTGGATTTCCGCAATCATTGACATCATGGGAGTTACGCCAATACCCCCAGCTAACAAAAGGTGATGTTTAGCGTTTGGATTGAGTGGGAAATTGTTCCTAACCTCGCCGATGCAAACAGTACGCTGGACATGAACCCGATCATGGAGACCTTCCGAGCCACCTCGACTTTCTGACTCGCGCAAGACTGCGATGAGATAACGGTGGCGTTCTTTGGGGTCGTTACAGAGGGAATATTGACGCACACTGCCATCACGAAAATAGAAATCAATATGGGCCCCGGCCGTAAATGCTGGTAGATCCTTACCTTCAGGAGATACCAATTCATAGGAATTAATACCTACGGCTTGATAAGTGACTTGTCGCACCTGAAGTCGCTGAGCATGAGTTGGATATTGCTGTTGCGAGAGAGCGGGCTCGGTTACATCGTTCATATGAAATATACAACTCGCATCATGGTCGCTCAGCGTCGTGACCATTCTTCAAAAGAATTTTCCCTTAGCAGCCAAAACTCCAAACACAGTGACGGGATCGATTGTGATCAGTTTGCATAATCCCGTTCAATTTCAGCCATCTTATCTTTGATGAAAGCATCACGCTCCGCAGATGGCATCTCGTCACCGTCGGTAATAGCCTGAATACAACGCTGGGCCACAACGCGTCGGCGCTCTACCTCCTCTTCGGCTGAATCACCGATGGGAACTTTCAGGACATTGCCTGAGCAATACGTGTTTGGTTTACCGTCAACACTTTCTAGCCATTCCTTCCAGCCTGCCCCAGTCGCTTTTTCGTTACGCTCTGTGACCGCGTCGCGTAATTGCTTACGGGAGAGATAAACTCCACCATCAAATTTCATCGGGTTTTCAAGGGCATGAACGGCAATCGGACGTTGTGATGCTGTCGCCTCGTAATCGCCCGGTGCGCGTTGGCTATCGCGATAGCAGTCCCGCTCGCGGTGGTGTTTCGGCGGTACCGGTAGATCGTCTTCGTCGTAGGTCGCCCGTTCAGGCCGACGGATTCCACACTGTCCTTCCAGGAAGTCAATCTTCTCAAAGCCGACGAGGCTCTCGTTACCGACATTCCTGGGGTCGATATGAGGGCCTATTGCCCGCCACCCAATCATCTTACAATTGGTGTCGTCAATTGGTACGGTCCAGCGGTACATGTGGATCCGACTGAAATGCTTCGATGCCTTGCCATCCTCAAACAGGTATGAGTGAAAGCTGACGTTCGGCAGGATCTGGTGGTTGATGCGAATGAAAAGATAGTCGTCATCAACGCGCCTTGACGAGGTCCAGGCCATACTACGGCCTTCGTGCACAGGGAAAAACTGCAGATCAGGTCGGATAACGTAGGCTGCGGCACCGGCTTCGCCGAAGGTCGTTCCTTGTTCGTAACCCTCGATCAAGGCTGTCGTATGCAACGGAGTATGGTGAAACTGATCAGCGGCATTGTCTTGAACCTGTAGCCAGTTACAGGTCTGTACATTGGAGAAGGGCACCAGTTTATCATCTGGATGACAGGTGAAATCCTCTTCCCAATATGGGAAAGGTGGCTCTTCTTCTGGTGGTCCCATGTAGGCAAAAATTAGGCCGTGTTGCTCGATTGCTTTATAGGCACCTTGACAGATGGTTTTTGCTAGGCGACAGCCTTCCTCCTCCTCACCTGTCGGCATCGGCACCTCGAGACAGCTGCCATCAACATCGAAGCGAAACCCGTGATATGAGCACATGATCCCGCGTTCCTTGATCATGCCGTATTCAAGCGACGCTCCACGGTGACTACAATGCGCGTGCAAGACGCCAATCTGTCCACTACCATCACGGAAAGCGACGAGTTCTTCCCCTAGTATCATTAGGAAGCGCGGCACTTCTTTCAGTTCCTCAGCCATACAGACCGGATGCCAGAAGCGGCGTAGAAAATCTCCGGTCGGAGTGCCGGGTCCAGACTCTGTCAAGAACGGATCATGTGCGGGGATTTGATTTTGATAGTATCCACCATAGGGCAGGTTTTTCTTGCTTGGATCGGCAGCGGTTTTCATCTCGTTCATGGTTTTTCCTCAAAGCGGGTGGCATCATTTTTCCGGGGACCTATTGTACTACCGCCGTTGACCGACAACGGGAACGGGGCACAACCAAAAGGAAATACCGGATGAGTGTTTCGTGAAGGCCAAACTAAATCCAAGGGCGAACTAGATCCAATTCATTATTCAGATAGAATTTATTTGATTTTTAAATACGAGTAATTTAAAGATCCAGATGAGCTATGAAAAAATCAAAAAAATCTTTGAATTTTAAACGCTTACGGTGTTTCCATGCGGTCGCAACGGAGGGTAGCTTTACAGAAGCAGCCGTATCTCTTCGCGTAGGCCAACCAAGTATCACCACGCATATCAAGGCGTTAGAAGGGGATTTTGGGGTGGAGCTGTTTGCTCGACATGGTCATCACGTGGAACTGACCGACGTTGGTGACGCTCTTTTAGGCATTACCCAGCATATCTTCAGCCTCGAGGAAGAAGCCGTTAGCGTCCTTACCGAGGCCAGTGGTTTGCGCTCCGGCCACCTCAGGATTGGTGCCATAGGGCCCAGCCAAGTGACCAATATGATTGTGGCATTTGGACAACGGTATCCGGAGGTTGAGCTATCCGTTTCATTAGGCAACTCTCAAGACGTACTAAGTGGCGTCCTGAACTTTCGTAGCGACATCGGTATTCTGCCAATTGAAGAAATCGACACCCGCTTATATTCGGTTCCATTCGGTGAGAATCGGATCGTACTTCTAGTTCGCGACGATCACGCTTGGGCGGCACTCGATAAAATTGATATCTGTGATCTAGAAGGGGAGCGTTTCGTACTCCGGGAAGAAGGCTCCGCAACTAGGTATGCTTTTGAACATGCGCTTGCGCAAAACAACGTTACAATCCGACCAGTGCTTGCCATTGGCAGCCGCGAAGCCGTGAGAGAGGCAGTCGCAAATGGACTCGGCGTTGGGATAGCGCTAGAAGATGAAACTCTACCACACGAACGCCTGAAATCACTGCGTGTTTCTGGCACCGAAATCGTTCTGCATCCCCATGTTGTTTGCCTTAAGGAGCGAAGAAATGCGCCGCTGATCCGAGCATTCCTCGATCTGGTAGCGGAACTTGCTTACGGCGCTACTGTTTTGTAAACACGATCACGACGACGCCTAAGGCCAAAAGCACTGACCAAGCCAAGCGCGCCGGCATTCGTGCTTCCTTATAGATTAAACACCCGAGTAGCACCGACAACGGAATCGAGACCTGGCGAACCGCGCTTACCGCGGCGACGTTAGCTCCCTGTTGAAAGGCAACGAGGATCATATAATATGAGGCATAGGCCGTGATACCGGCGATGGCGAAGCGGACGGGCGTCTTCACCCAGCCGACGAACAGATGCCCGTAGATATTGCTATCTACTGAGCGCCTAATCGACAGAACGAATGCCATAGCGGGTACAACGAAAATATACATGACGAACATGTACACCGCCGGCTCTACCTTTTGCATAGCTTCCGCATCGGCCAGGGTTAAGATCCCATGAGTACACATGGCGAAAAATGCAAGGAACAGGGTTCTGGGCTCACTCAGTAATCGCGAACCCGGCCGATACTGCAGAAGGAAAGCTCCAACCAAGACCATACCTATACCGCCGAGCATTATTAGTGAATAGGATTGGTCAAGAATAAAAAAACTAAACACAACCACGAATAAGGGAGATGAGCGGGTAATTGGATAGTATATTGAGAAATCTCCAGAGCGCATCGTTGCGACGATGCAACTGTAAAATAATAGCAAACTAAGACCCGAAATTACCATCATTGGCCAGACCTCAAAGGCCGTCCAAGGATCCATATCAGCTATAAAGACGTGGGCACCGGCGAGCACCCAGAACCAGATATTGACGGCAAGGGTAACGCCTTCCGGCGTAGCATCCCCCTTAATGTAAAACTCACGGAGCGGATGCAACGCCGCTGAACCAAGGACTAAAAAGAGGATCAGGCCGCTCACGACCGGAACGCGTGAAATTGATTATGCTGAGAGACTGGGTCGTACGGGCTGAAAGACAAAAAAAGGAACTGCCACCTACTCACTCATCTTTCCTGCAACCCGGTCCATGGGCCGATCATGGCCCTGAGAAACACGGTCACCATGAATAAACCGCTCTCGTAGTTTTTTCGACATGTAATCAATGAAATAAACAACGACGATAATCATGAGGATGATAGTGCAAGCATTAGAAAACTCGAAGGCTCGTAGATTATCGGATAACAGAAATCCGATACCACCGGCGCCAACAATACCAAGAATGGTCGCCGCCCGCGTATTCGACTCGAACATGTAGAGAGCATTAGAAAGAATAACCGGTAAAACCTGAGGCATAACACCAAAACGTAACACTTGCAGCCGTCCGCCACCGGACGCCTTTATACCGTCAATGGGCTTCCGATCAATGTTTTCAAGCGCTTCCGAATAAAGAGTAATCAAGATCCCGGTATCCACAATAATTATGGCCATAATCCCTGGAATTGGGCCCAAACCCATAGCGCGGACAAAAATTAGACCCCAGATCAAATAGTCGGCAGACCTCAGTACGTCGGCAAAACGCCGAAAGCCAAACTGCACAGGGCGGACTGGCATCAGGTTTTTTGATGCCATGCAGGCGAAGGGTATGGCAAGAATGCCCCCCACTAGACTGCCGATAAAAGCCATGGCAAGTGTCTCACCAATAGCATGGGAAAACATATCGATCTGATCCCAACCAGTAGGCGGAAACATCTGCCCAACCATTACACCTAAACGACCAAAAGCCCCCCAGAATTTTTCGGAGAAAAAGCCAAATCGAATCAGGCCGTAAAGCAGCACCATGCCGCCACCGCCGATAACAAGTACGCGGACCAACTTTTCCCTCAACGGCATGGTAAATACCTCTGGGAACCGTGCCTCGTCTTCGGCAATCAGGTCTGCTGTAATATCAGTCAATCTGGCATTCATGTTTACTTCTCTCTATGACCCACCCAGGGTTTCTTTACCGATAATGTAATGCCGCAATTTCTCGCTAGCCATATCAATGAGAAATACCGTGCCAATTATCATTAGAAGAATTGCTCCCGCATCAAGAAAGTACATAAGTTTGATTGCAGTGATCAACTCGTGGCCAATACCGCCTGCCCCGACAAAGCCCATGACCGTTGCAGCCTGTACGTTGAGCGCCATTCGCCAAAAGGTATAAGAAATGAAATTAGGCATAACCTGGGGGACCACAGCGAACCGGATCTCCTCGTACCAGTTACCACCCGCAGCACGGACACCTTCAATGGGTTTGCTATCAACATTTTCATTAACTTCAGCGAAAAGCTTCCCTTGAGCGCCCGTGGTATGGATGATCAAGGCGAGGATACCGGCAAGCGGTCCAATTCCGAACGGATAAATAAATATCAAAGCCCAAACAATGTCAGGCACCGTGCGAGCAATCTCAAGCATGCGACGGGTAACAAAGTAAGTGGCATAGTGCCGGGCTAGGTTACGAGACGCAAAAAAACTAAGCAAGCCACCGAAGGTGGTGCCCAGTACCGTGGCCATGAAGGCCATCAAAAGACTAACAAATAGCGCATCCACCCATTCGCCGAAGCCCCAGTACCATTCTGCCAGATCTTCCCAGAAATGCTCCCACCGAATGGCGGAGTACATTTTAACGATAAAATCAGTAGTACGGGGTAGGCCTTCTATGACCAAAATAATATCAAACCCACTATGCCAAACTGCAGTGGCGAGAAACGCAAAAAAACCAAGCCAAAAAATAACAAGGTACATGCGCTTTCGACCAAGATAGTCGGCGCGAGCCAGCTCAAAGTGCGTGGCAATATCCATTTTAGTTGAATCAGATGCCATCAAATCTATGCTCTAAAAAATAAAGATCTTTAAGAAAGTGAGGTAGGAGATGCCTGACGGGCACCTCCTACCAAAAAACTACACCTATTGTTACTTCTTTTTACGGTTATCCTTCAGCCATTGCTTGGCATTGATGATCGGGACGTAATCCTCGTGGTATACACGCTTAAGCCCCAAGTTCTTACCCTGACCCACAGCTTCGGCGAGCTTCTTGTCCCGAGTAATCAGACGAACAAACATCTTTTCTAGGTCCGCCTTCATCGCTAATGGCAAGTCTGAGCGAATCACTACTGGCGGCGTAGCAATCAACGGAGACGTCCAGATAACACGGATCTGATCGCGTTTTAGAAGCTTCTTGTCGATCATCTTGCGGATAGCGCCAAAGCCATCCCCACGCGTTGTCCACGTGAAACCGCCATCGTACGTACCGTTGAGCACACCTACGATAGTTTGCTGGTGGCCGCCCGAGAGCGGTGACTTGAAATATTTATCGACTGGCTTACCCATGTCAGCAAAGGTCACCGTTGGCATTAGGAAACCAGACGTAGAATGCGGATCGTTGCGCGCTACGGTCTTGCCTTTAAGGTCCTCGTACTTTTTATAAGGACTTCCCGACTTAACAATAAGCACCGAGTTATAGCCCATGCCGCCTTGCAAATTCTGAGCACCGACTAAGGGTTCTACACACTTACAGTCGGACCAAGTCGACGCATAGGAACTAGCGCCGAGCCATCCGGCCTGTATTTGACCAGAAGCGAGCGCATTCATAATACCTGCGTATTCCGACGCCGTGAACAGCTGGAATTCGATGCCCAATTCCTTAGCTGCGTAGGCGGCAAAAGCCTTTTGGCTCTTAAGAATATCCACCGCCGTTTCAACTGAAATGACCCCATACTTGATAGTTGGGTACTCTTTCTGCCAGCCTCCGATGTATTTGTCAGCTTTTACCGACCAAGTCGATGCCGCTACCAATGCAAACGCAAGAACAGCAGCAAGGCCGGAAAATGAGAAATTTCTTCTAACCATATTCTCCTCCTAGGTTTTTAAGACTTTCTATGTTTCTGTGGGTTTGCCTTGTTAACTTTTATTATTGGGGTGTGTTTCTCTTCTCAGTTCAACAGAACCCGGGCATTTACCGAATCCGCTCCGATTGTATTCTTCCTCTCGAAAAGGATCACGAACTAATTAAATCTATATAGTCGTGGACGTTATCGCTGCCGAAAATTCCTCATCTTCCTCCGTTCCACTCATATAAATATCACGCGCCTGCTCATCTGTAAGTTCCGAAGGATGGCCATCAAATATTATTTTTCCAAGCTTCATGCCAACGACACGGTCGCAGTATTTTTTTGCGGTATCCAATGTATGTAAGTTACAGATCACAGTAATTCCGTCATCTTTGTTAATAGTCTTCAATGCATCCATAACGATCTGCGCATTCCTGGGGTCAAGCGACGCTATTGGTTCATCGGCGAGGAGAATTTTTGGTTCCTGCACAAGCGCGCGGGCAATAGCGACGCGTTGCTGCTGGCCACCCGACAGTGTATCAGCCCGCTGTAACGCCTGCGCACTGACGTCTAAACGGTCTAAGGCCCTAATGGCAAAGGCCCGCTCGATTGATGGAAACATTACCAGCAAAGTTTTGAACACGCTGCTATAATTGATCCGGCCCATCAGCACATTGGTGATAACGTTCAAACGCGGGACCAGATTGAACTGCTGGAATATCATCGCGCAGTGGGTGCGCCAATCGCGTAATTCTTGTCCCTTTAAAGCGTTAACATCTACAGCCGAGCCATCTTCTTGGAAAGTAATTTTACCTGATGTCGCGTCGGCAAGCCGGTTGATCATGCGTAGCAATGTCGACTTACCCGCACCCGAACGCCCAATGATACCGAGCATCTGGCCTTGCGGCACCTCTAGGTTGACACTATCAACAGCGGTAAGTTCGCCAAATTCTTTAGTTAGAGATTCGAGTTTCAACATTTCCGTGATCGCAATCAGTTAAGTGCCCATTGGTAAAACTTGAGAAGCCTAGATTAAACGGATCTACGCTCATGAAAATAATAAATACATTAATAGCTACCATTACAAATGTTCATGCAGAGTCAAGCAAGGCAGAACATTATTTTCAATAGACCTTATCGTGGGGGCCTTAATTCCCATAGATCGAAAATTTAACCCATAACCGGCGCAGGCTCTAATAACTACAGCCATTTTAGGTATGTAACTCTTTAGTGTATGACCCGCACGCTACACATGCCTCTATTACCAACACGCGGTGTTTTAGGGATTTC
>CAYXUT010000112.1:0-10114 GCA_964468005.1 uncultured Magnetovibrio sp. | reverse complement strand
TTGTTGAGGAAGGAGCTGCGAAGCAGGTATTTGAAAACCCAACCCATCCCTATACCCAAGGCTTGCTGGAATGCATACCGATCCCCGGCAAGACCGAGCGTGGCGCACATTTGGGCTCAATCCCGGGCATCGTGCCCTCCTTGGTCGGCCACCTAAGGGGTTGCCGGTTCACCGATCGTTGCCCGTATGCATGGTCGGCCTGCGGTGCGGACGATGTGGATCTGGGTGCCGGCATCGAAGCCGGGCACAAGTACCGCTGCCTACTCAGCATCGAGCAATGTGCTGAAAACCTGAAGCAAAAGGTGCCGGCATGAGCGACGTGATGATTGAAACGAAGCACGTCACCAAGACGTTCATGATTTCCGCTGGTGCCTTTCGTGGCAAACGACCGCTGCACGCGGTCAACGGTGTGGATCTCACGGTCAACCGCGGTGACGTGGTCGCTCTGGTCGGCGAATCGGGCTGCGGCAAGACGACGCTGGCGAAGATGCTGCTCGGCCTGGAGCCGCAGACCGCCGGCACCGTCAACATCCAGGGAAAACCCGTCGACCAATTGGGCCGGCTTGAAATCGCGGGGCTTCTGCAGCCGGTTTTTCAAGATCCCTATTCGTCCCTCAATCCGAGGAAGTCCATCGGTTCCATCATCACCTTACCCTTAAAGGCGAAAGGCGATCCCAATCCGGAAACCTGGCGAAGGCGTGCAGATGAAATCATGGAATTGGTTGGCTTGCCGTCGCGCGTGTTCCAGAACTATCCAAGCCAGCTTTCTGGTGGTCAGCGCCAACGCGTCGCCATCGCGCGCGCGTTAATCAACCGCCCGCAGGTGGTAATCTGTGACGAACCGACCTCGGCGCTCGATGTATCTGTGCAGTCGCAAATTCTCAACCTGCTTCAGGACCTTAGGAGCGAACTAAACCTCACCTACGTGGTGATCAGTCATAATCTTGCCGTTGTCGAACACATGGCAACGCGCGTCGCGGTCATGTATCTCGGGCGCATCGTCGAGGAGGCGAATACGGAGACGTTGTTTACCAAACCGCAGCATCCCTATACCGAAGCCCTACTCGAATCAGTGCTGACCCCAGACCCCAATCTCGACGTGCCGGACACGCATCTTGGTGCCGCCTATCCCAACCCGGTGGAACCGCCATCGGGCTGCACTTTCCATCCACGCTGTGCCAGGGTCATGGGCCATTGTTCATCCCGGGCGCCAAGCCCCATTTCCATGCCAACCGGCCATGTCGAATGCCATCTCTATGACAAGGCGTCGGAGAATGCCGTATGAGCCGTGAAGACGTTGTTGCCGCCGCCCATGCTTATTTCGACGACGGGTACTTTCTTGACGACCTGACACGCCGCATCGCCATTCCGTCGGAAAGTCAAAAGACCGATAGCCGCGCCGCACTTGACCAGTACCTCAACGATGAGATGGTTCCGGCCTTTGAGGCCATGGGTCATGATTGCCAGGTGTTTGAGAATCCCATCGAAGGAAAGGGGCCGGTATTATTGGCCACACGTATCGAGGAAAAAGGCTCGCCGACCGTGCTAGGCTATGGACACGGCGACGTGATCCGGGGGTTAGACGATCAATGGGCTGAAGGCCTTAATCCCTGGATTGCAACCTTGCGCGGCGACAAGCTGTATGGGCGTGGCTCCGCCGACAACAAGGGCCAGCACACCGTTAACATGACCGCCATGGCGGTAGTCCTGGAAGCGAGAAGTAAACTTGGGTTCAATTCCAAGTTCATGATTGAAATGGGTGAAGAGAATGGTTCTCCTGGCCTCGATAAAATTATTGGATCCAACATGGAGGCCTTTTCGGCCGACGTCTTCATCGCCTCCGACGGGCCTCGCGTGGCGCCCGAGAGCCCAACGATCTTTTTGGGCGCCAGGGGCTGTAAGAACTTCGGTCTTTCGCTTGAGATGCGCGAAGGTGGCCATCATTCCGGCAACTGGGGCGGCCTGTTGGCCAATCCGGGCGTCATTCTCTCACATGCCATTTCGACGATCGTTTCTCCTACGGGGAAAATTCTAATCAAGGACTGGCTGCCACCGCCGATGAGTAATTCCAAGCGTGAGGCCTTAGCCTCCATCAACGTCAGCGGCGGCGATGATGCACCGGTGATTGACCTTGAATGGGGCGAGCCCAGCCTGACCTCTGCTGAACAGGTCTATGGTTGGAATAGCTTCGAAATTTTAGCTTTCAAGACCGGCAATCCGGATAGGCCGGTCAACGCCGTTCCACCCAAAGCCATGGCTCACTGCCAACTCCGTTTCATCGCCGGCACCGACCGCGACAACATCATTCCCGCGCTCCGCAAGCACCTAGATGAGAACGGTTTTGAGTCCATTGAAGTTTTGCCGCCACCGCCGGAGAACGCCGGTGATTTTGCCGCCGCGGCTACGCCCATCGACGACCCATGGGCAACATGGGCGTCACAGTCGCTTGAACGGACCACCGGTACGAAGGCATCCACGCTGCCGAGTCTGGGAGGCTCGATCTGCAACGATCTCTTCAATATCACACTTGGCCTGCCGACGATCTGGATTCCACATTCCTATGCCGCCTGTTCGCAGCATGCGCCGAACGAACATATTCTGATGCCGCAGTTCCGCGAGGCGTTGGGCATCATGGCCGGCATCTATTGGGACCTGGGGGAGGACGGCATACCACGGCGCGCCGTCTGAGCCAAAGCAAGGGGAAGCAACATCATGACCCGTAAAGCCGCTACCAACCTGGCCCTGGCCTATTTCGATGATGAGGAGAGCGGCTTTTGGGCCGATCTGGCCCGCCGTGTCGCCATTCCGACGGAATGCCAAAGGCCGGAATGCCGACCGGAGCTATACCGCTACCTTGAAAACGAAATGCAACCCGGCTTCGAAGCCATGGGTTATATCTGCAGCGTCTACGACAATCCCATCGACGGCATGGGTCCGGTGTTGTTGGCACATCGGCACGAAAGTGATGATCTGCCGACGATCTTGGGCTATGGCCATGGCGACGTGGTCCGCGGCCAGGAGGGGCAATGGGCCGAGGATCGCGACCCCTGGACGTTGGAGCGGGACGGCGAAAAGGTCTACGGACGGGGTACCGCTGATAACAAGGCGCAGCATTCTGTCCATATGGCAGCGTTGAAATCGGTTATCAATGAACGAGGATCGCTTGGTTTCAATTCCAAGTTTATGATCGAGACCGGTGAAGAGAACGGCTCCAAGGGCTTGAAAGAACTGGTCACGCAGAACAAAAACAACTTTGCCGCTGACGTCTTTTTCGCCTCCGACGGGCCGCGCGTCGATATCACCAAGCCCAACCTGACCCTCGGCTGCCGAGGCCTGCATAACTTCGATCTAATGCTGGAAATGCGTGAAGGCGGCCATCATTCCGGCAACTGGGGCGGGCTCTTGGCCAACCCCGGGATCATCCTCTCGCACGCACTTGCCACCATAGTCGATACCCATGGCAAGATATTGGTGGAGGGTTGGCGGTTGCCGCCGATTTCAAACTCCGTCCGCGAAGCTTTAAAGGACGTCAAGCGCGAAGGTGGCGAAAGCGCACCCGAAATCAACGCAGAATGGGGCGAACCCGGCCTGACCGCGCCAGAAAAGGTTTATGCCTGGAACAGTTTCGAAGTGCTGGCCTTCAAAACTGGAAACCCAACCCGGCCCGTCAACGCCGTGCCGCCAACGGCGCACGCAAACTGCCAGCTTCGTTACGTTATTGGCACGGACCCCGACAATATTCGCCCGGCCTTACGCAAGCATCTTGACGAAAACGGCTTCGAGGCGATCGAGATCATCGATCCACCACCAAGCAATGACGCCGTCTTTGCAGCCGCGCGCACCGATCCGGACCACCCCTGGGCGCATTGGATGAAAGAAGCAGTGACCCGCGCCTACGGCTCCACCCCTGCCGTGCTACCCAACTCCGGCGGCTCCATCTGCAACGACGTGTTCCAAGACGTGCTTGGCATTCCGTTTGTCTGGATGCCTTTGAGCTACACCGGCTGTTCGCAGCACGCACCCAACGAGCACATTATTTGGCCGCTGACCCGCGAAGGCCTCGAGCTGATCACCGGTGTCTATTGGGACTTGGGCGATCCCGCGACCGCCTACCGGCCATGAAAGACCGGAAGCACCATGAACGCGCCATGTGACCTTGATGCCACTAAAGCACGGCGCCTGATTGCCTGCGGAGAGCTTTCGCCCGCGGAGCTGTTGGGGAGCTGCCTCAATCGAATCGAGGAGACTAACGGCGCCGTCAACGCCATTACGGCGATGGATATACCACGAGCTCAGAAAGAGGCAGATGCCGCCGAGAAGGCCGTTCGTGACGGCGCTGACCTGCCGCCATTGCATGGCCTTCCCATCGGCATCAAGGATCTCAATGCCACCCAGGGCCTGCGAACTACCTACGGCTCCTTGCTGCACGCCCGGAACGTACCAGAGGCTGATGAGGCGTTGGTGGCGCGCTTGCGCCGTGCCGGAGCGATCGTTCTGGCCAAAACCAATACGCCTGAGTTCGGCGCCGGTTCCAACACCACCAACAAAGTCTTTGGCGCAACCCGCAACCCCTTCGATCTTGAGCGCACATCGGGCGGGTCTTCAGGTGGATCGGCCGCCGCCGTAGCCTGTAGCATGCTACCGATGGCGCATGGTTCCGATACCTTTGGCAGCCTTCGCAATCCCGCCACCTGGTGTGGCGTTGTCGGGTTCCGTCCGACGCCCGGACTGGTGGCGCGTGAGGGCCGGACCCTCAATTACACACATTTCAGTGTCCAGGGGCCGATGGCGAGAACCGTTCCGGACACGGCCTTGATGATGACGGGCTTGGCCGGCGAAGACCCTCGCGACCCGATGTCAGGACCTTGCGATGCCGCCGGCTTCGCCGAACTCGGCAAATCGGACCTGTCGTCGCTTCGGGTTTCTTGGAGTGAAGACTTCGCAGGCGTTGCGCCGCTTGATGACGACATCCGAGCGGACTTCCGAAAAGCGGTCGGCGCCATGTCCGGCACCTTCTCCACCTTCGCCAAGCACGAACCAAAGGTGACAGGCGTTCGCGACGTACTTTGGACTCTACGCTGTCTTTACTTTCTAGCCAACCATGCCGAGCGTGTCCGCGACCATGCCGATGTGCTTTCGCCCAACATCATCGCCAATGTCAAAGCCGGCCAAGGCATGACGCTGACTGACGCGGCCCAGGCTGAGAAAGCTTGGGCACGGTTCAATGCGAATTTTCAAGACTTCTTTGCTGATATTGATCTTCTGATCGTACCCGGGAATGCCGTCAGCGCATTCCGTATCGAGGACGGTATCCCCAAGACCGTCGGCGGCAAACCCATGGAGAACTACGTAGATGCTTCCCTGGTGCGCTCTATCATTACGCTCAGCGGCCACCCGGTGATCGCCATTCCCTGCGGCCTCGATCATCTTGGTCTGCCTTTCGGCATCCAGATCGTCGGGCCACGTCGTGGAGACAAGTTCCTGCTTGAAGCCGCGACCCAACTGGAAAACCATCTTAGTCGCAGCCCCATGACCGCGCGACCAATCCCCAATCTGGAGACCCTTTTATCATGAATGAACTTTGTGACTTTTCGGCCGTTGATGCCCGGCACATGATCGGCACTAAGGAGATATCTCCAATCGATCTTATTGATAGCTCCATTGCCCGGATTGAGGCGATCAACAGCGCCGTCAATGCTGTGGTTGCCACAGACTTTGAACGTGCCCGGACCGAGGCCAAGAAAGCCGAAGACGACATCATGTCCGGTGCCGCAATCGGCCCGCTGCATGGACTTCCCATCGGTGCCAAGGACCTGGAGGTTACGGCTGGTCTTAAGACCACCTTCGGATCGCTACTCTATGAGGACAATGTCCCCGAAGAAGATCAGCGTTCGATCGCCGAAATCAGATTTGCTGGCGGCATTGTCTTCGCCAAGACCAACACGCCCGAATTCGGGGCCGGCGCTAACACAAAGAACCGCGTCTACGGCGCCACCGGCAATCCGTTTGACCCCGAACTGACCTGCGGCGGGTCATCAGGAGGCTCAGCCGTCTCATTGGCAACCGGCATGGTGACCCTGGCGACCGGGTCCGACTACGGCGGTAGCCTCCGCATTCCTGCGGGCTTCTGCGGCGTCGTCGGGTTTAGGCCGTCGCCGGGAACAGTACCGAACGAGGTTCGAACCGTCGGCCTGAACCCCTATTCAGTGCTGGGCCCCATGGGGCGAAGCGTTGCCGACGCAGCACTGTTGCTTGGCGTCCTGGCCGATGATGACGCGCGTGATCCGTTCAGTCACGGGTTTGATCCGGCTCTCTTGGATCCACTCCCCGACGTCGATCTCTCGACGCTCAACGTCGCCGTCTCCGAAGACCTTGGCGTTGTTCCCATCGATAACGGTATCCGCAAGACTTTCCAAAACCGGGTGAAGACATTCCGCCACGTGTTCGCGCAGGCCGATGACCGCGACCCGCCCTTCGACGATGACCTGCACGAGGCTTTCGAGATTATTCGCGCCACCAACTTTGTGGCGGCGCACGGCGAGCGCTTAAAGAACAACCGCGATCTGCTCGGCCCCAACGTCATCAACAATACTGAACGCGCCAACAAATACAGCGCCAGCGACGTCGCCTGGGCCAACTTGCAGCAGACCCGCTACTACCGGGGCTTCGTCGATATGATGCGTGAGGTGGATGTACTGATCTCGCCGGTCAATAGCGTCTCGCCGTTCCCGCATGCCCAACTCTACGTCGATGAGATCAATGGCGAGAAGATGCCGTCCTATATGCGCTGGCTGGCACCGTGCTACGCGTTGACAATGGCATCCGTGGCAGCTTGCGCTATACCTTGCGGCGTCGATTCAAACGGCATGCCGTTCGGCCTTCTGATCTCCAGTCCTAATGGCGCCGACCGCTTCGTGTTGGCGGTGGCGCATGCGATGGAACGCCTGCTTGCGGTTAATCCCGAGACTGCGAGGCCGGTGCCCGATATCGCGGCGCTGACGGGACAAGGCTGAACGGCCGTGCGCATCTTCACCGCCTGCCTCGGCACGGAAACTCATACCTGGGCCCCGCTGCCGACCGACAGCAAAGCCTTTGAGGACACCTACCTGGTGCGCGGCGGCGACCATCCCGAAGCCGTCAACATGTTCGGCGTACCGCTACAGATCTGGCGCGGCCATGCGGAAGACGCGGGTTGGCAGATCTTCGAGAGCCTTTGTGCTTTTGCCACGCCGTCGGGACTTGTGGTGAAACGCGCTTATGAGAACTACCGTGATGAGATCCTGGTCGATCTCAAGGCCGCGCTGCCGGTTGATGCCGTGATGCTGTCGTTACATGGCGCCATGGTTGCCGACGGCTACGATGACTGCCAGCAAGACCTGGTTCGGGCCGTTCGCGCCTTGGTTGGTCCGGATGTCTTTATCGGTTGCGAACTCGATCTGCACTGCCATATTTCCCGGCAGTTTGTCGAAGACACCACCGCCTTTGTCATCTTCAAGGAATACCCGCACATCGATTTTGCCGAGCGCGCCGAGGAGCTCTGGTCAATCATGGTCCGCACTCTGATGGGCGAGGTTAAACCGGCCATCAGCATCTTCGATTGCCGCATGATCGAGCTTTTCCACACCACCCGAGAGCCGATGAGATCCTTCGTTGACGGCATGACAGAACTCGAGGGCAAGGACGAGGTTCTCTCGGTCTCCCTGGGGCACGGTTTCCCCTGGGCTAACATCCCGCATGTCGGGGCGCGCATGGTGATAATCACCGACAATGCCAAAGACCATGGAGACCAGCTGGCCGAGGATCTGGGACGTAGACTCTGGTCCTTGCGCGCCGAAATCGTTCCCAGCGTTGTCGAGATAGGGCCCGCTATCGACCAGGCTTTGGCCTCGTCCTCAACGCCCATCGTCTTCGGCGATATTGCCGACAACCCAGGCGGTGGTGCTGCTGGCGATTCAACCTTCATCGCCCGGGCCCTGGTCGAACGCGGCGTCACCAACGCCGCCATTGGCGGCATCTGGGATCCTGTCGCCGTCAATATCTGCCGGGGTGCCGGCGTCGGCGCAAACTTTAGTCTTAGACTTGGCGGCAAGACCGGTCCCTGGTCAGGCATTCCCTTGGATCTCCAGGTCACTGTGACCGGCATCTTCGACGACATGATAGCCGAAGGGCTCGGCAATTCGACCCGGCGCATGGGCAACACCATCGTCTTGCAGGCCGATGGCATCGAATACGTGGTGCACGCCAATCGCACCCAGAACTTCCACCCGAGCTTTTTCGCTAATGCTGGTATCGATTATACGTCGAAGAAGATTTTGGTGGTAAAATCGATGCAGCATTTCTATTCCAACTATGCGGCTATTTCCGACACCGTGATCTATGTCTCAACGCCGGGCATCGTCGATCACAACATCAAGCGCCTTCCCTTGGACCGCGCGGCGCGGCCGGTCTGGCCGCTGGACGACGACCCCTGGGCAGGTCACGAAGAAAGGCCCTGGTAGATATCCATGACCCGTATCCTGATCGCCGGTTTCAAACACGAGACCAACACCTTCTCCAAGAACCCAGCTGACCGGGCCGCCTATCAGGCCCGCGCACTCTTTCTGGGTGAAGAGGTTGCCAATAACCTCAAATCCACCCAGACGGAAATCGCCGCCTACCTCGACTTCTGCGAAACTAAAGGTTGGGAGGTTCGTCACCCGATCCATGCCAACGCCATTCCGTCCGGTCCGGTGACGGAGGATATGTTCAACTATGTTAGAGATATCTTGCTCGGTTGCATAGAAACGCAAGGCCCCTTCGACGGTGTCATGCTGTGCCTACACGGCGCCATGGCCTGCGAGCACACGGAAGACGGCGAAGGAGAGCTGCTCTCCGTATTGCGCGGCAAGCTGGGCCCGGACGTGCCGATCACCGCGACCCTCGACCTCCACGCCAACGTCACCGACCGCATGGCTGAGATGGCCGACATCCTTATCCCCTACCGAACCTATCCGCACATCGACCAATACGAAGTGGCGACGGAAGCAGCGGAGTTTTTGGAGCGTATGCTGACTGGTGAAATCACACCGGTGATTACGGTCCGCCGGGGCCAAATGCTCGACGGTGCCGATCATGGCCGCACTACGATGCCGGGTCCAATGAGCGAGGCTTTGGCCGATTGCAAGAAGCTGCTCGCCCGGCCCGACGTGCTGGCCGCCGGCATCTGCGCCGGCTTTCCCTGGGCCGACACCCATGACACCGGCCCCAGCGCCATCATCGTCGGCAACGGCGAGCACAAAGAACACACGAGCCTTGGCGACAAGTTGATCCAAGGACTTTGGGAGAAACGCAACATCCATACCATCAAGACCATCGGCATCGAAGAGGCGTTGGCCCGGGTCGATGAAATTCCACCTTCCAACAAACCCGTGGTGCTGGCCGATTTCGCTGACAACCCGGGCGGAGGAGGATATGGAGACGGCACACGCTTGCTCAAGGGCATGATCGAGGCCGACTTACAGAACGCCGCCTTCGCCACTATCCATGATCCGGTCGCGGCTAGAGCCTGTCACGACAACGGCTTGGGCGCCATCGTCTATCTGCAACTCGGTGGCCATACCGACACGGGCTACGGCGCGCCCTTGGAACTGCGCGGCACGGTAAAGGCCGTCACCAACGGGCAGTTTCAACTTGAGGGTCCGATGACAGCTGGCTCTAAGGTCAATATGGGTGCCACGGCCGTGGTCACCATCGGCGGCATCGATGTCATCATCACGTCCGGGCGGTTCCAAGTCTACGACCAGATGTATTTCCGTCACGCCCGCATTGACCCGTTGCTGAAGAGCGTCATCGCGGTCAAATCGGCACACCATTTTCGCGCCGCCTTCCAGCCGATCGCATCCGAAATCATCGTCGTTGACAGCGGCGGTGGGCTGACATCGCGTAACTACAAGAAACTCGTTTACGAACGCGTGCGCCGTCCAGTCTATCCGCTGGATATTGATTAAGCCTACTGGAGACACAATTCCCCAACCATTTATAAGGTAACGCCAAAAGAGTGCAGGTTGGGATCTATTGATTTTACGGAAAACATAAAAAAGCGTGGAACGAGCCTAGTTTTGGCTTCCTACACTTC
>CAYXUT010000111.1:6722-10117 GCA_964468005.1 uncultured Magnetovibrio sp. | reverse complement strand
ACAATATCGCTATGCAGGTGAATTTGATTGCACCGATTGCCATGGACGAAGGCCTACGTTTCGCAATCCGCGAAGGTGGGCGTACCGTCGGTGCCGGCGTCGTTGCGTCAATCATCGAGTAAAAGTTCGAGGCTGACGGGTGGTTTTGGAGACCGCCGGCCAACTTGCCTCTATAATGGAACGGAGAATCGTTGATAGGGGTATAGCTCAGTTGGTAGAGCGTCGGTCTCCAAAACCGAAGGTCCCGGGTTCGAGCCCTGGTGCCCCTGCCACCTTCCCTTGTGCTGGGCAACCAGCGGAACTGACTGGAAAGATATAACTATGGCGAAGACCAACCCTGCTCAATTCATTCAGGAAGTCCGCCAGGAGGCCAACAAGGTCACTTGGCCAACCCGAAAGGAGTCCGGCATTTCGACGGCCATGGTGTTCGTCATGGTCATCGTGTTTGCGATCTTTTTCATGGTCGTCGATTGGGCCTTACAACTCGGCGTTAAAGCTGTTCTTGGGGTTGGAGGGTAAGCGCCATGGCTTTGCATTGGTACGTCGTCCACGTTTATTCTGGTTATGAGAAAAAGGTGGCGCAAGCAATTGAGGAACAGGCTAAACAGATCGGTATGGAAGACCAAATCGATCAGGTCTTAGTGCCGACCGAGGAAGTGATCGAGATGCGCCGCGGCGCCAAAGTTAACTCGGAACGAAAGTTCTTTCCAGGCTACATCCTGGCGCACATGGAACTCACGGATGAATCCTGGCACTTGGTTAAGAGCACGCCGAAGGTCACAGATTTTCTGGGTGCTCAGGGCCGCCCGGCACCGATCACGGATGTCGAAGCCGAGCGAATTCTCTATCAGGTGAAAGAGGGCGTCGAACGTCCCAAGCCGTCGGTCACTTTTGAGATAGGTGAACAGGTTAGGGTCTGCGATGGTCCGTTCAATTCGTTTAATGGTTTGGTCGAAGATGTTGATGAGGAACGATCACGCCTCAAGGTAGCGGTTTCTATCTTTGGTCGGGCGACCCCGGTGGAACTGGAGTATACCCAGGTCGAGAAGTTGTAATTTTGGAATTTCCGGTTTATATGATCGTTCGTGTGGGAGGCGAGCCATTAGCCGAACCACACCCTCAGCAGTGGCACCGGGAATAGGCCGGTCGCTTTAACCTTTAGGAGACTGAGAGTTCAATGGCAAAAAAAGTTGCTGGATTTGTAAAATTGCAGGTACCGGCGGGGCAGGCCACCCCTTACCCGCCCATTGGTCCTGCCTTGGGCCAAGCCGGCCTCAACATTATGGAGTTCTGCAAGGCGTTCAACGCCCAGACGCAGAATATGGAGCCCGGTATGCCGATCCCGGTGGTGATCACGGCTTACGCGGATCGGACATTTTCATTCATTACCAAAACGCCGCCAGCGAGCTACTTCCTGAAAAAAGCCGCCAAGCTGCCGAAGGCTGCAAACGAGCCAGGCCGTGAAGTCGTTGGTTCGGTAACCATGGCGCAGGTGCGGGAGATTGCCGAACATAAGATGATTGACCTCAACGCCCACGATATCGACCAAGCCTGCAAGATGATTGTTGGCTCGGCTCGGTCCATGGGTATCGAAGTGGAGGGTGCTTGATGTCTCGTAAAGGAAAACGCCTGAGCGGCGCCTACGAAAGTATCGACCGCGAAAAGGATTACACCCTTACCGATGCAGTGAAAATCATCAAAGACACGGCTGCCAAAACGAAATTTGATGAGACCGTTGAGGTCGCCATCAATCTGGGTGTTGATCCGCGCCACGCTGATCAAATGGTTCGTGGCACCGTTTCTTTGCCGCATGGTACCGGTAAATCAGTCAAGGTTGTTGTGTTTGCCAAAGACGACAAGGCCAAGGAAGCCGAGGAAGCAGGTGCTGATCTGGTTGGCGCAGAAGAGCTGGCCCAAAAGATCCAAGGTGGCGAGATCGATTTTGAGCGCTGTATCGCGACGCCTGACATGATGGCTGTCGTTGGGCGCCTAGGTAAGGTGCTCGGCCCCAAGGGACTGATGCCGAACCCGAAACTGGGCACCGTGACGCCGGACGTGGCCAGCGCGGTGAAAGCCGCCAAGGCCGGCCAGATAGAGTTCAGGGTCGAGAAGCAAGGAATTATTCACGCCGGGGTTGGAAAGGCAAGCTTTAGTAAAGAAGCACTGGCGGAGAATATCTCCACCTTTGTTTCCGCCATCGCCAAGGCCAAGCCCAGTGGGGCTAAGGGGACTTACATGAAGAAGGTTAGTCTGAGTTCCACCATGGGTCCTGGCTTGAAACTTGATGTGGGTCCCTTGACTGCTGGATAGTCGGGTGTTTTTTAAGAATTTTCGTTCGGTTCGCCGAACGGAGATGGAAATGGCTTTCGGGCTGCTTCCAACCTGTCCAAGACCGTAGGTGCCGAACCCTGAAATGGGGTAGGTTTAATGTGTGATCGCCTGCGTAGACGAGGTCGAAGTTGAATTGTGGCACGAGGTAACTTGTGCTGGAACGCGGCTTGGATTTGTTGCACGGGACAGGCAATAGGTCGGTAAGGGATTGGTCGTCTGACGGCCGCCCAAGCGGGCCTTGAGTGCAACGGTAGGGTCTTTGCCATGGTGGTATGCCCTGCCAACAACTGGAGACGATCGGTGGACCGAGTAGAGAAAAAAGATTTCGTGGCATCGCTTCATCAGACTTTTGAGGACACTTCTATGGTTGTCGTCACCCACTATACCGGGTTGACGGTGAAGGAGATGGGAGATCTTCGTGGTCGCATGCGTGAAGCGGGCGCATTGTTCAAAGTGACCAAAAATCGGCTCACGCGTCTCGCCCTGAAAGACACCAAGTTTGAGCCTCTAATCGATATGTTTGCGGGGCCGACGGCCATTGCGTATTCCAATGATCCGGTAGCTGCGGCCAAGGTGGCGGTGAATTACGCCAAGGAGAACGATAAGCTAATCGTTCTCGGTGGCGGACTGGATGAGGAAACCCTTGATGCCAACGGCATCAAGGCCCTTGCTACATTGCCGTCGCTGGACGAACTGCGTGCTAAGATTGTTGGCTTGCTGAACTCTCCGGCCACGAAGATTGCCAAGGTGCTGCAAGCGCCGGGTGGTCAGGTGGCCCGCGTCATCAGCGCCCATGCCGAGCAGGGTGAATAACTGCGTGAAACCGGTTTCCAGTATCAATAAATTCAAGCCTTAGGAGATTAAGATGGCTGATTTGGAAAAACTCGTCGACGATCTGTCGATTCTGACTGTTATGGAAGCTGCTGAACTTTCGAAGCTTCTCGAAGATAAGTGGGGCGTTTCTGCCGCCACGCCTGTGGCTATTGCCGCCGTTGGTGGTGACGCCGGCGGTGACGCCGGTGGCGCTGCCGAAGAGAAAGACGAGTTTGATGTCATTCTCGCCA
>CAYXUT010000111.1:0-6622 GCA_964468005.1 uncultured Magnetovibrio sp. | reverse complement strand
CTAGAATAGGCCTGACCGAGGCCGGTAAAGTGGGTGCCGTCGCCTTGGTGGGAAGGTCGAAATGTAGTTGATTGCAACTTTTCGGAAAGGCCTCCCAACAGAAATCACCAGGCTTCATCCCGTTCGAAGACGGTGTTTGAGCGGGATATAGCTTGTTAGGGGTAGCCCATTGTAAGCGGGCCCGGAATGCAGGGCCCAACAAATTGCGAAAGGAAGGCAAACTCATGAGCGATACGTTCACGGGTCGTAAGCGCGTTAGAAAGAATTTTGGACGCTTGGGTGAGACGGTTGAAATGCCAAACCTCATCGAGGTTCAGAAGACATCATACGAAGGATTTTTGCAGCGTAATGTTGCGCCGGCAGATCGTAACAACTCGGGCCTGCAGGAAGTGTTTCGTTCGGTTTTTCCGATCCATGATTTTTCCGAGCGTGGAACGCTTGAGTTCGTCGATTATGTTTTTGAAGAGCCTAAATACGATGTTGAGGAATGCCAACAACGTGGCATGACCTATTCAGCGCCGCTTAAGGTGACGTTGCGGCTCGTGGTTTGGGATGTTGACGAGGAAACTGAAGCCCGTTCTATCCGCGACGTTAAAGAGCAAGACGTCTACATGGGTGACATGCCGCTTATGACCGATAACGGCACTTTCGTTATCAATGGTACCGAGCGCGTTATTGTCTCGCAGATGCACCGTTCACCTGGCGTGTTTTTCGATCATGATAAGGGTAAGACGCACTCGTCCGGTAAGTTTCTTTTCGCCGCGCGTGTTATTCCGTATCGTGGTTCTTGGCTTGATTTCGAATTTGATGCCAAAGACCTCGTTTACGTGCGCATTGACCGCCGACGTAAATTGCCGGTGACAACTCTATTGCTAGCGCTCGACAACGCCGAGACTCTAGCGAAACGCCAAGCGGCGCAGAAGAAGGGTAAGGAACTTGATCCGACCGAGATCGAGGGTATGACACCTGAAGACGTGCTGGAGTACTTCTACGATGAAGTAGGCTTCACCAAGGTCAAGCGCGGTTGGAAAACATTATTTCTGGCAGATCGACAACGCGGGACCAAGCTGACGAATGACCTGGTCAACGGAAAGACTGGCCGCACGGTTGCAGAGGCCGGCACCAAAATGACGCCGCGTCTAATTCGTCAATTGACGGAGAAGGGGCTGAAAGAAGTCTTGGTGCCGGTTGAAGACCTAATTGGGCGTTACCTCGCTGTTGATATCGTTGATGAGAAAACGGGGCTCGTGCATGCTGAAGCTGGCGACGAAATCACCGAGGAACTGCTTGAAGCGCTGATCGAAGAGGGTGTTGAGGATATCTCGACGCTTGCCATAGATCACGTCACCGTCGGTCCTTATATCCGCAATACGTTAGCGGTCGATAAGAATGTCAGCCGCGAGGAAGCGTTAATTGATATTTACCGGATTATGCGCCCGGGTGAACCCCCTACGCTTGAATCGGCAGAAGGCCTGTTCAGGAGCTTGTTCTTCGATTCTGAACGCTATGATTTGTCGGCTGTTGGCCGCGTGAAGATGAATGCGCGGCTCGGTTTTGAGACCGAGGACACGCTCCGGGTGCTGCGGAAGCAAGACATCCTCGAAGTGGTCCGCACCATGGTCGAGATGAAAGACGGCCGGGGGGATGTCGATGATATCGACCATCTGGGAAACCGCCGTGTGCGTTCCGTCGGTGAATTGATGGAGAACCAATACCGTGTCGGCTTGCTCCGAATGGAACGCGCTATCCGTGAGCGAATGAGTTCCGTAATTATGGATACCGTCATGCCGCATGACTTAATCAACGCCAAGCCGGCTGCCGCGGCGGTACGTGAGTTCTTTGGCTCGTCTCAGTTGAGCCAGTTTATGGATCAAACTAACCCGTTGTCGGAAATTACCCACAAGCGACGCCTTTCGGCGCTTGGCCCGGGTGGCCTAACGCGTGAGCGGGCCGGTTTCGAAGTTCGCGACGTGCACCCGACCCACTATGGCCGAATTTGCCCGATTGAGACCCCAGAAGGTCCAAACATTGGCTTAATCAACTCGCTTGCGACTTATGCGCGGGTCAATATGTATGGCTTTATTGAAACCCCATACCGTAAGGTTGAAGGTGGTAAGGCCGGTAAAGACGTCTTTTATCTCTCTGCCATGGAGGAGGGGCGCTATACTATTGCCCAGGCCAACGAACCGCTCACGGATGATGGAAAATTTGTCAACGATCTGGTTTCGTCGCGTAAGGGCGGCGATTTCACCATGTCGATGAGTGCGGACATTGAATATATGGATGTCTCACCGCGGCAATTGGTGTCTGTAGCCACGGCCTTAATTCCGTTCTTGGAAAACGACGATGCCACCCGCGCCTTAATGGGCTCGAATATGATGCGCCAAGCGGTTCCGTTGATCCGCGCCGAAGCGCCTTTGGTTGGTACCGGCATGGAAAGCCACGTTGCTCGTGATTCTGGCGCAACCGTAGTTGCCAAACGCTCGGGCGTGGTCGATCAAGTTGATGCAACGCGTATTGTTGTTCGCTCGACGGAAGCCGATAAGCATACCGATACCGGCGTTGATATCTATAACCTGCGCAAGTTTCAGCGCTCCAACCAAAATACCTATCTGCACCAACGTCCGCTAGTGAAGGTTGGCGAAGCTGTGCAAGCTGGCAATACGATTGCCGATGGCCCGTCGACTGATCTTGGTGACTTGGCGCTTGGCCGCAACGTGCTGGTCGCGTTCATGCCCTGGAATGGCTACAACTTTGAGGATTCGATCCTGATCTCCGAGCGCATGGTGCGTGATGACGTCTTCACCTCAATCCACATTGAGGAATTCGAAGTTATGGCGCGCGATACCAAGCTCGGCCAGGAGGAAATCACGCGCGATATCCCGAACGTTGGGGAAGAAGCCCTCAAGAGCCTAGATGAATCTGGAATCGTTTATATTGGTGCCGAGGTGAAGCCGACCGACATTCTTGTGGGTAAGGTGACGCCGAAAGGCGAAAGCCCGATGACGCCGGAAGAGAAGTTGCTGCGGGCTATATTTGGTGAAAAGGCCTCTGATGTTCGTGATACCTCGTTGAAACTGCCGCCAGGTGTATCCGGCACGGTCGTTGAGGTACGAGTGTTTTCGCGCCGTGGCGTTGACAAGGACGAGCGCGCGCTCGCTATCGAACGCGCCGAAATAGATCGCCTCGCCAAGGACCGCGACGATGAGCGCGCGATCCTAGAGCGCAGCTTTCAGGCCCGCCTGCATGGCATGCTGATCAACCGAAAGGCTGTGGGTGGTCCGAAAAAAATAAATAAAAACAGCAAGTTGAGCGTAGAAGCCCTATCCGCATATACGGTAGGGCAGATGGCGCAGATTGTCGTTTCCAACGACAAGATAATGAAGGACATCGAAGCCCTGAAGTCTCAGTTCGAGGGTGATATCGCCGAGCTTGAGGCTCGGTTCGATAACAAGGTGGACAAGCTGCAACGCGGTGACGACCTGAGCCCCGGCGTGATGAAAATGGTCAAGGTGTTCGTTGCGGTGAAGAGGAAGCTGCAACCGGGTGACAAAATGGCCGGCCGTCACGGCAACAAGGGTGTAATCTCGAAGATCATTCCAGCCGAAGACATGCCGTATCTGAAAGACGGTAGGCCGGTGGACATTGTGCTCAATCCGCTGGGTGTTCCATCGCGCATGAACGTCGGTCAGATTTTGGAGACTCATCTCGGCTGGGCCTGTCATGGGCTCGGAGAGCAGTTGGGTGAATTGCTGATCGCGGCGCGGCAATCGAATAACTACACGCCGATCCGTTCACATCTCAAGAGTATCTACAATCCCAAGGAATATCGTAACGAGGTTCAGTCCCTCAATGACGAGACCCTTGATGAGATGTCCGAACACCTTACTAGTGGTGTGCCGATTGCGACCCCCGTTTTCGACGGTGCACATGAGGCGGATATTGTGGAGTTGCTTGAGAAGGCTGGACTTTCGAGTTCCGGCCAAGCCACGCTTATTGATGGGCGTACGGGCGAGACTTTCGACCGTCTGGTCACCGTCGGCTATATTTACATGCTTAAACTTCACCACTTGGTGGATGACAAGATCCATGCCCGTTCGATCGGTCCATATAGCCTTGTTACCCAGCAGCCGTTGGGCGGTAAGGCGCAGTTCGGTGGTCAACGGTTTGGTGAGATGGAGGTTTGGGCGCTGGAAGCTTATGGCGCGGCCTATACCTTGCAGGAAATGCTAACAGTCAAGTCCGATGACGTTTCCGGCCGCACCAAGGTCTACGAGGCGGTCGTCCGAGGTGACGATACCTTCGAAGCCGGCATCCCTGAATCTTTTAACGTTCTGGTCAAGGAATTGCATTCCCTCGGCCTCAACGTCGAATTGAACTAAGCGCGCAACCCAAGGAGTAAATGACATGTACGAATTAATGAAAATTTTCGGTCAGAACCAGGGTGTCCAGCGCTTTGACAAGATCCAAATTTCGATCGCTGCGCCAGAACGCATCCGGTCGTGGTCGTTCGGTGAGATTAAGAAGCCGGAAACCATAAATTACCGAACCTTCAAGCCTGAGCGGGACGGACTCTTCTGCGCGCGTATCTTTGGCCCGACCAAGGATTACGAATGTCTGTGCGGTAAATACAAGCGTATGAAATACAAAGGCATCACATGCGAAAAGTGTGGTGTTGAGGTTACGCTTCAGAAAGTCCGCCGGGAACGCATGGGCCACATCGAGTTGGCCTCGCCGGTTGCCCACATCTGGTTCATGAAGTCATTACCGAGCCGTGTTGGTTTGCTTCTCGACATGACCTTGAAGGATCTTGAGCGAATTCTTTATTTTGAGAATCATGTGGTTATTGAGCCGGGTCTGACGCCATTGAGCCTACATGAGATGATGACAGAGGACGAATACCAGACCGCCCTCGACGAATATGGCGAAGATGCATTCCAGGTCGGCATCGGCGCGGAAGCTTTGCGCACCATGTTGGAAGCAATCGATCTTGATGAGGAAGAGGCCAATCTCCGTATCGATTTGAAGGAGACCAAGTCGGAAGCCAAGCGCTAGAAGTTGGTCAAGCGTTTGAAGCTGGTCGAGGCATTCATGGAATCTGGCGCGCGTCCGGAAGGGATGATTCTAGAAGTGATCCCGGTCATTCCGCCGGAACTGCGTCCGCTGGTGCCGTTGGATGGCGGTCGATTCGCAACCTCGGACCTAAACGATCTCTACCGCCGGGTAATCAACAGAAACAATCGTCTGAAGCGCTTGATCGAGCTGCGTGCGCCGGAAATTATCGTGCGCAACGAAAAGAGAATGTTGCAAGAAGCCGTGGATGCGTTATTCGACAATGGCCGGCGTGGCCGCGCCATTACCGGCGCCAATAAACGTCCGCTCAAATCGCTCTCCGATATGCTCAAGGGCAAGCAGGGTCGGTTTCGCCAAAATCTGCTTGGAAAGCGCGTTGATTATTCAGGTCGCTCGGTGATTGTAGTCGGGCCGGAACTGCTGCTTCATCAATGCGGCTTGCCGAAGAAGATGGCGCTTGAGCTATTCAAGCCCTTTATCTATTCCAAACTTGAACTCTATGGCATGGCGACGACTATTAAGGCTGCCAAGCGCATGCTCGAGAAAGAACGCCCCGAGGTTTGGGATGTCTTAGAAGAAGTGATCCGTGAGCATCCAGTTCTGTTAAACCGGGCGCCGACGTTGCATCGTTTGGGTATTCAGGCTTTTGAGCCAGTCCTGATTGAGGGTAAGGCCATTCAGTTACACCCGTTGGTCTGCGCCGCCTTTAACGCCGACTTTGATGGTGACCAGATGGCCGTACACATTCCGCTATCGCTTGAAGCGCAGCTCGAAGCCCGCGTGTTAATGATGTCGACCAACAACATCCTCAGCCCGGCCAATGGAAAACCGATCATTGTGCCGTCGCAGGACATCATTCTGGGCCTATATTACATGAGTCTACAGCGAGATAGCGCTAAGGGTGAAGGCATGGTGTTTGCCGATGGCGGCGAGATCGAGCAGGCCTTGGATGCTGATGCGGTTAGCTTGCATGCCAAGGTGACGTCGCGATATCGAACAGTTGATGAGGACAACAACCCGATCACCGTTCGCGTTGAAACGACACCTGGGCGCATGCTGTTGGCGGAAATTCTACCGCGTAACCCCAACGTGCCATTTACCTTGATCAACCAACTGCTGACCAAGCGTGAAATCTCCAACATCATTGATGAAGTCTATCGCCATTGCGGCCAGAAAGAGACGGTGGTCTTTGCTGATCGCATGATGGCCATGGGCTTCAACTCCGCGTGTAAGGCTGGCATTTCGTTTGGTAAGGATGACCTAGTTATTCCGGAAACCAAGGAAGCCCTGGTTCACGAAACTGAAGAGATGGTCAAACAGTACGAGCAGCGATACCAGGCCGGCCTCATCACTCAGGGCGAGAAATACAACAAGGTTGTTGACGCTTGGTCGCACTGCACGGATCGTGTTGCCGACGAGATGATGAAGAAGATCTCCGACGAGGATCCGTCACACGAGATCAACTCCGTCTACATGATGGCGCACTCGGGTGCTCGTGGTTCGACTGCACAGATGAAGCAGCTTGCCGGCATGCGCGGTCTGATGGACA
>CAYXUT010000110.1:6668-10146 GCA_964468005.1 uncultured Magnetovibrio sp. | reverse complement strand
TTAGCGGCGACGATTCTGGTCGTGGGGTTGCAGCTGTTCACCGCCGGCGGGCGATCGACTAAGGATTTGCGTACTCTTAGATGGGCGTTGACGGAAATCCTCAATAAAGCCAGGACCCGTGATGCTTGGCACCGTGTTCTTCCATCTGGCGTTGGGGCGAATAGCGGCGGTTTATGAGCGCTGTCAGGGGCTTGTTTCCTAATCTGGGCGGGCTTATTGTCGGCGGCGCCGAGCAAGGGAAATTTCCATGACCGACGATCACCCGCACGCCGAATGGTCGAGCGTAATGTATGGCATGTTGCGTGATGCCGGCGTCAAGTTGTTCTGTCATATTCCGGATGCTGGCAACGATTACCTGGTGAAACTCGCTGAAGCCGACAATGAAACCCGCACCGTGTTGCTGACCTCCGAGGAAGAGGGTGTAGCGGTGTGTGCCGGTGCTGACCTAGTTGGGCAACGCGGCATCCTTTGCATGCAGTCGAGCGGCGTGGGCAATTGTCCGAATTACCTGTCGCTGGCCAATGGCGGAAGGTTCCCGCTGTTGATAATAGTTTGCATGCGTGGTGATTACGGAGAGCAAAACCCCTGGCAATATCCGATGGGTCAGGCGGTCGAGCCGTTGCTCAAGGCCATGGGCGTTTTGGTGTTCAAGGTCGAACACGGTGACGACGTCGAAAAAGCGACGTTGGCGGCTCTGCACGCATCGGGAGCGGGAGCGCAATCGGCGGCTATCGTGTTGAGCCAAAAGTTCCTTGGCGCCAAGGGGTTTTGAGGGAATTGCCATGAGCCAGATGCCAAAAGCCAACATCGACCGCCGCAAATTACTGCCGCAACTGTTCCTCAATGCCGAAACATGGCTGCTCATCAGCGGTCTCGCTGGCGCTTCGCGTGATGCCGCAGCGCTGACCGACGACGGCCCGAACCTCTTTTCCATGGCCGGAACGATGGGCGCTGCCGTTCCTATGGGATTAGGTGTGGCGCTCTCCACACCCGAGCAAAAAATTGCCGTGATCAATGGCGATGGGGAAATGCTGATGGGGATCGGCTCGCTTGCCACCGTGGCATCGGCTCGCCCCGCTAATCTCACCGTCGTTTGCCTGGATAATTCCATGCATGGTGAAACCGGAGGGCAAGCCGGGCATACGGGTATCGGGACTGATCTTGAGATGATGGCGCGAGGCGCAGGTATCGAAGAGACCATGACGATCTCGGAGCCTTGCGAGATTGCTGGCGCGGCGACTTTTATCGCCGAAGCGTCAGGGCCGAAGTTCCTGCTCGCGCGGGTGTTGCAGACTGATCCGTGCGCCTACAAACGCAATATGGATCCAGCCGAGTGCCGTAGCCGTTTCAAGCAAGCCTACGCGGCCTCTGTTTGATTCCGACCTGATCGAAATCTATGCAAGGGTCTCGATCTTCTATTCTTGAACAGCAGGCCAGGCGCCACAAGGTGACAATGGAAGTGGCTGAGTAAGACCTCACCCAGCCTACCTTTGGCGCCCAAATTTATGCGGCGCTTACGGGTATCGTCTACGTCTATCGCCGTTAGCATTCCCACGTAAGCGTCTGGGCTATCCTCAATGGTTCGTTTAAGAGCCTCGATGCGGTCCCCAGAACCAACGAACTCTCAGCCCATATTCCAAAAAGGCTCCCCGTGGAATTTTTTCAACGTGAGCATTTGCAGGATCGGGTCAAGAGGGAACTGGCAGGGCCAAGCTGACAGGTGACCTTGTCGGCATGTACAAATGGCCAAAAGAATAAAAGCGGAACTTAAATCAGCTCGGCACAGCCACCAATAGCCGCCACCGAGCTCATGTCTACGTCGCAGACAGGTGGTTTATTCGACCGCTTTGAGCGAACCGGCAGCCTGGCGGCCATCGCGACCAGGGACCAACTCAAATTCGACCTTTTGCCCTTCTTGGAGCTGCTGCAGTCCGGCTTCTTGAACGGCTGAAATATGTACGAATGCGTCCTTGCCGCCATCATCGGGCTCGATGAACCCGAATCCCTTGGTGGCGTTGAACCATTTTACGGTACCTGTGGGCATACGCTTGCCTTTGTCCTAGATGGTTAACAAAGAGGTAGTCGTTAGTCGCAAGCGCTTATCCAGCCCTGTGTTCGACGTTAGACCGAACCTCAGAATGTTATGACTTGACGCAATTCTTCTCCCGCGTCAAGCCGGTCGAAAGCCTCATTTATTTCATCTAATGGAATTTTGCGAGTAATAATCTTGTCCACCGGCAACAATCCACGCTGATAAAGATTTATATATCGTGGAATATCTCGAACCGGAACACAACTACCGAGGTAACATCCCTTGATGGTTTTTTCCTGCGCTACCAGATTAACATGTTGTATGGTGAAGTTGTGGTCCGGATGGGAAAGGCCTACCGTGGTGACCGTGCCGCCGCGCCGGGTCACATTATAGGCGATCTCCATGGCATCGACCGAGCCGGCTGCCTCAAAGGCATACATCAATCCGCCACCGGTTGCATCGAGGACGTTTTCGACGCAATTGGGATCCTCGGCTGAGAAGGTGTCGGTCGCACCCAATTGTCCCGCGTGACCCAACTTACGCTCGTCCAGATCGATTGCAACGATGCGCTCCGCCCCCAGCATCTTTGCGGCGAGGAGCGCGTTCAGGCCGACACCTCCGCATCCGACGATGGCCGCCGTGGTGCCGCTCGGCATTCGCGCTGCGTTCAGTACGGCGCCGGCGCCGGTGATAACAGCGCACGAGAATAGTGCTGCTTCAGTCAACGGTAAGGACTGGTCGATCTTGACCAGCGAGCATTCCGATGCGACCGAATATTCCGCGAAGCACGAAACGCCGACTTGGTGATTAATCGGTTGGCCGCTCTTCCAGCTAAGCCGCCGGCCGCCGCTCAACATCTCGCCGACAGCATTGGCTTCCGCGCCGGGCTCGCAAAGGGCCGGACGGCCCGACATACAGGGTTCGCAATGCCCGCAGTTGGGTACGAAAATGAAGGCGACATGATCACCTTTCTTAAAGCGTTTCACTCCGGGCCCGACATCGGCGACAATTCCGGCGGCTTCGTGTCCGAGCACCATCGGTGCTGGACGCGGGCGCGAGCCGTTGATGATGGAAAGATCGGAATGGCAAACACCAGCCGCCTTTACTTCAACCAAAACCTCACCCTCACTCGGCGGGTCAAGGTCGATCTCGACGACCTCGATCGGACATGATTGAGAGTAAGGTTTTGGCGTTTTGGTTGCGACCATAACAGCGGCGCGCATTTTCATTTGGAGATTCTCCCAAAGGCTTGAATTCGCGAGGGCAAAGTCTATCACGCGGAGAAAGTGTAACAAGACTTCGAAAGTAGGTAATTGGGAGCAACAATCGAAGGATAGCTATTGTGTGTCAATACGGTGATCGATCGCATGGAGGAACGGTCTTTGTGTCCCAAAAACCACTGGACAAGAACCATGTTGACAAGACACTCATTGTTTAGGTCTATCG
>CAYXUT010000110.1:0-6658 GCA_964468005.1 uncultured Magnetovibrio sp. | reverse complement strand
TTCGAAAGTGGGTAATTGGGAGCAACAATCGAAGGATAGCTAATACGGTGATCGATCCCATGGAGGAGCGGTCTTTGTGTCCCGAAAACCGCTGGAATAAGAACCATGTTGACAGGGCACCCATTGTTTTCGGTCTATCGCGCCACTCCCATCGCACACAACTCATTCGTAACGAGCCTAGCGGGAGTGTTTGCCCGGTAAAAGGTTAACGCTGGCCTCTGGGGTGTCTACCATGGCAAGGTCCGACCATCATGAATGCGAATATTAATCCTGATATTTTAATCATTGGCGGTGGTATCGCCGGCGCATCTTCCGCTGCCAATCTGGCCCGAGCCGGAGCAAGTGTCGTCTTGCTCGAGATGGAAAACCAGACTGGCTACCATGCGACGGGGCGCTCGGCAGCGACCTTTGTAGCCAGTTATGGAAATGACATGATCCGCGCACTGAACGCAGCGAGCCGGCCCTTTTTCGATGCGCCGCCGGAGGGCTTCAGTGAGTGTCCGTTGCTGGCGCCTCGTGGAGCATTATTCGTTGCCGACGCTGCCCATCTTGGTGAGCTTGAAAAGGCCATTGCCGATCCGGCCAACGCCCGGTTGTTACAAGAGCTAGATACGGCACAAGCGCTTGAATTGTCGCCCACCCTTAGGCCGGCAGCCGTTCAACTGGCTGCGTATGAGCCAAATGCTGCGGATATCGACGTCAATGCGGTGTTGCAGGGTTATCTAAAGCAACTACGCGATGCTGGCGGGCAAGTCGTCACTTCGGCGGGCGTTAAAAGCCTGTTGAGGTGTGGCAGCGCCTGGCAGGTGGAAACCGCGGCCGGTGTGTTTTCCTCCGCGACCGTAGTCAATGCAGCTGGTGCCTGGGCCGACGAGATTGCGGCCATGGCCGGCAGTGCGTCGGTGGGGTTGGTGCCGAAACGCCGCACCGCGCTGACCTTCGATCCAGGGCTCGAGATTTTCAAATGGCCGTTGACGATCTCGGCTGACGAGAGCTGGTACTTCCGCCCAGAAGGCGGAGATCTGTTAATCTCGCCCGCGGATGAGACGCTTTCGGAGCCTTGCGATGCACAGCCCGACGAGATGGATATCGCGCTTTGTATCGATCGCATCCAGACTTTCACCACCATGAATGTCGAGCGACTGGTATCAAAACGTGCCGGGCTTCGGTGTTTCGTTTTTGATAAGAGCCCGGTGGTCGGATATGCCGATGATGTGAATGGTTTCTTCTGGCTTGCCGGGCAGGGCGGGTACGGTATTCAGACGGCGCCGGCCTTGGCCGAGTTCACGACCGGCCTGATCATGCGGGGCGAGGTGCCGGCAGCGCTTGAAGACAGGGGTATCACCGCCGTTAATCTTTCCCCGGCGCGGCTGCGCATGTAGTCTTTGCCTCATGAAAATGAGAGCTGCCATCCTGCGTGAGCAGGGCTTGCCGCGTCCCTACGCCCAAAGCCAGCCGCTTTCCATAGAAGAGGTGGAATTGGACGGCCCCGTAGACGGCGAAATTTTGGTGGAGATATCGGGGGCTGGACTTTGCCATTCCGATCTTTCCACAATCGAAGGTATCCGCCCGCGTCCCATTCCGAACGTGCCCGGCCATGAGGCTGCAGGTATCGTGCGCGAGGTTGGCCCGAATGTAAGTGGGCTCGAAGTCGGTGACCACGTCGTCATGGTGTTTGTCATGAGTTGTGGTGAGTGCCGGGAATGCAGCGGCGGCCGCCCCAATCTTTGCAGCAGTTCGATGGTCGCCAAATCCAAGGGCGAACTCGCTGCCGGTGGCCGGCGATTGCATATGGAAGGCGGCGTTCTTAATCATGCGGCGGGAATTTCCTGTTTTGCTGAGTATGCCGTGGTCGACCAGCGTTCCGTGGTTAAGGTGCCGAAGGATGTGCCGCTCGAGGATGCGGCGGTGTTCGGGTGCGCGGTAGTCACCGGTGTTGGAGCGGTGCTAAATACGGCCAATGTACAGCCCGGTAGATCGATGGCGGTGTTCGGACTTGGTGGCGTTGGCCTCAACGCGGTAATGGCAGGTGCGATTGCCGGTGCGGAGCCGTTGATTGCCGTCGATGTACATGACGAGAAGTTGAGCTTGGCGCTTGAGCTTGGTGCTGCGCATGCGGTCAATGCGTCCTCGCCGACGGTAATCGAGGTAATCAAGGATCTCTCCAATGGCGGTGTGCATCATGCCTTCGATATGGCGGGAACAGTCAAGGCTTTGCAGGCGGCCTATGCGAGCCTGCGTAATGGTGGGGTCCTGACCAGCGCCGGGCTGGCGCCGGCGGACGCGGAGTTTGCCATCAAGGCCTACGACATGGTGTCGCGCGAAATCAGGATCGAGGGTAGCTACATGGGATCGTGCGCGCCGCACCGCGACGTTCCCAGGTATCTCGATTACTACCGCCAGGGTAGGCTGCCAGTGAACCGACTGCGTAGCGGATCACTGGGCCTGAATGAAATCAATGTCGGGTTCGACCGCCTTGCTGATGGATCGGTGGTGCGCCAGATTTTGCTGCCGTGATCACTCCGCTGCGTCGGCAGTTTCCTTGATCGTCAAATAGTCCTCATTCTCGTACCCAAGATCGTCGTTGAGGATACGCATGCGCATGGCGTGTCCGTTGCCGTCATGTGCGGTCATCTGGCCCAGCAGTGTCGGCTTGGTGACCTCCGGCCAATGGCCCGGTTGTGCTTTCGCACCCTCGGCGGCGATGGTCATCGGGACGTCATCTTCAATGGCGGGCGGCTTGGTCACTGTCATGATGTTCCAGGAGATTTCCAACGGGATATTATTGGGATCGAAGAAATAGATTGACCAGATGGTACCGTGATCGACGCCACCGGTCACATCAAACCCCGCTGCTTCAAGTTTGTCCTTGTAGGCGAATAACTCTTCGCGCGAACCGACTGTAAAGGCGACATGGTCAAAGCCCAAGGGCTGGCTAGTTTTCGAGCCATGGAACTTACGTTCCATGATACTGGCACCTTCATATTCGAAGAATGCAACCTGCGTATTGCCGCAGCGAAAAAAATAATGCCGATAGCCGTCATGGCCGATACCGGAATGAAGCTCCATACCCAAGAGGTCGCGGTAGAACCGAATGGTCTTGGTCATGTCGTTGGTTATGAATGCAAGATGGTTGATTCCTGTCAGCATAAATTTCTCCGCAAATACTACCCTGATGGTTTGATTATAAAGGTTTAAAAGTTGATCGTCATCCCAGCGTTAATCAATAAGACGTGACCGCTGATATAGGATGTAAAATCAAAGGTCAGAAAAATTGTCGCGCCGGCGATTTCTTTTTGTAGCCCTTAGCGCTTAAAAAAGGAATGCTCTGGGAGACGACCTTTCTGACGCCGAAACCTTGCCCCATGGCATGTTGGCCTCGGCGACGGAATAAGCGGGCGTAATGGCGTTACAGATAATTCCATCCGACAGTAGCATTTTTGCCGCTAAGGATCGGGTCCCTGTTTCATGCTTACCCTTGGAGGCCGTCTAGGTGGCGTCGCGCGAACCGGCTATTGAGGTGATTCTGATGGTGGTGTCACTGCGCATCTCGCCGCGCAACCGAAGCGTAAAGACGCGTGAAGAACCGTAGGAGAATGTTAGGATGTCTCCGACAACTCGTTGATCTCGCTCTTGTGGAGCAGGCCGACGTTTTTGCCTAGGACATTCGGTGGGTCTCCGAGACTATCGAGCCGGGCTAGGGCGGCTTCCCCATCGACGGCATTGAAGGCAGCGCTTTAGCTTTGGGGCCCTGGTCTTTAAGTTCCTGGCAGCGCCCATCGAGTGTTCCGGTGTTGCGGGCATTAAGCTAGATTGTGCTCTGGCTCACGCCATGGTCTTGCCGGTCTCCCAGTCGAGCCAGCGGTTCGCATCGGCTGCCAAGGTGGGGTAGCTGGCAAGGCTGAAACATTCGATGTGGTCCGGGCGCCAAACTCATGCTGCCGGACGTCCGGACGCCATATCATAGTCGCGGAAAACCTCGGCGACCCGGATCCGGTAATCTTTGAAGATACTAGCGCGCCCTTCAACTTGTGCGGCGCAGTGGCCCTCCTCTGCATACCAGGCTTCAACGGCCTCCTTATTCCGCCAGATCGATAAGGAGAGGTATTTCCCCTCATTGACGAGGCTCTGGAAACGCTCGATGGAGATGAACCCGTCGCGACCATCAAGGTGCTCGCGCAATTGGCCTGCCAGCTCGAAATAGCGGTTAGCGCGGTTCGCATGGGGCGTGACTTCAAAAATGACGGCAATCATTATGACGACCTCTTCAGATAATAAACCCAATAGACCAAGGCGACGAATACACTACCACCGGTGCCGTCGGTTTAACACCGTGGGCGGGGGCAGGGCGGCGACAAGAACTGCCAATTCTACGCAGGCAAGCTTGCCGAGGGATTTATGTATCGAAGAGACCCCATCCGAATTCGACTTTCGACAACCCATGTACAGGCACAATTCACCGAGAAATTCACTCAGACTGGGTCAATGGGGCCGTTTGGCAACAACAAGACTTTGCCGTCACGTCTTTCTTTGTAGGCGTGCGCCAGCGCTTGCTCGGCATCATCGAGCGCGTAGGTCGCTTCTACCGGAACATTCAAGGTACCATCCAGGAACTTATCCGCCATGTCGGCGTACATGGCGGTGATTTCTTCCGGTGTTGATCGCTGCATGAACTTGACTAGCCAAAAACCTGTCAGCGAGATACCATGGATTATGGCTTGCTGGGGCGTGATCTCGCAAGGGTCACCGGAAAGGAAGCCGTAGTTTACCACTGTTCCGCCATCGTTCAGGCTTTCAGCCAAGCGTTGGCAGGCGCTGCCGGCCACGGCATCGATGGCAAGTGGGATATTGGCGTCCGCGCCGGTTGTTTGCCGAACCCGTTCGGCCAGATCATCGTCATCGACGAGTACCACATCGGCGCCAATCGCTTTCAACTCATCAACGAGTGAATCGCGCCGGACCACATTGACTGTCTTGATGCCGCGCTCCTTGGCCAAGCGGATAAGATGGCGTCCAACCCCTGAGTTGGCAGCGTTTTGAATGACCCAATCGCCTTCTTTAAGATTGACGTAATCGACGAGCATCAAGTGCGCGCTCGGCGGATTGGCTTTAAGCATGGCGGCATCAAGAAACGACAGTTCCTTCGGAATTTTGATCGCACGGTTGGCTGGCAGTCGTACTCGCTCGGCCCAATTGGCACGGTCGAGAGAGAGGACGTGATCGCCGACGGCCAATGTATTGACTCCCGCTCCAATTTCGACGATGCGGCCCGCTCCCTCGATACCGAGTTGTGCTGGCGGCTTCGGGCCCGGGTAGACATGTTCGATCATAGCGAGATCTGCGGGGTTGATGGCAGACGCGATAATTTTGATCACCACTTCGCCGCTTCGTGGTGCGCCGACGTCCGGTACGATAGTGCAAGCGCAGACTTCGTCTGGTTGACCATAGGTTGAAAACGTTACAGCTTTCATAGGTTTTGTTCTCCTAATTGTCGGTTAAACGGTAGCGTGGTGGTCGAGATGGCGGATGAAAGCGTCCAGGAATGCGTCCGGTGCTTCGTACATGATCCAGTGCCCGGCGTTTTCGATAATGTCGAACGGGCAACCGGGTTGGTGGGCGCGGAGAATATCACGGCGTTTTTCGATGGTTGCCTCGCCATTGCCGGTGATATCGAGGGCGCCCCATATGCCGCCGATCCGGGCTTCGATATTCGGTAGGATATCGATCAATGCGGAACTCATTGAAATCCGGCGGCTGCGCAACCGGCTGCGTTCAATGTTGGTGCGGTGTATGTGGATGGCGAGTGGGTCAATAGAGCTTTCGTGCGCCAGCATCAGGATGTCGAGGTTGCGGGCGTGTATTGCATTGATCTCGTCGTCCTCAAGGCGAGGGTCGGGCAATTTAATTCCGGCTACGGCATTGTGCAATGGTCCGAACCCAGCGGCGCCAACGGCTGTAAAGCTTCGGCAGCGCTCGCCGTGCAAGGCGGCGACATGGGCAGCCGCAACGCCACCGAAAGAAAAGCCGGCAATGTCGTAACGCTCATCATTTTCCAACAGATCAGAGATGCCACTGGCAATCAAAGGGGCCACCGGATCGATAGTGTCTGGATGTCCGATTTCGTCCGAATCACCCATGCCTGGAATATCCGCCGCCAATACGGTGGTGCGCGTGGCCAATGCGGGGATGCACTTGATCCAATGGGTCCAAGATCCCCAGCCGCCATGAAGCAAGATCAGGTGCGGCTGGCCGGCGGGGCCGTCCCAACGGTGCCAGACCATCGCGTCCCTGTCTTTTTGATTGAATAGCGTCGTCAGGCGCCTTCCCTTGGCGGCGACGTTCGCAACGATGTTAGCCGGCGGCGCCTGCCATTCAATTTCGAAAGCGGTCTTCATGACGCCTAATTCACCGCCGGTAGACAGGGAAGAGGGGTGGCATTGCTTTCGGACTCACCACCGAGCGCACGGCCCGGCTCGCAAATAGGTTTTTGTGTGCGAACTCGTTCATGACGATGGCCATTGCCAGCCATCGCGTTTAAAAATCAACGTGCTGTTTTCGTATCATCCAAGTCTCTGGCTCGTTTCAACGCGCCGTTATTGCGGATCGTTATTAATCAGTCGGGTGCGGACCGTCCAGTGGATGTTCGCTGCCATTAACA
>CAYXUT010000109.1:321-10460 GCA_964468005.1 uncultured Magnetovibrio sp. | reverse complement strand
AAACCGGATGCGGACCGCAATCCTTCAGGTGTTATTGAATTTGCTAGATTTTAGCATGGGGCTTTCCGATGCGGTTGAGGCACCGCGTGCGCATTTTGAGCAGGGTCTTCTTAGTCTTGAATCTGGTTTCGAAGAAGCGGTTATCGCAGCGCTAAAAAACAGTTGGCCCGAGTTCAAGGTCTGGGATGAGCGAAACCTTTTTTTGGCGGCGTCCATGTTGTTCGGTCGGACTGCACTACTGGAGAGCTAATCGGCGCCGGTGATCCCCGGCGCGGCGGTGTTGCGCTCAATGTTTGACAGTTTTGTCTGAAATCGTGTCTTCCAGACTTTGAAGAGATTTAGTCGGCTGGTTGCGGTTGTCGAAATTTAAGAACGCGATGAGGGCCTGTGATCCGATAATTATCGGCAATGCGGCCAGAACGACCGTTCCGGCTGTTGCTGGAATGCCATTCATTTGGCCATCGATCCAGTTGATGGTGCCAAACACAACACCGAACAGCACCAGCAAGAACCCAAGTACCAACTGCAGGGTTGCCTGATTGGTCTCACGGATGAAATAGGAGAATACCAGCCGCTTATAAGTATTAGTCAGGTGCTTGAACAAAAACTCGGGAACAACTTTTGAGATCTGAATCCCGCTTTTCTCGGCGCCATAGCGCGCGATCATGGGGACATCCTGTACGACCGCGCGTATCATACCTAGGTGAAAGAGCATGTCGGATTCGAAGAAATACCGCTCCGCGATGCGGTCAAAAGGCATCCGTTTTAAGGCTTTCACATGGATGGCGGTAAAGCCGTTGGTGGGATCGAAGATGTTCCAATAGCCACTGGAGAATTTTGATACCAGCGATAGCATTAGATTGCCAAAAATACGCGACCACGGCATCTCTGTCACCCCGTAGACGGCGTGAAATCTGTTGCCTTTTACATAATCCGCGGCTCCTGAGAGAATAGGCGCGATCAGTCTGGGGATCAGTGCGCCGTCCATTTGGCCATCTCCATCCAGCTTGATGACAATGTCGGCTCCATCTGCAAGGGCGTGGCGATAGCCGGTCATGGTGGCCCCGCCGACGCCCTTGTTCTTTTCATGGCGGATGACGGTGATGCGTGGGTCCGAAAATTGTTCTTCAACGAAATCTCCGGTACCGTCGGGGCATGCGTCGTCAATCACGTATATGTATGCTGTTTCTTCTCCAATACCGCTAAGAACATCGCCGATATGGGATTTTTCGCGGTAACAGGGGACCACCGCCGCCACGACTGCGGGGGACAGGACTGCGGTAGCTTCAGCAGTATTGGTATCACCAGTCATTGGTACTTACATTACGTTCGGGCGCAAGCGAGTTCAAGGTAGGCGTGGAGATGAAGCCGGGGACTCGCAAATTTTTAATGTGCGCGTTAACATAATGGCATAATTACTAAATTCAGTGCTCTAAGGGGAGCTAAATGCTAAAATCGGATCCTGACAATCTAAAGGGCATCGGACTTTTGCGAGGGTTGTCAGCCAGTGAACTGGAACAAGCTGCTAAGGATTGCGGCTGGAAGCAGTATGCCGCCAATGAACAGATTATTGACCGCCAAAGCGAAACGACGGACGTATTTCTCGTTGTCGAGGGGCGTGTGCGAGTTGTCAATTACTCTATTACTGGGCGTGAAATAACACTTGATGATATTGATGCCGGCGGGCATTTCGGCGAATTAGCAGCGATAGATGAAAAGCCCCGTTCGGCGAGCGTCATGGCGCTAACGCCATGCAACTTGGCGGTAATATCCCGGGACTTCTTTCTTGATATGGTTAAAAGCCATCCCGGCGTGGCGATTTTGGTGATGCGTGACTTGGCTGGCATCATTCGGAACTCGACTGTGCGGATCATGGACTTGAGTACCCTTGCCGCTAACAACCGTGTCCAGGCCGATTTATTGCGCCTCGCGAGCGCGAACCTCACCGAAGATGGTATCGCATCTATCTCACCAATCCCTGTCCATGGTGATGTCGCTAGTCGGGTAAGCACAACACGTGAAACTGTTGCCAGGGTGATGAATGATCTCGCGCGTCAGGGTGTGGTTGAGCGCCTAAAGGATGCGTTGCTCATCAATGATGTTGAGAAACTCCGAGAAATGGTCGAAGAAGTGCGTGGCGAATAAACTTCGCGCTTTCTCCGTCGCCCGTACGCCGATAATTCGGTGGAGGCAGGGGCTAATGAGCGGTGCGCGTTGCTTGACTTGATAAGACGAGGGCTCTTAATGTTTCTAAGGTGTTAAATTACCAAAATAAATTCGGTTTACTGAGCTTGATTTAAAACGTCGAATACCGGGAGGGTCGCGCGATGTCGTCTTGAGTGGCGCGATTACAAGAAGGCATCTAAATGTCAAAAACCGTACTCATTGTTGAAGACAATGACTTGAATATTAAGCTCTTTAACGATCTTCTTCAGGCTCACGGCTATGATACTGTTCAAACCATGGATGGCCGAGACGTATTAAAGTTGGCGCGGGAACATTGTCCCAATTTGATCCTGATGGATATTCAATTGCCGAAAATTTCCGGTCTTGAAGTCACGAAGAAGCTTAAGGCCGATGATGAGCTGAAAAACATCCCCGTTGTTGCCGTAACGGCGTTTGCTATGAAGGGTGATGAAGAGAAAATCCTCGAAGGTGGCTGCGACGGGTATGTTGCCAAACCAATTTCGGTGTCTTCATTTCTCGATGTGGTCTCCAAATTTATGAGTTGAAACGGCTGTTCAAAATTGACCATCAAAAAATGTTGGAGTTACCGACCTTTCGCATTTTAGAAAGATTTAATCCTGACTACTTGATTTTTGTTTCCTTGAATAGGACGTGTTTTCGAATCACCGGATCATATTTTCGCATTTCCATTTTTTCTGTCTGATTTCGGGGGTTTTTCTTGGTTACGTAGTAGTAACCGGTGTCTGCCGTACTTTCGAGCTTGATCTGTATAGTTGCTGATTTCGCCATGGGTCTGTCCCCAGTGTTGGTCAATTCAGTTGCAGCGGCGGAAGATACTAGCTCTTTGACCGAAGTCAAGAGGGGGGTTAATTGTGTGCTTGCGCCGTAGTTGTCGAGATATCAAGCGCACGGACGAAAAGTGTTCGATCATTTGCTAGGTATTTGGCGATACGAATGTCGGCATAAGCTTTGCGTCGTTCCGACGGACAGGTTTCGCGTAGCGCTTTTCTCCTCTGTTCTTCCTGAACACCAGGGGTGCGCCACGATGCAAAGGTCACACGTGTCTTCAAACGTTGATCCAGGGCTTTTTCTATGACGGCTCTCAAACCCTTCTTGATCTTACTAGTGCAGATCGCGGGCCTGACACCAAGCCCGTGTAGAGCGTAACCCGACGGCGCCATGAAGCGTGACCAGGTTAGGGTAATCTCGCCGTCGTTGGGCAGTCGGAGAACGGTTTGTACGGAGCCCTTGCCGAACGATGAAGTGCCGATGACCACGGCCCGGTCCCGGTCTTGCAAGGCGGCGGCGACGATCTCTGATGCGGATGCAGATTTACCGTCGACGATAACCACGACCGGCAAGCCGTCCGCCAGATCCCGACCGCCAGCTTCATAGTGATGCAGGCTGTCGGGGTGGCGTCCACGCGTTGTCAGGATATGGCCATGCTTAAGCATCATATCGGCAATCTTAATCGATTGCTTTAGCAACCCACCGGGATTGCCGCGCAAATCAAGAATTACACCCAAAATCCCATCCTTGGTTTCTGCCTTACCACGTTCTATTTCCTTGCCAATCGAACGCGCCGTTCCTTGATTAAAATTGGAAATGCCCAGATACAATACTCGATCTTCAAGCCGTGAGGTTACGGTCGAGGGAACAATATGTTCGCGTTCTATAACAACTTCAAATGAACGCTCTTCAGAAGCGCGGAACACCGTTACACGAACCTCGGAATTGATTGGTCCGCGGAGTTTTGCGACCAAATCCTTACTTTCTTTACCGATAAGTTTTCCATCGATCTTGTTGATCTGATCGCCGACTTTTAGACCTGCTTTGGCGGCCGGCATATCTACCATGACCTGTGTGATTTTAGCGATGCCCGTTTTCATGTTAAAGCGAATGCCGATACCGCCGAAACCATCGCGTCGGGCACGGTTTCGACTTGCTTCGCTTGCGCCCGCGTAGTGTGAAAACACATCCAATTTCGACAAGGCGCCGTCAAATACCGCTTCGTAGAGTTTTTCGGCGCTGGCATCATGCATATCTTTTGAATGTGCTCGTGCGGCGGTCGCGAGATCTACCGTGAGCCGGGCCCAGCCAGATGCAGTGGCGATTCGTGGATAAGGTAGTGCGGCGATCTCCTTTCCGGAAAGGTTCAAACGCACCGTTTTGTCGTCTTGCATCGCTATCAAGGCTGGCTCGATGGCGGCAAATCCTTTGATGCCCTCCATTGCAATAGTTTCGATGTCCACTGCTTCGATGTATTTTTCAGCGATTCCGCGGTATCCGGCAGTAAAAACGTCAAGTGCTCGGGATGAATGTAGTTGTGGTGGAGCCGTGGTAACGGGTCTCGGTACCCCGCAGGCGCTCAACACCAAGACAGCCAACAAAGCTGGTAGCGACAAAGTGAGGGAGGATCGTCTTACCATTCCCGCATTTTCTCACGAAAGTAGGTGCGGCGTCATCAAAAAAGCCGAAACCTATTTTCGGTTCGATCTTCCGCGGGTGCCGAGTTTTCCTTTTCCACGGTTTCGCCCTTTTACCCGGTTATGCCCGCGGCTAGGCCTGCGGGGCTCCGGGGCGCCGGCGTCGAGAACATTGAAGATCATGCCGCCGGTGATCGGAATAGCCTCCATCAACAACACGTCAAGGCGCTGCCCAAGGCGGTAAACTCTGTCGTTGGTGCGGCCCGTAAGGCAGTGCAGGGTATCGTCGTAGTCGTAGAAGTCATCAGGCAGACTTCTGATCGGCACCAGACCATCGGCCCCAGTTTCTTTCAGGGTGACGAACAACCCGGCGCGGGTGACACCGTTGACCCGGGCGGCGAAAGTCGCGCCGACGCGGCTTGCGAGATAGCGCGCCGTATAGCGGTCGACGGTGTCGCGTTCCGCTGATGCGGCGCGGCGTTCGGTTTCCGAAAGATGTTTGCCAAGATCAGACAGTGTTTCCAGTTCGGGAACTTCGCCACCGTTTCCGAGCTTGAGCCCATTGATCAAGAGGCGGTGGTTAATGAGGTCTGCATACCGCCGTATCGGTGATGTGAAGTGACAATAGCGTCGTAAGGAGAGACCAAAATGGCCGATGTTATCAGGGCTGTACTCAGCCTGTGCCTGCGTTCTTAAAATGACTTCGTTGATCATGTGGTTGTGAGGCGTGTCCTGGGTACGGGCTAGAATATTATTGAACTGTATCGGCTTGATAACGTGGCCTTTGGAAAATCGGATTTCCAATGACGCAAGAAACTGCGTCAGCGCCTCAATCTTCTCGGCCGAGGGTTGGTTGTGGATGCGGTACATACACGGCAATTGTCGCTGTTCCATGGTTTTTGCCGCGGCAACGTTGGCGGTGACCATGAACTCTTCGATCAATTTGTGGCTATCCAAACGAAAACGCTCGCGAATGGCTTGGACACTGCCGTTCTCGCCCAAGATGATCTGCCTCTCCGAGAGGTCGAGTTCCAAGGCATGGCGTTCGGCGCGCGCTTTGGCTAGGCACTCATAGGCCCCGTAAAGTGGGGCTATGACGCTTTCGAACAGCGGTTGGGTCTGTTGATCCGGTTCTCCATCGCGGGCTGTTTGCACCTGTTCGTATGTGAGCCGCGCGGTCGAGCGCATCAAGCCTCGAACGAATTTGTGCTCGCGGAGTTGACCGTCGGCGTTGATTCGCAGATGTGCCGCCAGGCAAGGGCGATCTTCGTTGGGTACCAATGAACACAAGTCATTAGAGAGTGAACCCGGTAACATCGGTGTGACGCGGTCGGGAAAATAGACAGAATTGCCGCGTTTGCGCGCCTCAAGATCAAGTGCGGAGCCAGGTGTCACGTAGGATGAGACATCGGCAATGGCTACGATACAATGCCAGCCGCCGTTATGGTCGGGGTCCGCTTCAGCCCATACCGCGTCATCAAAATCGCGGGCGTCGGCTCCATCGATTGTAACCAACGGAAGATCACGAAGGTCTTCGCGGTCCTTCGGTGAGATGTTGCCTGCCCATTGAGCCTCGGTCTCGGCTTCCGGCGGAAACACGCAGGGTATGTCGTGTTGGTAAATGGCGATCAGACTAAACGCTTGCGGGTCGTCCATGCCTTCCAGGCGCTCCACCACGCGCGCGCGCCTGAGCCCCTGGTGCTTGCCCGGCAGGACTTCGGCGCGGACCAACTCTCCCACTTGAGCGCCGCCGGTGTCGGCGATGTGTACGCTAAACTCACCCCGATCGCGGCGGTTGGTTGGCCGGATGCGTAACTCATCCTTTGCATCTTCGAAAACACCAAGGATTTGCGCCGGTGCGGCCGAGATCCGGCGGATGGTCTTGGCTCGGTATCCGCTAGGGGTTTCGGTGAGCCGAACGAGAACACTGTCTCCGACGCCGAGCGCTAGGCGGCCTCGTGGTTCGGGTACCATGATGATCGAAGGCGGCGTATCGTTAATTTCCCAATTCATGGGTGTGGCGTACAACTCACCATCGTCGGAGACTTCAGATATTTGCGCCATGATAACTTTTGGCAGTTTTCCTGCATCACCGAATCTGCGGCCGCGTCCTTTGCGCAACGAGCCGTCTAGCGACATCTCGCGCAACGCTTTCTTTAGTCTCCGTTTTTGGTCGGCGTTGAGGCCGAAGGCGCGCGCGATTTCGCGCTTGCCCACGTCTCGGGGGCTGTCTCGGATAAATTCCAGAATTTCTTCACGAGTTGGGAAGGGCGCGAGTGTTTTCGACAAGACGGTGTTGCTATCGGCCGATCACGCGGAGGCCGATTTTTTGGTTGTCGAACGGCGGGATTTCGTCTTCGCCTTTGTTTTTGTTTTGCCGCCCTTGCCGTTCTTGGCTGCCTTGGCATCCAACAGTTCCACGGCTTGCTCTAGCGTGATGCTGTCCTTGTCCATGTCCTTGGCCAGGGTAGCCATCAGTTTGCCGTGTTTGACGTATGGTCCCCAACGGCCTGTCCGCTGAGTGATAGGCTTGCCGTCTTTCGGGTGAGCACCCAATTCCTTCGGCGGGTCTTTTCGCGGTGCATTGGCGAACAGGTGGACTGCCCGGTTGAGCCCGACCGTCAGTACATCGTCATCACCCTTCAATGAAACGTAGGTTGCACCCATCTTGATGTAGGGACCAAAGCGTCCAATGGCGGCGGTGATCATTTCATTGGTTTCAGGGTGTTCGCCAATTTCTCGTGGTAACGCCAATAGTCCCAGCCCTTTGTCGAGATCGACGTCAGACGGGTCAAGTGTGCGCGGCAAAGAGGAGCGCTTCGGCTTGATTTTTTTCTTGCCTTGGTCTTCCGTCTCACCCAATTGCACGTACCAACCGTAAGGCCCCTGGCGCAGAGATACAATAAGACCGCTCACGGGATCCGTTCCCAATTCCTTGGGCCCGTCACAATTGGCGACCACACCCGTGTTCTCATCATTCACGGCCAAGGGGCGGGTATAACGGCAGTTGGGATAGTTGCCGCAGCCAATGAAAGCGCCAAACTTTCCAAGCTTCAGGTTGAGCCGGCCATCGTCGCAACTGGGGCATTTTCGCGGATCCTTGCCGTCACCAAGGTCGCGAAAGAAATGCGGGCCCAACAACTCATCGAGGCGATCAAGAACCGCGGACACGCGCAGCTCTTTGGTATCATCCACAGCTGCCGAGAACGCATCCCAGAAGTCATGTAGCAAAGCCTTCCAGTCGATACGTCCACCGGAAACATCGTCCAGTTTCTCTTCAAGATCAGCTGTGAAATCGTAGGCAACATAGCGGCCGAAGTAACTCTCGAGAAATGCTGTTACAACGCGGCCCCGATCTTCAGGCGTAAACTGGCGTTTTTCCAAGATCACGTAATTGCGGTCCTGCAAGACAGAGATGATGCTGGCATATGTCGACGGGCGGCCGATGCCAAGTTCTTCCAGGGTCTTGACCAAGCTGGCCTCCGAATAGCGGGGTGGCGGCTGGGTGAAATGCTGGTCCGGCATCACTTTGCCGCGTTCTGTCGCATCGCCTTCGTTCAGTGGAGGCAAAATGCGGTCTTCGCCAATCGTGTCACGACTTTCCTTGCCGTTCTTATCGTCGTAGCCTTCGCGGTAGAGTTTCAAGAAGCCATCAAAGGCGATCACCGACCCGGTAGCGCGCATCTGGACCACCGTGTCACCGGCGTTGAGAACGACGGCAACCTGGTCGAGAACAGCTGATTCCATTTGGCTGGCCACGGTGCGGAGCCAGATCAGGCGGTAGAGGGCGAATTGGTCTGCGTCTAGGTGAGCTTTGACTTCGCGCGGTCGGCGAAACAAATCGGTCGGGCGGATCGCTTCGTGCGCTTCCTGGGCATTCTTGGCCCTAGATTTATAAGTCCGCGCGCTGTCGGGCACGTAGTTGCTGCTGTAGTCCTGGCTGATTAGGTTGCGGCAGGCGCCTATGGCTTCCCCGGCCATTTGCACGCCATCAGTACGTATGTAAGTGATGAGACCGACGGTCTCGCCACCGATGTTGACACCCTCATACAAGCGCTGTGCGATCTGCATGGTGCGGCGCGCGGTAAATCGAAGTTTGCGCGATGCTTCTTGCTGCAGTGTCGATGTGGTGAACGGCGGGGCGGGATTGCGGCGTGTCTTTTTGCGCTCGACCGCAGCAACGGAGAAATCGCGTGCTTCGATGGCGGAGACGGCGCGGAACGCGGTCTCCTTGTCGCCGATATCAAGTTTGTCGAGCTTGTTGCCTTCGAAATGGGTCAACTGGGCCTCGAACTTTGTACCGTCTGGTGCGTGAAATATCGCCTTAACTGACCAATATTCCCGGGGAATGAAATTCTCGATCTCGGTTTCTCGTTCGCAAATCAGCCGGAGCGCGACGGATTGAACCCGGCCCGCCGAGCGGCTTCCGGGAAGCTTACGCCAGAGCACCGGGGACAATGTAAAGCCGACAAGGTAATCGAGCGCGCGGCGCGCCAGGTAGGCCTCAATCAGTTCGCTGTCCAATTCTCGCGGATGGTTGAAAGCCTCGATGATGGCATCCTTGGTAATCTCGTTGAAGACCACGCGCTTGACGTCAACGCCATCAAGCTTTCTGTCTTTCTCCAGCAATTCACGCACATGCCACGAAATCGCCTCGCCTTCTCGGTCGGGGTCCGTGGCGAGGTAGAGTTTGTCTGCGCCCTTCAGGGCCTGAGCTATTTCGCGGACGTGCAATTTCTTTTTGTCATCGACCTCCCAAGCCATATGGAAGTTCTCGTCCGGCTGCACTGAGCCATTTTTGGCGGGCAGGTCGCGGACGTGGCCGTAACTGGCTAGAACGATATAATCGCTGCCGAGGTATTTGTTGATCGTTTTCGCTTTGGCAGGCGATTCGACGACGACAACGTTGCTCATGGATGCCCCGGGGTTCCTTTGTTTTGCCCGCCAATGTTGTCAGCGGTTCTGTGAGGGAAGGGAGAATTGGCCACTTCTTTAGGCATTGTCAACCTGTTGCATTTTTTGTGGCAATTTTTTTGGATGACGGGGCCCCCTCCAGGATACTTGTTAGCACGAATTAAAACCGGAAATCTTTTACGAAAACAGTTGCTTCATTATATTCACTGGTATGAACAAGAGCGAAATATCCGAGGCTCAGATTATCGTCGGCATGCGCGATGTTTTCCTGGCTGATGCTACAAGGAGCTTGGCGCCGTTACACAAAAACCGCAATGCGGTGTGCTCAAGCCCAAGTGCGATTAAGTCTTTCGAGGCTTTACGAGCTGATGTGTACACCCTTAAGGGTACGGGCTAGGCTCTCGGGGTTTCGTCTGTCACACTGATCCTCAGCCGGCTAGAAAGTACCTGCTTGAGAGTTTAAATTCTGTTGGGGCAGTTTGATCTATATATAACGAAATGCTGACGTTGCAAGCAGTGTCGTTTGCATGTTTCGCCATGACAGCAAGTGCCAAGAGCACCGTATCCCATACTACGCCGCCCGCCTGCAGTATTTGTGGCATTGGCGGTGAT
>CAYXUT010000109.1:0-311 GCA_964468005.1 uncultured Magnetovibrio sp. | reverse complement strand
CACCCTTAAGGGTATGGGCTAGGCTTTCGGGGGCCCGTCTGTCATGCTGACCATCAGCCGGCTGGAAGGATACCTGCTTGAGAGTTCGAGTTCTGTTAGGGTGGTTTGCTCCATATCTGACGAAATGCCGACGTTACAAGCTGTGTCGTTTGCATGCTTCGCCATGGCACCAATTGCCAAGAGCACCGTATCCCGTAATACGCCGCCCGCCGGCGGCATTTTTGGCATCGGCGGTGATTCGGCCGGCGTCGGAGTTTGGGCGACCCTGCCAGGTTCCGTGCCTAGCATTGAGGGCGTCTTCCACGCCGCGT
>CAYXUT010000108.1:0-10497 GCA_964468005.1 uncultured Magnetovibrio sp. | reverse complement strand
GAGCACGCCATCAATCTCACGTAGATGACTAATGGCGGCGGCTAGATCTTCACCAGTCTGGTCGTCTATATCACAGCGCAATACCTCGATCCCATCCCTCATTAGGTTGGTGGAAACATCGGCATAGAGCGTCACCCGCAGCACATTAGCCCGCGATTCGAGCTTTTTGATACCGAATCCCATGCCGGTACCGAGCAATGTCCGAGGGGTCGTGTCTGGATTTTGGCTCGGCTCGAGAAATTTCAAAATGGCTGCACCCGTCGGTGTAACACGCTCACCTTCTTCGCCGTCGTCGACCAGTACGAATCCCTTGAGGATCTCTGTTGTCGCAGGTGCGGGAAGCGGCAGGAAGCCATGTCGTGACTTGACCTGTCCCCGGCCACGCGGTAGCGGCCCTATGGACCACTGGCAAGGCCCCAGGGCATCGATCAGAACTGCAGCAATGACTATATCGATGATCGAGTCCGCCGCGCCGACTTCGTGAAACTCCACTCGCTCGACCTCAATGCCGTGAACGGTCGCTTCGGCCTTAGCCAGGATTGAAAAGACGGCAATGGCGATGTCCCGTACCGGCATCCGCAAATCGGATCGATCAAGTCCATCGCGGATATCGACCCAATGCACGTGTCCATGATCTGCTTCTCCGCCGTGCTTTGGAGCGGAAACGTTGAGCCGGGAGCCCGCAAAACCTTTGTCTGACCCGCGTTCCAGATGAGCCGAAACGCTATCCTGTCGGTTAATGGCCGCCAATGCTTGCTCACAACGCGGCCAGAGGTCAGGGCGTGCATCAAGCAATGCGGCGGCAAACATGTCACCCGCCACGCCGCCGATAGCATCCAAATGGATAGCAGTAATCTGGTTCTTGTCCACGCTTGGCACACATGCCTCCGGAAACGAAAAAACTCCGTGAGTCTCTAATATACTTGATACGGGCCGTTGGTAAAATGCGATCGTCATTGCGCGGCACTTCGTCTAAAGGCAAAGTGCCGGGGTTAGCTTCATATCCGGATCATCATCATGACTTCTGCCAACCGCATCGAAATCGCCTATGGGACAGGCCAGCTGACGGTGACGCTGCCGCCTGAGGCCGAGCCGACAGTCATCCGAAAGCTTGGCATGACAAAAATCGTTGATCCCGAGGCCGCCGTTCGTGACGCCTTGGCGTATCCCATAGGCGCGAGCGGCCTTGCGCAAGCTGCCGAAGGCAAGCAAACGGCTTGCATCCTGATCTGCGATATCACCCGGCCGGTGCCCAATCACCTGTTCTTGCGCTCGTTGATCGAGGGTCTGAGCGGTGCCGGGATGCCCTTGGACGGCATCAGTGTATTGGTCGCGACCGGCCTGCACAGGCCCAACGAAGGTAGTGAGTTGCGCGAACTGGTAGGTGATGATTGGGTATTGGAGAACGTCCGAGTGGAAAATCATTTTGCCCGCGATAATGCTGCGCACGTTGATCTCGGCGTCACGGGGACGCGGAGCGTGCCGGTCAAGCTCGACCGCCGTTTTGTCGAAGCCGAAGTGCGCATCGCCACCGGGCTGGTCGAACCGCACTTCATGGCAGGGTGGTCGGGTGGACGAAAGGTGATTGCACCCGGCGTCGCCCACGAAGACACCATTCGTACCTTTCATAGCGCCAGGTTTATGGAGGATCCGCATGCCATCCAATGCAATCTCGCTTCCAATCCATTGCATGAGGAACAACTCGATATCGTCCGTATGCTGGGCCCGGTTTGGGGGCTCAACACGGTAATCGACGAAGAGCGAGATTTGGTATTTGTCAGTTTCGGTGACATCATTGAAAGCCACATGGCGGCTGTTAAATTCGTGCGCTCGGCTGCCGTCATCCCCGTCGGTCGCAAGTTCAAGACTGTGGTCACGTCATCGGCCGGGCATCCGCTAGACAAGACCTACTATCAGACAATTAAGGGCATGGTGACGCCGCTGGATATTCTCGAGCCCGGCGGTACGCTGATCATGGCATCGACCTGTTCGGAGGGTTTTGGCTCAGACGATTTCCGCGCCGCCCAGGACAAGCTGGTGGCCATGGGATCCAGCGCATTCCTTGAGATGCTGAACGCGAAAACTTTTGCCGATATTGACGAGTGGCAGACGGAAATGCAGCTCAAACCCATGCGAATAGGTAGGGTCTGCCTCTACACCGATGGGCTCAGTTCTGGTGAGCGCATCGCCACGGGCGTCGAAATCATTGAAGACCTGGACGTTGCCATTGCCGATGCTATTAACCGAGCCGGCGACACGACTGTCGCAGTCATTCCCGAAGGGCCATACGTGGTGCCGGTGGCTGGTAGTTCGGCCGGTTAGTGCTTGCCCTTTGCTATTGTTTACGACCCTTCCGTCATGAATTTGTGGGTGAGGGCGCTAGCCTGTATAGAATAAGGTAAATTTCAGCTCTCTTTTTTGGGGAATGAACATGTACGACCTCGTCATCAAGAACGCCATTATCATCGATGGGCTGGGCAACCCGGCTTCCCAAGGGGGCTTAGCGGTCAAGGACGGAAAGATTGCGGCCATCGGTGATGATTTGGGCGAGGCGAAAGAAACACTTGATGCCGGGGGCATGACGCTGGCGCCGGGGATTGTAGACCTGCACACCCATTTTGACGCTCAGTTGACTTGGGATCCGTACGCGACGCCGTCGAATCGGCTCGGCGTAACGACCGTGGTGATTGGTAATTGCGGCTTCACCATAGCGCCCTGTAAACCCGAGCACCGCGAGCGCACCATGCGCAACCTGACCCATGTCGAGGGCATGTCGCTAGACGCCATGAAGGCTGGAATCGAGTGGGACTTCGTCAGTTTCGGCGAGTATATGAATTCGCTTGAAAACAAGGGCATGGTGCCGAATGTAGCGGCATTCTGCGGCCACTCGTCGGTGCGTACTTGGGTGCTCGGCGATGAGGCCTCTGACCGCACCGCAACCATCGAAGAGGTCGCCCAGATGAAAGAACTGGTGCGCGACGCCATGCAGGCCGGGGCATGTGGTTTAGCCACCTCGACGCTTGAGCAGCACAATGGCGAGAATGGTGTCCCGATGCCGTCACGTCTCGCCGACGAATACGAAATGATGGAATTGACTGGTGTGCTCGGCGAGGTCGGCAAGGGCGCCTTTATGCTGACCAAAGGCATGACCTCTACGATACCATGGCTTGAAAGTATCGCCGCCAATAACGGCCGACCGGTGATGATTGCCGCAATGTTCGTTGATCCGGGTAACCCCGAGCGGGTTTTCGGCGAGCACGAACAGATCGCCGAGGCCCAGGCGCGCGGCCACGAGCTTTGGTCGCAGGTCGGCTGCTTTCCTCTCGGCATGGAATTCACCTTGGAACACCCGTATCCGTTGGAGGCGCTGATTGCTTGGCATCCAGCGATCGAGGCCGAAGGCACTGAGGCGTTTAAACGCGTCTTGGGCGATCCGGCGTTCCGCCAAGGCCTAAAAGACGAAATGCAAACGACCGGCGTCCCCAACCGGTTCTCATCGAACAATTGGGATCACATGACAGTCCTGGAGGTGCACAAGCCTGAGCACGGCGATATAGTCGGCCGTAAGGTCGGCCATCTGGCGCGCGATGCGGGCCTTGATCCTTGGGACTGGTTCCTCGATTTTGGTCTAGCCGACGACCTCAAGACACTTTTTGATGTCAAGCTATTCAACGTCGACGAAGAGCGTGTCGCCGATCTCTTGCGTTTCGAACACGGCGCCATAGCCCTGTCGGACGCCGGCGCGCATCTCTCACTCCTTTGCGATGCTGGCTTCGGTCTGCACCTGATGGGGCACTGGGCGCGTTACAAGGGCATTATGACATTTGAAGACGCCGTCGAGGCCCTGACCAGTCGTCCCGCTGATATCTACCGCATCAAGGATCGGGGCCGGCTGGTGACGGGCGCCTGGGCCGATCTGATGCTGTTTGACCCTAATACGGTCGGGCGTGGAGACAAGATTCGTGTCAACGATCTGCCGACTGGTGCATCGCGCATCGATACTCCGGCGGTCGGGCTGAAAGGAGTTTGGGTTAATGGTGTCAGGACAATCGATGACGGTGAGCATATGGGTGGCTGCGGCACGCCTGGGCAATTGATCCGCGACTTTACTGACGTGGTGTAAGGTGGCAGACGATGACTGAAATTCAATGTTTTATGTTGCAGGGTGAAATGAAACTGGTGAGCCATTATTGCCACGTCATCCGGACAGACCACCGCGTGTGAGTTTTAGACACCGTCGGGATCAAATCCGATGGTACCATGCTCAAGGAGCCGGCGGAACAGTTCCAGGTCGCCATTGATGCCTTGGCTGTTGCCATTAGCCAGGTGGCTGACCCGGGCGCCGCAGTCATTCCCGAAGGGCTCTGCCTGGTGCTGATGGTTTGATGGTAGCGTTGTACAAGTAGATATCTTGTCGTTGGTTGGTTGTGCTCGTCCTTCATGCTCAACTAAAATAGATTCTGTGAGTCTCAGCGCCTTGGTTAACTCTTGGGAATATCGATGGCCATCAGATCGTATTGCTCAGCTGTGACCTCGGGGCGCATGCCGAACCATAATTCGAAACCGCGAACGGCTTGGTACAAAAGCATTTCAAGACCGTCAGATGTTACAAGACCAAGGGCATCGGCGCTTGCCAATAGAGGCGTCTTGAGCGGCACGTAAACGATGTCCGATACGATGGCATGTTTGGCTAGCGGTGACAGATCAACTTCGAGGTGCGGCTGGCCGTGCATACCAAGCGGGGTCGCATTAACTAACAACTCGGCGTCTTCGAGCACATTTGGCAAATCGCTCCAAGCCGTCGGGACGACATCATTGCCAAAAATCTCCCGAATGGTTTCCGCCTTTTCGATGGTGCGGTTGACGACATGGATTTTGGAAACTCCGCGTCTCAAAAGCGCATGAACTACAGACCGGCTGGCCCCGCCGGCGCCTAGGACCACGGAGTTTTTAACCCAATCGTCCCACCTGGGCGCCGCTGCATCCAGCGAGCCGACATAGCCGTCACCGTCGGTATTGGTAGCGCGCAATACGCCACCATCGAGCCATAGCGTGTTAGCCGCACCGATGGCCCGGGCATCTTCATCAGGCTCCGAGATCCTGAATGCCGCATCCTTGTGCGGCATGGTGACGTTGGCACCGACGTAACCATTTTCTGAGAGGTTGGTCACAAACGCCTCGAAGCGCTCGGGCTCGATTTCCTCAATCAGATAGTCGCCATCGAGGCCGTAGCGATCGATCCAATAGCCGTGTAGAACCGGCGAGCGCGAATGGCCGGCCGGATAACCAATCACGCATGCTCGGCGGGTTGAAGAACTCATTCGCTAGGTCCTCAACCCGCTTCCAGCATGTTCGCCATAGCGTCAACAGCCATCACGTAGCCGTTGATCCCAAAACCTAAGATCAGACCGGTTGCTGCCTGCGTCACATAGGAATGATGACGAAAGGGTTCGCGCTGGTGAGTATTGGAGATATGCAATTCAATGATGGGCGCTGGAACGTTCTTCAGTGCATCTAAAATTGCCACGGAGGTGTGGGTGAAGGCAGCGGGGTTGATGATAATTCCGTCCGCGTCGTCGATGGCTTGGTGAACCCAGTCGATGATCTGCGTCTCGTTATTGGATTGCTCAAAGAAAATCTTCAGACCTCGGCTTTTGGCCCGCTCCTTACACATTGATTTGACATCGGCCAATGTCATCCTGCCATAGATTTCTGGCTCACGCGTGCCGAGTAGGTTGAGATTGGGGCCATTGAGGATGTAGATCGGCTTGCTCATGGGGTCCTCCTGGTCGCTTAGTCATGGTCAGCGGGATTGGTAGAAAATCATCATGCAATGCCGCGTCGGCGTTGATCATTCAGCGTTTTAGCCAAGATGTCCATGGGTGGCGGGCGGAAAAGATTCTAATGATCTAAAAAACAAGTAAACTCCAAAGCGTGAAGATTCCCGTACTCTCTCCCGTGCCAGCATTCACGTGTCAAAGATACACTTCCATGCGCTCAACGATTGTCTGGACGACCTCGTCGCAGGGCCGTCTCCACCAATCTTTTCGAGAGAAAATTTCGACTTCCACGGGACCGGTAAAGCCGCCTTGTTCCATGTGCTCACGGATCCGGCGGTTGTCGATTATACCGTCTCCGGGCATACCACGATCAAGTCGCAGGTCCTCTGTCTCGCGGAGCCAGTCCGACGCATGGAAGTGAAGAACGCGCGGTGCTACCTTGACCAACTGTTCATGTAGACGCGGCTCCCACCACAAGGCATAGCTATCGATGGCTAGTCCGGTGATATCTCCGGCATCGAGTTCTTCGAGAAACTCCACCGCATCGGAGATGGTTGAGATCACGGATCGAAAGCCACACACCATGGGGTGAAGCGGCTCGAGAGCCAACTTGACGTTGACGTTGCGGGCATAGCCCACAAGTTGGCGCATGCCCGCGAGCGCGCGGACGCGGGCCGTCTGAATATCTTTGTCGCCGTCTGACAGCCCACCGGTGATGATCACCAATGAGCGCGCACCCAGAGCTGCCGCTTGGTCCAACCGTTTGCGGTTCAGGTCAATCGCCGCTGTGAAGGCCGAGGGTTTTGTTGCCGTCAGCAACCCGCCCGGACAAAGCGCATCCACCCTGACGCCATTGTCGTTGACGATGCTGATAGCGTCGTTCAGGCTAGTTTCGTCCAGTTTGTCGAGCCAGAGTGTGGTGCCCGCTACGCCGTGGCGCGCAAGGCATTCGATCGACTCGCGGAAATCGCATTGCATCAAGGTAACCTGATGAATGTTGAGCCGCTCGAGGGTCAGGTATTCGCTTGCCATCTCAATAGGTCGCCCGCCCTCCGGTAACGTCGAAAATCTGACCCGTGGTGAAAGAACAAAGCGGGCTCGCTGCCCAGACGGTCATGTTGGCGATTTCTTCCACGGTACAGAAACGTTGCTTAGGGATAAGGCCTTTTTTGTGAGCGATATACTCCTCGCTCATCTGATCGAAAAGATCGGTCTCGGCGATTGCTGGTGCAATGCAGTTAACGTTGATGTTTGACGGTTGGAGTTCGCGTGAAAGGGTCTTGGCGAAACCGATGACGCCGGCTTTGGCGGCACCATAGGCACAGGCGCCGACCGCACCTTCCTTGCCGGCGACGGAAGCCATGATGACGATACGCCCGTAATCGTTCTTACGCATATGGGCGAGTGCCGGCTGGACGGTCAGGAACACGCCGGTCAGATCGATATCGATTGTGCGCTGCCACTCGGTCAGGGAATATTCCCAAGTCGGTTTGGTCGGGCCGTTGATGCCGGCATTGGGTATCAGTACGGTGACCTTGCCGAGAGCCTTAAGGCTTTCTTCGAAGGCGGCGCAGGTGGCTTCTTCGTTGGTGATATCTGCCTCAACCAAATGTGCGAAGGCGCTGTCGTCCGCAATCGGGCCGCAATCCAGATCCCATCCGGATACCTTGGCGCCTAACTCATGGAGCCGGTGCGCAACCGCTAGGCCAATCCCTCTGGCGGCGCCAGTGATGATGACGCATTGGTTTTCGAGATCGAAACTCATGATACCTCTCTATTCATTGCAAGCTGATTTTAGAAGCGATAGCGGGGTGCCGTCCCATCGGCAAGCAGGCCTTCGGCCGCAGCGCTAGCAGCTCGGCCTTCGATGACGCATTAAACATCCGCGTTCCGTCTTTTTCCTTTCCTTTGAGTTGTGGTAGCGAACTCGCTTTGATGTAGGCGTGACGAATGCCTTTGTTTTCCGCATGCCAAAGGAATTTGGCCTGGTATTTAGAAAATCGATTGCCGATAGACATGCTAAGCCATTGTATGCGTGAGACCGTTTCGGCAAACTGGACTAAAGATTTTCTTCCGGGTTTCCTAGAGTATCCGGTTTGATGCTCCTATTTCAGCAGAACCCCTAAGTTGCGGTGGTTCATAGATGAAAGAATTAAACTGCATATGACTACAGGTTTTTTTTACGGATATAAATTAGTAGCTGCCGGCAGTGTCGTACAAATGATGACATTAGGTTGTGTTTATACCTATGGTGTCATTTTTTCAGAACTTGAGAACGAATTTGGTTGGTCGAGGGCAGCCATATCGGGTGCCGCCTCATTGTTTTTTCTTTTATATGGATCATTCGGAATTGTTGTAGGAAGCGCAACGGATCGTTTTGGGCCAAGAATTGTACTGACTATATGCGGTATTTTATTCAGCGTTGGATTTTTGCTGTTGTACCAAATGGAATCCGTCTTGGAGTTATACCTCTATTACGGGTTAATGTGTGGCATCGGTATGGCAGCCCATGACGTTAGTGTTCTGTCTACAATCGCTCGATGGTTTGTTAAGAAACGCGGCTTAGTCACTGGGATCGTAAAATCAGGAGCTGGCATCGGCCAGATGATCGTACCATTAGTCGCAGCTCCCTTGATCGTAAGTTTCGGCTGGCGCCATACTTGCCTTGCTATAGGACTTTTTACTTTAGTCTTATTGGTTGCAGTAGCCCAACTTTTTCGCCGCGATCCCGAAAGTGTCGGTTTAAAACCTCTGAGGGATAAACAAAATGGAGATGGACCAAATCGTGGCTTAGAGGGAGGCTTTAGCTTAAAGGAAGTTCTTTCTAAAAAGCAATTTTGGCTTCTTTCTTTTGCAAAATTTGCTGATATGTTCTGTCTTTTTACGGTCATTCTTCATATCGTGCCGCATGGTATCGATCAGGGGTTGGGATCAACAACAGCCGTTATGGTTCTTTCTGCAATTGGTGGGTGTAGTATCCTAGGCCGGATCTTTTTCGGAAGCATGTACGATTATCTGGGAGCAAGGCTCTCTTTAATGATCTGTTTTACAACATTATTGTTAAGTTGTGTTCTCCTCCAGATACTTTTCGACCCACGGCTGTTATTTTTATTTGCGTTGTTTTATGGGATCGCCCACGGTGGATTTTTCACTGTTGCGTCTCCGAGTGTTGCAGATCTTTTTGGTACCCGGGAACATGGAATAATTTTTGGGCTGATTATTTTTTTTGGAACATTGGGAGGAACTATAGGCCCAGTGATAGCTGGAGCAATTTTTGATCAGACCAAGAGCTATTCAGTGGCGTTTTTGCTTCTAACTGGGATGGCAGCTTTAGGAATAATATTAACAAGTCAACTAAGACCTACTCTTCCAAAAATGTCTGACGTCTCCACAGTGGAATAGAACCATCACTATGCACCAACCCCTTAATAAATTTTCGGCTAACTGAAGAAAGCAGCCGGACCCGAGAAGCTGCCCATCGCCCTGATTCGCGCCGAAGGCGTGCATTCGGCGCGAATGCAGAAAATTCTCAAGTTCTACGGTCTCAAGAGCGTGATCGACGCCCGTGAAGGCATGGATGGCGGCAAGTACCGTCCTGGTTGGATCAAATCAGGCTTACCTGTCATTCCTTACAATCCGGAGCAAGCGCAAGCCAAGCCCTAGCCGGGCCGAGTATTTTCTCGCTTGCGTTCGCCTGATCCGTTTAATCTACCTTTAGGAACTCTTGGTTGACGCAGTTTTTGAGGACACCATCGGTCAGGTAGGTGATCACCGTTTGGGCCGCTTTCTCACGGCAGTCGCGGGCCCCGTCTGGGCTGTACCAGGCGACATGTGATGTAACGATGACCCGTCCGATGGTCCAGTCTTCGTTCGTCTTCAGGGCTTGGAATAGAGGATGGTCCGAGTTTGGCGGCTCCTGCGGCAGCACGTCAAGGCCCGCGCCCATGATGCGGTTCGACTTGAGCGCCTCCGTGACGGCATCCAGATCGACGACCTTGCCGCGTGCCGTGGTAATGAGGATGGCATTCTTCTTCATGCACGAAATGGCCTGGCCGTTGATCATGCTATCCGTTTCGGGGGTCAGCGGCGTGTGGATACTGATGACATCCGCTTCGCGCAGCAACTCCTCAAGAGACATGCAGCGCTCAAAGCCGAGTGACTGGTCCTTGCCGTCCGGCACATAGGGATCATAGAAAATCACGTTCATGCCAAGCGCCTTGGCGCGCAGCCCTGCCGCTGTACCGATACGGCCGCAGCCGACGATCCCAAATGTCGTGCCCCGAGAGCGGCGCATCACGGGGATGTCGATATTTCTCCAATTGCCGCGCGGATCCTCAGCCAGGGCGTTATGGACCTGCACGATGCCACGGGTCAAGCCGAGCATCAGAGCGATGGCATGGTCGGCGACATCGGTGGTACCGTAGTCTGGCACGTTGAAGGCCGGGATGCCGCGCCGGCCGGCTTCTTTGATATCCAGGGCATCGAAGCCGACGCCCATGCGAAGGATCATGCGAACGTTCTTCGCTCGGTCCAGCATCTTCCTATCGCAACGCAAGCGCCCCCAAACCATAAGCGCTTCAGCCGCCTTCCAGATGTTTGTGGGGATGTCATCCAGGGTTGATGCCTGAAAGGAATGAAGTTCGGCCCGTTTGCCGAACACGGCTTGTTCGACATCCGCCTTGCCGCTGCTGCGCGCATCGGGCATTACCACGATCAT
>CAYXUT010000107.1:0-10614 GCA_964468005.1 uncultured Magnetovibrio sp. | reverse complement strand
TACCGGAAATGTCATGGCGGTGAAGATGAGCACTGTTATAAATTTCTTCATGCTCGGGCCTTTTCCTACCAGCCTTTTCTCATCTAAAAGGTACTATCGGCCGTCAGGTCGGGTGATGTCCAGCAGCTGGAGAGCCGAGGATGAATTACCAAGCGCTTTTTGCCCGGGCCGGAGACAGAGACGTCAAGGTTGGGCTGGTTGGTGTCGGAGATTTCGGCACCAGCTTGTTAGCTCGCTCGCCGAAGATTCCCAACCTGGAAATCACTGTGATCTGCGACCAGGACCGAGCCCGCATGGAAGCGGCCGTTTCGGTGGCCGGCATGGACGCGGCCCAAGTCGTCATGACCGACGACATCATGGGTGGGACGACGCCGGATTTCGACGTGCTGGTTGAGGCAACAGGGCAGCCGGAAGCCGCCGCCATCGTGGCCGAGTGGGCGATCGGCGAGAATCATCACGTCGTGATGGCATCGAAGGAAGCGGCGATCGTTTGCGGACCCATGCTTCACGAACTGGCAAGCCGGCAAGGTGGCGTTTATACCGAAATAGAAGGCGACCAGCCGAGTCTGTTGATCGGTCTCGTCAGTTGGGCGCACACGCTGGGTCTCGATATCGTGGCGGCGGGTAAGTCTAGCGAATACGATTTCATCCTGGATGGTGATGAGTTGTGTTGGCTTGAAAAAAGCCATCCGGCATCCGGGCTCAAGGCACTTTGGCATGAAAGCGGCGAAGGTTGGCCGAAGCTTGTTGCAAACCGTGAACAAGCGGCGATAAATGCTGGTTTCCCGACGCGCACCGTGCCCGATTTTTGCGAGATGGGCGTTGTCGCCAACGCCACCGGGCTTGAGCCCGATCGTGCCGGTTTCCACGCACCTTTGCTGCGCCCGGTTGAGCTGGCTGACGCCTTTCAAGAAGTCGAGCACGGCGGAATTATGGCCAGCGGTGGGCGCATCGATGTCTTCAACTGCTTCCGACGCAATGACGAGAGCAGCTTTGCCGGCGGCGTGTTCGTGGTCGTCAGCTGCGATGACGAAAAAACCTGGGAGCTGTTGCGTGGCAAGGGCCATGTCGTGGCGAAGAACGGCCGCGCGGCAATGCTCTATAATCCGCAGCACTTGCTTGGCGTGGAAGCGCCGATCTCGATCCTGAGCGCCGGGCTTTTGGGGCTGCCGACGGGTGCTAGCGAACCCAAACCGAGGTTTGATTTGGTGGCGCGCGCCGGGCGCGATTTCAAGAAAGGTGATGTATTGGCGATAACCGATCACCACCACCATGAGGTTTCGGGCCTTTCGCCGGAACTGGTACCTGCGGCGGTGCTCGAAGACGCGAACCCTTGTCCCTATTATCTGGCGACCAACAAAACACTGGCCGAAGAGGTTGTCGAGGGTAGCCTCATCACCGCCGGGATGCTTGAACTCGACAATGAGAACGCGCTTTATCGGTTGCGTCGGATGCAAGACCATCATTTTCTTGATTGAGTATTTCAAATGAAAAAAACTATGAATAGATGTGAGGGCACATGAGCGAATTTTACCGAGGCGTATTCCCCGTAGCCCCGACCCCCTTCACCGGGACAGGTGAGCTCGACCTGGAAGGACAAAAGCGCGTGCTCGACTGCATGATCGACCAGGGCGTAGATGGTATCTGCATCCTGGCCAACTATTCGGAGCAGTTTCTGTTGTCCGACGCGGAGCGCGAGATACTGGGTGAGCTATGCCTCGAACACGTGGCGGGCCGTGTGCCGGTGATCGTCACTTGTTCGCATTTCTCCACCGCCATCGCCGCCGCGCGTGCCAAGCGCGCCGCTGAGCTGGGCGCGGCGATGATTATGCTGATGCCGCCTTATCATGGCGCCACGCTAAAGGGGGCGGAGCAGGGAACCTTCGAGCAGTTCCAGCGCATCGGGGATTCCGCTGGCATTCCGATCATGGTGCAGGATGCGCCGTTGAGCGGCGTTGATCTATCGACCAGGTTTCTTGTTCAGCTGGCGAAAGAAATCGAGCAGGTTCGTTATTTCAAGATCGAGACGCCGGGTACTGCCGACAAGCTGCGCGCACTCCTGGCCGCTGGCGGCGATGCCATTGAAGGACCGTTCGACGGAGAAGAATCGATTACTCTGATGGCCGATCTCAATGCTGGTGCCACCGGTACCATGTCGAGCGCTTTGCTGCCCGAATTGATTAAGTCTGTGGTGGTGCTGCACAGGGACGGGAAGGTCGATGACGCCGCTGATCTCTACGCCCGTATCCTGCCGCTGATCAACTTCGAGAACCGCCAATGCGGGCTCCGCGCCTGCAAGACGGCAATGATGGAAGGCGGCGTTATCAAGTCTGACCATGTGCGTCATCCGATGCCGCAATTGGGCGCCGATAGCCGTCGACAATTGCTCGAGCTTGCCCGTGGATTAGATCTGATCGCACTCCGCTGGGGTGAATGATCTAATTAGTCGCTACTCCGGGACGTGGATGTACAGGTAGATTTCGTTGCCATCGAGCTTGAGGTTTTTCTTAGCCGAGCGCGGTAATGCAATATGGCGGTTGCGGCAAAAGGAAATCAGCGCGGCCCCCAGTTGGTCGCGGGACAAGCTAAGCTCCGACGTTCCGTTTTGTGTGTCGGTCGTGTATTCTATGCGTACCGGCTGTTCGGGCACGCCTGTGAAATCGACTGCGATGACCTCATCTCTCGGAAGGATTTTGCCGTTGGCATTTCCGAACTCGGTGATCGCCATTGTCAGCTCGTCCTTCGAGAATACCAATTTTCGATATTCTTTCGGCATTCCCGCATATTATGGAAAAACTTAAGAACGCAAAAGAATTTGCTGAACTCGACGTCACGTAGTCCCATGAAAACGGCGACTGGTATGGGTGTTTGGACGAATTATCTTACATTTTCAAGCTAGTCTTTGTGATTGTTGTACAGGCTGCCCGCGAGCCCATAATATCTCGCCAATCGTTTTAGGAGGTTGGGAAGCGTGTCGAAAGAACAGGTACAAAGAAGATTTACAGCCATTTAGGCTGCGGTTTCAAAGAACGTTCTCGATCGAGATTTCGAGCGCATGCAGGAATGATCGTGCCGATGAACGCGGGGACATTAGGAAATAGTTGTCATGGCCCTCGCAAAGAACAATGACGCCTAAGTGTTCCATCACTGTGCGAGCCACGCGATTAGGTGCAAACACTTCGGACGCCAGATCAAGGGGGCAAATCCGCTCCAAGGCAGTGGTCGCGAGCGGGCCCGACATGCGCAGCATGACCCAGCTATCCGACTGATCGGTGTAATAGCCGGCGTTGCCCAGCAAAGCCTTGACCGCGCCAACGGGGTCATTGCCTCCATAGTCAAAAAGCGCAAAAACGTGATCGGGTTGCATGCCCAGCAACCGGTTCGAGCCATCCTTTGACAAGGTGGAAGTTCCGCATGTCGGAAGCGAGGTGCCGAATACTTTGGTAACCGCGTCTTCCAACGCAGCCCGGCTATGGAGCGGCACTGCGATTGAAACTAACGCATGACCCAAAACTTCGGCCAGCGCCACATTGGTAAATTGTTTCTGAAATCCGTCAAGCGGAGAGCTAGCCATCAGCGTTTTTTCAAGCACGAAGCCGTTCTCCTCCCGGGTCGATGAAGTGCGGGGAAACGATCTCGACTTCAACGTGTCGCTCGCGCAAAAGATCGGCGGCGATGACTATTTCTCCTATGCGGTCAGTTCCTCGTTTTATGAATCCAAGCCCGATTGAATGGCCCAGGCTTGGTGAAGAGGCGACGGAGGTCATCCAGCCCTCATCATTTTCGGTAGTGATGTCGTTATTAGGTAAGACGAAGTGCGCACCGGCGCTGAGATCTTGTGTGCGATCTACTGGAATGAACCCAACCAACGCAAGGCCGTTTTTGCTGTTCAACTCAGGCCGTTCCGACAAAATGTTGCCGATACAGTCTTTCTTTTTTGAGACCATTTTGCCCATACCTAAGTCCCGAGCAGTGGTATGGCCGGTCAATTCGTTACCAGCTGGGTGACCTTTTTCGATACGCATAACGCCGAGTGCTTCGGTACCGTATGGGACAACATCAAACTCTTCCCCCGCCTCCATACCAGCTCGCATGAAAGCGTCACCGTAACGGGTCGGGACAGCTACTTCATAGGCCAATTCGCCGGAAAACGAAATCCGGAATAAACGGGCTGGGACACCGTTGCCAAGGGTGAATTCACCACAAGCCATAAACGGAAACGATTCGTTGGATATGTTAAACTCTCTGTCTATGATTTTTTGAAGAAGACGTCTGGAGTTAGGGCCGGCAACTGCATATTGAGCCCATTGCTCGGTGACAGAGATAATATGGACATCCAACATTGGCCAAAGGCACTGGCGGCAGTATTCCATATGCCGAAAAACGCCAACGGCATTGGCAGTAGTCGTGGTTGCAACAAATTGCTTTTCCGAAAGACGAGCCACCGTTCCGTCATCCATGACAATGCCGTCTTCACGCAACATTAATCCATATCGGGTTTTGCCAACGGCAAGTTTGGTAAGATCGTTGGCGTAAATGTGATTTAGGAATTCTACGGCATCGCGCCCTTGAATGTCGATCTTACCTAAAGTAGTTACATCGCATATTCCAACCGATGCCCGTGTTTGAAGCACTTCGCGATCGACGGACTGTCGCCAATGGGGTTCGCCAGTTTGTGGAAAATATTGTGCGCGTAGCCACATTCCTGTTTCGACGAAAACCGCATTCTGCTCTGTAGCCCAAATATGACTGGGAGTGAGGCGGGTCGGACGGAATTCTTTTCCTTGGCAACGCCCACCGAATGCACCAATGGGAACCGGTGTATAGGGTGGGCGATAAATAGTGACACCGGTCTCGGGAATGGATTTTCCGGTTAAATTAGCCATAATCGCAAGGGCGCCCATATTCGCAGTCTTGCCCTGATCGGTTGCCATGCCGAGTGTAGTGTAGCGCTTAAGATGCTCAACTGATCGAAAGCCTTCCAGATGGGCAATCTCAAGATCTTTGACAGTAACATCGTTTTGCAGGTCGAGCCACGCCCGGCGCTTGCTCTCGCCAACATACCAAAAGGCGGTAGTGTTAGAGGGTTCGTCATCTGCTTTTGGTTTTTCTCCCAAGGCGACCCTATGCCCGGTATCCTTTGCAGCGGCGTTTCCGGCGTCTGTTCCTTGTTTGAGGGTGGTGCCAAGCGTTAACGCGCCATTCGCCGCACCGGCAACCACCATGCCAGCTGGCACTCCGCTGCCGGGAACAAAGGCGCAGATATCACTGTGCCAGTAGGGGCGTCCGCCGAGGTGGCAAGTCAACTGAACGTTAGGGTTCCAGCCGCCAGCCACAGCGATGCAATCGGCCTCGATGGTTTGCCCTTGCGCGAGGGTTAGCGCGGTAACGCCTTTGCGGCCAGACACATCAACAATCTGACCACCCATAAAAATCTTCGTTTCGGAAAATTGAGACAACGCTGGCTGATCACGGACATCGATAATAGCCGGTATATTGATGTTCTTTGCTGCAAGATCGTGCGCGGTGCGCCAGCCGTCATCATTATTCGTGAAAATCGCGACCCGTTTACCCGGTGTAACGCTCCAACGATTGAGATAAGCTCTGACGCTGCCAGCCAGCATGACGCCGGGGCGATCATTATTACCAAAAGCAATGGGACGTTCGGTGGCTCCAGCGCAAAGGATGGCACGCTTAGAGTAAATACGCCAAAGCACCTGACGGGGCTTGCCATTCGATGAAGGGAGGTGGTCGGTGCGGCGTTCAACCGCTCCATAAATTCCATGATCGTAAGCACCATAAACGGTCGTTCGGGTCAGCAGGCGAACATTTGGTAGGTCCGATAGTTTTCCCACTACCCGGGCGGCCCAGTCTGAGCCAGTGACACCATCTACCTCATAGGTTTCGGCATTCAATCGTCCGCCTATTAAAAAATCTTCGTCTGCTAAAATCGTCTGCGCGCCGCTGCGGCCGGCAGCGAGTGCAGCCGCAAGACCCGCCGGCCCTCCCCCTACAACCAAAACGTCACAATGTAAGAAACCTTTATCGTAAGTGTCTGGATCTGGCTCGCCAGATAGGCGCCCAAGGCCCGCCGAAGCGCGAATGATGGGCTCGTAGACCTTTTCCCAGAAGGATTTTGGCCACATGAAGGTTTTGTAGTAAAAACCTGCTGAAAGTAGAGGGGAAACGAAGTCGTTAATCGCCATAAGGTCGAATTCCAGTGGCCCTCGGTGGTTTTGGCTTGTTGCTTCAAGCCCGTCAAAAAGTTCTGTAACCGTGGCTCGGGTATTTGGTTCTAGGTTTGCGCCGCGCCTGAGTTGCACAAGGGCATTTGGCTCCTCTGAACCGGCAGAAAATATACCGCGTGGGCGGTGATACTTGAAAGAGCGTGCAACAAGGCGCTGATTATTAGCAATCAAGGCAGAGGCGAGTGTATCTCCGGAAAACCCTTCGTATTGGTTGTTGTTGAAGCTGAAAATGAGCGGCTGTCCGCGCTCAACAAGACCTCCAGATAGTCTGTTTTCCTGGTTCATTTGCCGCGTCCCGCCTCTAGGGCTACATCGCGTGCTAATTCGACTTTTGTAATTTCATGGGTTAGCGTATTCCGCGTTACCACCAACCAGGACCGGTCGCCATGTTCGTGGAACCACAATTCGCGGATATTTCCGGCCAAATTATCGCGTAAATAAAGATACTCGTAAAATTCTTCCGCTGCATTTTTGCTTTGCCAATCTGGTCGGTTGATCAATGATGCGTCGCCTAGGCAAGTGAATTCGGATGCGTCCCGTGGGCCAAGGAGAGGATGGTTGATGATCATCTTTGAACGGTCCTCAGTGAAGGTTTGGCTGGGCTCCTGCGCCCTTTTCATCAATCATATGGCCGCGTTTGAAGCGGTCTAGGCGAAATTCTCTGGCCACCGGGTGCGGTTCGTTCTTAGCTAGCAGGTGGGCATAGCACCAGCCACTTGCCGGTGTTGCTTTAAACCCGCCATAACACCAGCCCCCGTTGAAATAAAGCCCATCTATATGTGTCTTGTCGATAAACGGAGACCCATCCATCGACATATCGACGAGGCCTCCCCACATGCGGAGCAATCGAGCGCGGCCAATCATTGGCATGATTGCCATGCCGCTTTCGCATACGTCTTCGACAGCGGGGAGATTGCCGCGTTGCGCATAGGTGTTATACCCGTCGATGTCGCCGCCGAATACTAATCCACCTTTGTCTGTTTGCGATATATAGAAGTGCCCGGCGCCAAATGTGATAACGCCCGGCAAAACGGGTTTCAATCCTTCGCTCACAAAAGCCTGGAGAACGTGGCTTTCAATTGGTAGGCGCATGCCGGCTGTTATCATCACTCGGCTTGATGACCCTGCCACGCAGACAGCAATCTTCTGGGCGGCTATGGCTCCGCGAGAAGTTTCGACCCCAAAGCAGCGCCCATCTTTGATCTGAAACCCGGTTACTTCGCAGTTTTGGATGATGTCAACGCCACGTTTGTCTGCGCCGCGCGCATAGCCCCAAGCTACAGCATCGTGGCGAGCCGTGCCACCGCGCGGCTGAAACAATCCACCCTGTATGGGGAAACGGCCATTATTGAAATCAAGAAATGGACATAATTCGCGGATGCCCTGTTCGTCGAGCAAGACCGCGTCGGCGCCGGCCATACGCATGGCGTTACCGCGCCGTACAAAGCCATCGCGCTGTGGATCAGAATGGAAAAGGTTGACGATACCTCGCTGGGACACCATCGCGTTGTAATTTAAATCTTGCTCTAGATTCTCCCAGAGCTTCAGAGAGAGCTCATAAAATGGCTCGTTGCCTGGCATCATATAGTTTGAGCGAATTATTGTCGTATTGCGACCGACGTTTCCCGACCCGATATAGCTTTTTTCAAGCACCGCTATATTGGTTAGGTTATGCTCTTTGGCGAGATAATAGGCCGTTGCCAACCCGTGTCCGCCGCCGCCGACTACAATAGCATCATACTTGGACTTGGGTTCTGGGTCTCGCCACGCGCGTGTCCAGCCCTTATTGCCAGCAAGTGCTTGCCTGAGGATTTTCCATCCCGAGTATTTCATCGCCCATGGCCTTAATAGATGTTAGACGTTGGGGTTTTAAGGCCCGCGAATTTTTTTTGCAAACGCCAATGCCGTTCAGGTCGATCCACCTCGCTAGTGTTCTTTCAAGTTAGAATTAATTTTAGAAATGCCACACAAAGAAATATAGAGTGCGGTCCTAGGCCATACGTTGATGTGTCTTTGCTTTATTGCTTTCTGATTTTGGTGCGCTAAATTACTGTAAGAAAGGCTAGATGCTCGGTTCCTTTTTTAAAGTGTCCACATGAAGCTCCTAATTCTCCAGCATGTCCGTGTCGAGCATCCCGGAATTTTCCGCTCCTTTTTACATGAGGATGGACATGACTGGCTTTCTGTGCAGTTAGACGAAGGTGAAACGCCGCCATCGCTTAAAGGGTTTGACGCCCTTTGGGTCATGGGCGGGCCAATGGATGTTTGGGAAGAGGATAGCTACCCGTGGTTAAGAGATGAAAAGCGGTTGATCCAGGAAGCAGTTGAGGAACGCGGAATGCCGTTCCTTGGATTATGCCTTGGACATCAACTTCTTGCCGAAGCTCTGGGAGGTAAGTGCGGAAAGGCAGAACAGTCGGAAATCGGTATCATGTCGGTGCAACTTACCGAAATCGGTGCGGATGGGATCATCTTTGACGACTTTCCCGATCAATTTTCCTGTCTCCAATGGCACGGTGCAGAGATCAAGCAAATGCCTTCGGGCGCCACTTGCCTTGCCACGTCTCCAGATTGCGCTGTTCAAGCTATGGCCTGGGGACCGCGCGCCTATTCAACGCAATTTCATTTGGAGGTTGAACCGGATACGGTTGCAAACTGGATGGACATTCCTGTTTATAGATCGTCGCTGGTAGCAGCTCTTGGCGAAGCTGGACCAGAAAAGTTAGATGCGGCTTGTGCAGCGAAGGTTTCCGAATTCAATAGACTGGCAGAGAGGTTTTATATCAATTGGCTTCAAACGGCGGCGCGTGTCTAAAAAGTAAATCTTTTACGTTGATGCTACTCGGGTCAGAGAAAGGCGAGCTGACCCGAGATGATCTTGCATGATGGTAGCTGCTTGTTCGGGCTCCCGAGCTCGAATTGCGTCAATAATTTGCCGGTGGTGAAGGTTATATTGGGTTATTGTCTTTTTGGTCAGGGTCATCCGCCGCATTCGTGCCCATTGTTCTTGGTTGCGAACCCCATTAATTTGTTCCACGATCCAAATAAGGAGTTGATTGCCTGTCGTTTTAGCCAGCAAGGTGTGGAAGGCTGTATCCGCTACAGAAAATCCCTCTAGATCGTTGATGCAGTTATCCATTTTGGCCAATAGTTCGTCCGCCCTATCTAGGTCCGCTGGACGCGCATGTAGGACTGCTAATCGACAAATATGGGGTTCAAGGGCGAAACGTGTGTCTATGAGTTCCAGCGGATTGGCATTTTCAATAACCGGATTAGCTGAGTTGAACGTATTGACAAGGACATAAGTGCCACTACTTGGACGAATCTCTACCAGGCCGTCATCAGCCAATTGGTTAAAGGCCTCACGTACGGTACCACGTGCGACGCCATAGCTCGTTGCCAATACGCGTTCTGCGGGCAAGCGTTCGTGATAGCCCAGCGTGCCGCTGGAAATTTCACGACGTAGGATCCCTGCAATTTCAGCTGCGCCAACTCTTTCTAAAGAATTTGTTTTCATTTTTTGGTTCATTAAAAACCAAAAATATACCAAAATAAATAAATTTCAACCATTAAAGCCAAATTGGTCTAATAACGGTTGCAGCTTGGCCTTATTTCTCGCATGATGAGCTCAAAGCAATAAGCTCACGACCGGGGCACTGGAAGTGCTGTGGTAAGTAATACCGTTTGCCAAGGAGTAGCCATGTCATTCCCCAAACATGTTGAGTACGTGGTCGTCGGTGCTGGGATTCATGGACTTTCATCCGCTTGGCGATTGGCGGAGCGGTTGGTTAAAGCTGGCGAAGATCCTGAAGGGCGGGTGATTGTTCTCGATAAGACGGGCATCGCTGCCGGCGCCACTGGAATTGCATGCGGTGTTGTTCGAAACAACTATTTTCAACCTGCTATGCGCAATCTGATGGCACATTCTGTTGGTGTATGGGAGAGCGATCCCGAAATTTTCAGCTATCATCCAGTCGGGTACATGCAAGTCTCATGCGAAGCCATGCGCGATGATGTCGGCCAGATTTTTGCGGAACAAGAAGCCATTGGTTACGATAGTACCTTCATTGAGGGCTCAAATGCCTCTATCAGTTACATGCGTGGACTTTTTCACGACTGGCGGGCTCAGAATATTACTTCGGTTTTGCACGAAAAACGCGGCGGCTATGCGAACAACACAAAATCCATGTACGGATTGGCATCGAAGGTTGAAGACCTGGGAGTGCGAATCATTTCCGGCATCGAGGTGCTAGGATTTAAGAGCGAAAACGGTTCTGCTGCGATTAGCGCGATTGAAACAAACAAGGGTCCGATAGGGTGCGATCGTGTGGTCATTGCCGCGGGGCCTTGGGTGCGTGACTTCTGG
>CAYXUT010000106.1:0-10665 GCA_964468005.1 uncultured Magnetovibrio sp. | reverse complement strand
GCCCATGACCACAGCGAGGGTACAGACCGCGATCACCGCCTTGGTAACACCCAGTACCGACATGCGGGAAGAGCCGCACTGCAGTGCCACGCTGTCGAGCACTCCGATAGTTGGGTCCAAGAGTTCGGTGATGTTGAGGGCCGCGACTGTCCAGGCGATGACGCGCGACCAGGCCCGGTCACGGATCAAGGCGGTGGCCAAGCGGATTACCACTCAGGCTGTGAGCAAGCTGAAGATGATCTCAATCAGGTGATGCGGCCACTTGGCGTACTGTGCGGCAACCACCGAGAACCACTGTGCGATCAGCCAGACCACCGGTAGCGCCAAAGGCACTAGAGCCTCGGCGACGGGTTTACAAAGCGCTCATACCATGTGGCTGGATAAGATTTCTCCATCCATGCCCAACACTTCGGTGACAAAGCCCAAGCAATAACAAAAGCGAACACTGCGAACGCGAACTAAATGGTAGTGCCAAGGACAAACACATTGTCCTGCGCCCAAGCGGTCCAATCGGTCAGGCGCGCCTGTAAAAACTCCAGATCGAGATAGCGTTCCAATGGTCTTCACCGTTCCCGACACGAAAATCAATTCGCGATCAGTTTAATCGATCGTTGTTCGCGACCAGGTCGGTTACCATGTCGCGCGAGACACCCTCTCAGCAATGGAAATGACCCGTTGCATCTCCCGCAGCACCGGTTTTTCGATTAGTTTTCCATCGACCACCACTAGGCCAGTATCGGCCTCGCCAAAAGCCTGGAGGATTTTCCGGGCATGTTTCACGGTAGCATCGTCGGGCGTAAAAACGCCGTTCAAGATTTCGATCTGTTTCGGGTGGATTGAGCCCTTACCACTGAAACCAAGATCGCGCGCTAATGTGGCTTCGCGTTCCATGCTTTCAGGGTCATCAAGATCGAGGTAAGGGACGTCGATAGCATCAATTCCAACCGAGGCTGCCGCATGAACGACACGTGAACGGGCATAGAGCAAAGGCTCCCACGCGTTACGGCACCTAAGCTCGGCCGCCATATCAACACCGCCGAAAAACAGCGCATCGATACGTGATGAGGCGCACGCAATGTCGAAGACGTTCTCCAGGGCAACATTGGTCTCGATGATGATGTGGAGTCTCGTCGCAAGGCCACGCTCGGTCAGGATATCGTCGAGCCATTGGATCTCATCCGGCGTCATCACCTTCGGCAGCATCAAAGCGGGCGGCGGCGTGTCGCTATCCATAACGGCTTGAAGATCCGCCAGACCGAATGCGGTCCGCAAGCAATTGATGCGGACGATCCGCTCAACGCCGTCGTCGGCTGGCGGCGTCTCAAACAGCGCCATGGCACTGGCGCGTGCTTCATCTTTGTCTTTCGGTGCAACTCCGTCTTCCAGCTCGACGCAGACAATGTCGGCGCCCGACGCTAAAGCCTTCGGGAACATGTCGGGTCTGAGCCCGGGTGAAAATATGAAACTGCGTCGTGGTTGCACGACCTGGTTCTGAACGGTCATTGGAATCCCCCTTTTTTGAATTCAAATGTGTCAGTAGGGTTGCTGTACCAAGATTCGCTCAGTTCCTCTCGCGCCGGTTCAGAAAGGCGAGACGCTCGAGCATGTGGACGTCCTGCTCGTTCTTCAAGAGCGCGCCGTATAGCGGCGGAATTAGGTCCTTGCTATCGGTGGATCTCAGGACTTCCGGCGGAATGTCCTCGACCATCAAGAGCTTGATCCAATCCAGAAACTCCGAGGTCGAAGGCTTCTTCTTTAACCCCGGCACATCGCGGAGCCCGTAGAACACGTTCATCGCCTCCGAGACCAGACGTTTTTGTACGTCCGGGTGATGCACCTGGACAATCTCGCGCATAGTGTCTTCGTCCGGGAACGAAATGTAATGGAAGAAACAGCGGCGCAAAAAAGCATCCGGCAATTCCTTTTCATTGTTCGACGTAATAACGACGATCGGACGCTCCTTAGCGACGATGGTTTCCTTGGTCTCGTAGACATAGAACTCCATACGATCGAGTTCGAGAAGAAGGTCATTCGGAAACTCGATGTCAGCCTTGTCGATCTCGTCGATCAACAGCACCGGGCGGATATCCATTTCGAAGGCTTCCCACAGCTTGCCCTGCAGAATGTAGTTGGAGATATCGTGGACGCGCTCATCGCCTAGTTGCGAATCGCGCAACCGCGCGACAGCATCGTACTCATAAAGCCCTTGTTGCGCCTTGGTCGTCGATTTGACGTGCCACTGCAACAGCGGCGCAACCAATGCATCAGCGATTTCCTGCGCCAAAACAGTCTTGCCGGTGCCGGGCTCGCCCTTGACCAGCAGCGGACGTTCTAGGGATACGGCAGCATTTACCGCGATCTTAAGGTCTTCCGTTGCAACGTATGTATCCGTGCCTTCAAAGCGATTAGTCATAGAGTGGTAGCCCCCTTTTTGGCCGCTATTTCGCGCCGGCCGGAGCATACTTTCCAAAACTTACCAGTGCAACGTGTCCCGGTGTCGGGTCACGCGGCACCATCATCGCCAGCACCAGAGACACACCGGCCATGGCGGTACCGGCCAGAAACACATAGGCCGGCGAGATCAGCCAAAGAAAGCCGAAAGCAGCCGGAATGACAACAGCAACGATGTGAGAGATGGTGAAACTGACCCCAGATGAGGACGCGATGTCCCTTGGATCGGCAATTTTCTGGAAGTAGGTCTTGATAGCAATGGACATGGCGAAGAACACATGGTCCAGGAGATAAAGCGCCACGCCCACCCAGGCTTCGGTAGCGAACGCGTAACCGGTGAAAACGACAAGCAAGCCGACATATTCCAAGATCAAGCCGCGGCGTTCGCCGAAACGCTGGATGAAGCGCCCGATTTTGGGCGCCATGTAAAAGGTAGCCCACATGTTGACCAGAAACAAAAGGCTCATCTCCGAGGCAGAGAAACCGAACTTCTCGACCATCAGGAAAACCGCGAAGACGACGAAAATCTGGCGCCGAGCGCCGGACATAAAGACCAACGCATACCAAAGCCAGTAACGCCGCCGTAAAACGATTGTCTTGCGCTGCTCGGCGCTCTCTTTGAATTCGGGATAGGCGCTCCAGCAATAGACCGCAATGGCGATGGTTGCGCCGCCGAACAATACATAAAGCCAGGCGTAAGCCACACCGCCCAGCTCCAGCGCTAGGTAGATCGCACCGAAAGCTATGGCAGACGTGATCGAACGCAAGGAAATGATGCGGCCAAAGACTAGCGGCGCGCGGTCCTTGTCGATCCATTGCAGGGTCAGGGACTGGTGTAAGGTCTCGAAATAATGGAACCCGATGGACATGATAAAGGTCGTGAACATCAGCCCCCAGAACGATGGCAGTAAGCCAGTCAGCGCCGTACCCAAGCCAAGTAGCAGCAAGGCCAACAGCGTCAGCGGTTGCTGGCGCATTAAGATCATCGCGAACACCACGGCGAAACTTAGGAACCCCGGCACTTCACGGAGACTCTGCAAGAGGCCCATGTCCTTGCCGTCGAATTCAGCCAGTTCGACGGCGAAGTTGTTCAAGAGCCCGCGCCAAGTAGCGAAACTCAGCGGCATGGCGATGGCCATGATCAGCAACAACATCTCCCGCGAACGCCAGTCGATGTATTTAGGCAAGAACCTACGCATGCGAGAAAAGAGCTCCTGAAAAAATTATTAAACTCAAAGTGGTTCCGGGGTGCCTTCAGGGTCAACAGGCGGAGAAACGATCAAACTGGAAAGAGGAGCTAACCGGCTTCCGCCAGTGCCGCGCCAATAGCATCCAAGGCCGCCTGGCCATCGTGGCCGTTCGGACCGCCGGCCTGCGCCATGTCGGTCCGTCCGCCGCCACCCTTGCCGCCGACGGCTTCCGAGCCGGCACGCACCAGTTCAACAGCATTCAGGCGTTCGGTCAGGTCATCGGTAACGCCGACGACGAGTGACGCCTTGCCGTCGGCATTGGAGACCACGGCGACAACGCCAGAGCCGAGTTGCCTCTTCAAGTCGTCGGCGAGCCTTTTCAAGTCCTTTGCCGGAACACCTACAAGGAGCTTAGGCGCATATTTGACCCCGCCAATATCTTGGGTCTCGGCACCATTGCCTCCCCCGATCGCTATCTGACGGCGCGCCTCAGCCAGTTCGCGTCCTAGCTGGCGCCGCTCTTCGATCAACGACCTGACCCTTACCGGTACATCGGAAGGTTTGGCTTTTAGGAGTGCGGCGGCTTCGATGAGCGTCGCCTCGACATCATCGAAATGCGCCATGGCTCCGGCGCCGGTCAACGCTTCAATGCGTCGCACCCCGGCAGCAACAGCGGACTCGCTAACGATCTTGAAAGGCCCGATATCTCCGGTACGCGAGACATGTGTGCCGCCGCAGAGCTCGGTTGAGTAATTACCTTCTTCTTCACCGCCACCCATGGAGACGACCCGCACCTCATCGCCATACTTTTCGCCGAACAACGCCATGGCACCGGCCTCCACGGCGGCATCGGGTTCCATCAACCTCGTGGTGACGATCGTGTTCACGGTGACCTGCGCATTGACCTCTGCCTCGACCGACGTCAGTTCACCCGGCTCCAGAGCCTTCGGGTGCGAGATATCGAAACGTAAGCGATCTGGCGCCACCAAAGAGCCCTTCTGCGTCACGTGATCACCCAACCGGCGGCGCAACGCCTCGTGCAACAAATGTGTCGCTGAGTGGTTGCCGCGCAGCGTTGCGCGCCGCGCGTGATCGACGATCAGCACCACTTCAGCGCCTTCGTTAAGCCCGCCTTCCTCGACCGTCACCGCATGGACGTGTAGAACGCCGACACGCTTCTGGGTATCGGTGACGGTAACTTTGAGGCCATCGGCAGCAATGACACCTGTGTCCCCCATCTGGCCACCCGACTCGCCATAGAAGGGTGTCTGGTTTACCAGAACGAATCCGCTATCGTCGACAGCTAAGCTATCGGTACGGGCGCCATCTTTGACCATGGCCACGATCTGGCCTTCGGCCTGTTCGGTCTCGTAGCCGAGGAAATCGGTCGCGCCCAGTTCGTCCCTAAGATCGAACCAGAGAGCGTCTTCCGCCGAATCGCCGGAACCAGCCCAGGCCCTGCGAGCTTCGGCGCGCTGGCTTTCCATCGCGGCGTCGAAGCCGTCCGTGTCGACGCCGATGCCGCGTGGCCGCAAAGCGTCCTGTGTCAGATCGAGCGGGAAGCCATAGGTGTCATAGAGCTTGAAGGCTGTCTCGCCATCCAAGAAAGCGCCGTCCGTCATATCGTCTGTTGCATCGTCAAGCAATTTAAGGCCTCGGTCCAAGAGTTTCTTGAAGCGTGTCTCTTCTAATTTGAGGGTTTCCGTGACCAAAGGCTCGGCGCGGTGAAGTTCTGGGAAGGCTTGGCCCATCTCACCAACCAAGGTCGGCACCAACTTCCACAATAACGGCTCGTCGCAGCCCATCAAGTGCGCGTGGCGCATGCCCCGGCGCATTATCCGGCGCAGTACATAGCCACGTCCCTCGTTCGACGGCAACACGCCATCGGCAATGAGAAAGGCGCAGGAGCGCAGGTGATCTGCAATAACCCGATGCGAAACACTTTGCTCGCCCTCGGCCACAGCACCGGAATATTCGGCAGAAGCGCGGATTAGCACCCGCATCATATCGGTCTCGTAGTTGTCGTGAGTGTCCTGCAAGACGGCGGCAATGCGCTCGAGGCCCATACCGGTATCGATAGAGGGTTTCGGCAGATCGACACGCTCATCGGGCATCACTTGCTCAAACTGCATGAAGACAAGGTTCCAAATCTCAATAAACCGATCACCGTCCTCATCCGGCGAGCCCGGCGGGCCGCCCGGAATATGCGGCCCATGATCGTAGAATATTTCCGAACACGGCCCGCACGGTCCGGTATCTCCCATGGCCCAGAAGTTATCGGACGTCGGAATGCGAATGATCTTCTCATTGGACAAGCCAGCGATCTTACGCCAGAGCGCAGCGGCATCCTCATCCGATGAATGTACAGTGATCAACAGTTTTTCCGCCGGCAAGCCGTATTCCTTGGTAATCAAGTTCCACGCCAGTTCGATAGCCAGCTCCTTGAAATAGTCACCGAAGGAAAAGTTACCGAGCATCTCAAAAAATGTGTGATGTCGCGCTGTGTAGCCTACGTTCTCGAGATCGTTGTGCTTACCGCCGGCGCGCACGCATTTCTGCGAGGTAACGGCACGCGAATAGTCACGCTGCTCCAACCCCGTAAACACGTTTTTGAACTGTACCATGCCGGCGTTGGTGAACATCAAGGTCGGGTCGTTATTTGGCACCAATGGCGATGAGGCCACCACTTCGTGGCCATTGGCAGCAAAGTAGTCCAAAAAAGCCTTGCGGATATCGTTGACCGTCTGCATGCGTTGTAGTTCCTGCTGACTGTATGGCGCGCGAAACAAAGGTTTTAGCCTTGGCAGAGATGGGTGTCCAGCGGACGTGTTTGAGGGTTGGGGTATTGAAAACTTCTCATAGCCGGACTTGATCCGGCCTTCCACGACGTTGATTGCGACATGTTAAAGACACGGATGCCTCTCAACTGGAGGATAACCTCTTTGAAACGCTCCACTAGAGCGTTTTAAGAATAACGCTCATACTCGGGGATGACAGGTCTGAAAGACCTCGCTCCGTCAAAACAAAACGACCGACCGAACAGTAGCTCGGACGGTCGAAAGTTGAGGTGACGATATCAATAATTAGAGATGTGTTGCGCCAGGTTTCAGGGCCCCTCGGCAGATATCTCTCCATCGTCTTCGGCCTCTTCGGCATCCCCTGCCGGCATCTCGCCGGAGCCGGTCATCATTTCCTCGGCGATGAGCCCAGCGTTCTGGCGGATCTTGCGTTCGATTTCCTCGGCCATTTCGGTGTTTTCCCGCAGGAACGTCTTGGCATTCTCGCGGCCCTGGCCGATGCGGGTCGAATCGTAAGAGAACCACGAGCCCGACTTCTCAACGATGCCAGCCTTGATACCGAGATCGAGTAATTCACCCATCTTGGAGATGCCCTCGCCGTACATGATGTCGAACTCGATCATCTTAAAGGGTGGCGCGAGCTTGTTCTTCACCACCTTGACCCGGGTCTGGTTGCCCACCACCTCGTCGCGATCCTTGATAGCGCCGATGCGACGGATTTCCAGGCGGATGGAAGAATAGAACTTGAGCGCGTTGCCGCCCGACGTGGTCTCCGGATTACCGAACATGACGCCGATCTTCATACGGATTTGGTTGATGAAGATGATCATGGTATTGGACTTGGAAACCGACGCAGTGAGCTTGCGAAGCGCCTGGCTCATGAGCCTCGCCTGCAAGCCGACGTGGGTATCGCCCATTTCGCCTTCCAATTCAGCACGCGGCACCAGCGCAGCGACACTATCGATCACCAAGACATCGATGGCGCCGGAGCGCACCAGGGTGTCGGCAATTTCCAAGGCCTGCTCGCCGGCGTCCGGCTGTGAAATCAACAATTCCTCGATATTGACACCGAGCTTCTTGGCGTAAACCGGATCAAGCGCATGCTCGGCATCGACAAAGGCGCAGGTACCACCGGCCTTTTGCGCCTCAGCAACGGTATGTAGTGCCAATGTCGTCTTGCCGGAGCTTTCCGGCCCGTAGATTTCAATGATGCGGCCTCTTGGTAAGCCACCGATACCGAGCCCGATATCGAGGCCCAAGGATCCCGTCGAAACGGCTTCCGCCTCAACCACCTGGTCGGAGCCCAACGTCATGATAGAACCCTTGCCGAAAGCACGCTCAATCTGCGTCACGGCGGCTTCCAAAGCCTTCGATTTATCCACCTTGTCGTTCTCCACCAAACGTAAAGCGCTCTGCGACATCTGTCGTCCTCCTCATTTTCCTTGACGGGTTTCATCATTGCAACGGCAACATATGTACCTATTTTGTTCTCATTGGCAAGCAAAATATATAACTTATTGAAATTATTTAAAAACTCAGCGTATGTTCTTGGAATGTTTAGTGAATAATAAAAAGTTTCATATCGAAATTGGTACGTTATTGAGGAGACGATTCCGCCAATTAACCCTTGCGAATCCGGTTTTCACCCCCAGCGTTTCTGGCCACCAGCATCAACAATGATCTTGCTCGCCGATTGTCAGACGCCTAGCTTGCCAGAACCATTATCGGCCAACCTAATCCTCGGTCAGCCCAGGTCTTAGAGGCACGCGATCATGACCATGGCAAGAACCCTGCGCGCTAAAATCGATCGCGGCGTGCTAGTTTCTACTCCCAGCGCCGCCGACGCGCTGATCACCACGCGCCTGATAGAACAGGCGGGTTTCGAGAGCGTCTACGTGACCGGGTTCGGGGGCAAGACGGCGCACCTCGGCAAGCCGGACCTCGGGCTCTCGACTACGAGACGTTTGCCGCTGCTGTCTATTTACGTGTGCTTCAAGCGAAAGCGAGCCGGTATGAAGTTTAAGATTTGAATGTCCATACCAAATAAACACCACGACCAGCAAATTTTTGCTCTCTGATGTGGATCAACCTATCGACAAAGAGATTGCGCTCACCGATTGGTCGAGATTGATCTCGGATAGCCCGGGCTCACCCTAAAGGTGATGGCCAGCTTGGCCGCGCTTGTACTCATAACCTACCAGGGTTTTCCCCATGCCACAGCTTTCGGACATCGGCGACAAATGATTGCAACTATGAAGATCGTGTCCGATGGTCCGTAGAGCATGACGGGAAAATACCAAACGGGTGCCATATGGGCAACGATGCGCCAACCCAATTACTGGCGCTACATCACCGGCAACGGTCTTTCGCTGATCGGCACCTGGATGCAACGCATCGCGGTCGGCTGGCTCACCTGGGAGTTGACCCGCTCGCCGACCTGGCTCGGCATCATCGCCATGGCCGATTTTTTTCCTGTCGTCTTCATGGGGCCCTTGGGCGGCGTATTAGCGGACCGCCACAGCCGCATCCGGGTCATGATCTTGTCGCAAATAGGCGCCGCAGCCTGCGCCCTTGCCATGTTTGCACTTTCGATGTCAGGCGTTCTGACTGAGTGGCACCTGGCGATTTTCACCTTTCTGACTGGTATCGCACTCGGCCTCAATCAGGCCTCTCGCCTCGCCCTTGCCCCAAGTCTGGTGCCGCCCGAATATCTAACCACCGCCATCGCCATCAATTCTATGGCGTTCAACGGAGCGCGTTTTGTCGGCCCAATGATCTCGACAGCGGTGATCAGCCTGTGGTCAATCCATATTTCCTTCCTGATCAATGCGTTCTCCTACACAGCGCTGATCATCGCGCTGTTGTCGCTCAACATTGAAAGACGTCAGAGCCGCGGCACGGATGAGCGTGCCCGCTCAATCGCCGGCGATATCATGGAAGGGGTCGGTTTCATCAAAAATCATAAGCCGACCCGTCTGATCATTATCGTCATGACCATGGCCGCCTTGTGTATCCGTCCGGTTGTCGATTTGCTGCCTGGGCTGACGTCCGACGTTTTCAGCAAGGGCGCGGATGAGTTCGCCATCCTAACCGCATCGTTCGGTATCGGCGCCATTTTCGGCGGTTTTTGGATGGCACGGCGCGGCGGTATCGAAGACCAGGCATCCGTCGCGCTCTTGGGTGTGATTGGCTCAGCATTTGCCGGTATCGGCCTGATAGCTACCACATGGTACGCGGTAGCCCTGCCCTTCACCGTCTGCGCCGGCTTCGGCATGGTGGTCTCCGGCATCGGCATGCAATCAACGTTACAGTTCGTCACACCGGCGGCCATGCGCGGCCGGGTTCTCAGCCTTTATGGCATCATTCATATCGGTGGCGCCGGTGTCGGCGCCTTCATCCTCGGCAGCATCGCCGAAGCCGTCGGCTTGCGTCCGCCCATCGCCATCGCCGCCGTTATCGGCGTGGCGATCTGGTATGCGGTGTGGTGCAGACGCGCCGTCATTGCCGCGGCGCTAAGGGCAGTGGCGGAGAAGTGAATGAGTGAATGACCCGCTATTTTTTCGCTGATTGAGAATTTTCTGGTCAGAATTCTATCGTCTAACTGCTCAACTGGCTCTTGCGCATAGATCTCATTAAAACCTCAGGCCTCGGCAATCCGAGACAGCCCCAACCATTTTAAAGGCCAATATTTGAAGCATTGATTCGCAAGAAAATCACCCGGCGCAATAAAAGATTCATGAAAGTTTGCCTACGATTCATTTGTTTTGCGCCAAAGCATTCTTCAACAGCCCCACCAGTATGAAGACACACGCAAAGATGGCGAGCAAAGTTCAAAAGGACTGTGATGCTTCAACTTAGGTTTTTTGACGTATCGGAGGCCTACGCCGAAAAACAAAGCAATGCAAAATGTCGGTATTGTATAGATTGACGGCAACCTACGGGGCTGGGTCAGCAATAACGATACATTCATACCCGATACCCGCACACGCCACGCGGCCATCACCGCCCCGGCCGAGTAGGGTATTTTTCTAGCCTTTCTGCGCTCCCTGAACTAGTGCCAACCAAATCTTGGGCAATGGGGCCATCAGCCGCAACGTGAATCGCACGTGAGCCGCCGCTTTTACCGAGGATTCGTGCTGTATTCGGCATCCGAGCGGCAGCCAGTGCTGTCGATAGGCAATCGGCGAGCGCTGCGCTCGGCGCTACAACAAAACGATGCCGATTCC
>CAYXUT010000105.1:0-10705 GCA_964468005.1 uncultured Magnetovibrio sp. | reverse complement strand
GAACCAGCGCCGAACTGGGGTTCGATGTCGCCAACCTCGCGTGGGATAACTACTAACCAATTATAGTCGGTGGCGCCCGCGTGACACGAGATTACGCTAACACTATTGGCGCCACCGGTTACGCCGATAATGCTGTCGAAGCCGTATCTCTTTGCAAAGAGTTAGTGGCCACCGTCAAGATTACCGAAACGCAAGCCGTATAGGCGGTTCGTTCGCTCGCATCAGCCCGTCTGGCGGCCATTTCCAGCACCCGTGGCGACATTTCGAAGGCTGGATTTGCATTTGTCTACAAATGCCGCGGCCAAGCTGCTACGCCGATATCCTCTGAGTGAGGCGATTACCAAATTTACCTGAGGTGGCGCTTCCGCCAGTTCAACGTTGACCAGAGCATGACCATCATAGGAACGGGCGTTCTTAATCTTGACCAAGGCGAATGAGTAACCATTGCCAGCGCCCAGGAGCCCGCGCACCATTTCATATGTTGTCGGCCGGTGCCAAACCCGCGGTTTCAGGCCGTACATACCGAAATAGGCGAAAAAGTATTCACGGAACCCGGGCGAGTCTAAAAGAATCAGTTGTTCGTCAACCAGGTCTCTCAACGACAGTTCCTTTTTGCGGGCCAACGGGTTTTTCGCGGACATCACGGCGAACGGTACCAGCGTGGACACCACATCGTGTTCGATATCGACATCGACGTAGATGTCGTAAGTTAGTCCGATATCGGCGCTGCCATCTTTCAGGAACGTTGCAACCTGTTCCATGTTACCTTCATGAAGCCCGACTTCCGCATCCGGATATTGCTCGGCAAAAGACCGGAGCACAGGTGGCACAAGTAGTGGCGCCGGGCTGGCGTAGCAAGCCAACTCCAGACGGCCTGTGGGATGGCTGTCGTCGTTTTCATTGAACATCTGTTCGAAATCGCCCGCGGTCTCCAGTAATTCCCTCGCCCGGTTGACGAAGCTGCGGCCCGTTGGTGTCAGGGTTAGTCCCTGCGATGGATTACGTACAAACAAGCGAAACTTGAATTCGTCCTCGCAGACACGAATTGCCGCGCTGATGGCCGGTTGGGACACCCGTAACAATTTCGATGCCTTGGTGATGCTACTTAATCGGGCAGCCTCGACGATATAGCGCAGGTGGCGAAGATTATGCACGGCTTCCTCGGATTTACTAACGCACTGAGCATATTTTATTACAATTTCCTTATGAACCCCAATTCTTTTCTGGAAACAGTTGTAGACCGGCGACACATAACCCTTCAGAGCTGGAAGGCTAGACGCAAAACCCTCGGAAAAAATTATGGCTTACACATTGAGACAATTGAACTATGCCGTCACCGTTGCGAAATGCGGCAACAACACAGGTGCCGCCAAAGAAGTCGAGACCTCGCAACCGAGCATCAGCGCGGCCCTTAAGAATCTGGAAATCGAATTCGGGATCAGCATATTCATGCGTCAGCCGGCGCACCGCATTACGCTGATGCCGGCCGGCAAACAATTTATCAGACATGTACGACGCTGATCTCAGGCAATGGTAATCGAGATTAGATTTCGACGATAAGGCCGTCGTGGGCGCACTCTTCCGGCACTTGGTCAGCCATGGCCAACATCTCTTGGCTAAAGTGTGTGAGGATGGTGCGCTTCGCCTGGAACTCGTCCCAATGCTCGCGAACGTCCGGATAATTCATGTGAAAACGGATAGGCTTTTCATAGAAATAGCTTTCACAGATAAACAGGTCTGCATCCTTGGAGATTTTTGGAATGTGTTTTGTCCATGCTGAGTCGCCCGTATACGAGACCACCTTGCCACCGGCCTCACAGCGGACCGATGTGGGGTTGGTCTCGGCCGTATGATAGGCGGGATACGGCGTGACGGTGAGATGCTCGCCAATCTGATTGGGTTTCATGATCTCCATGTCGACCCAGGTCAAATCGAACTTAGGCACCATAGTGTGACTGCCTGGCAGCATGGATTCCATCATTTCCTTCATGCGAAATTCAGCGTCGCGCGGGCCGGCGATGATCATCGGCTTGGTTCGCTTCGCACCAAGCATCGAATCCAAAATCATCGACGGAATGCCAGAACAGTGATCGGCGTGGATATGGGTAAATACGAAGGCGTCGATGGACGAATGTTCGATACCCACCTGCTTTAAAGCGACCAATGAGGAAGCGCCAAATTCGATGGCAAAGCGAAAATCACCGACATCGATGACGAAACACGAATTGAACCGGCCGCCGCTGCCAAAGGCGTCGCCGCAGCCAGCGAACGTGACTTTTGCTGTCATGGATAATCCTTTCTATATGATCCCTTTGGTTTTGAGAGCATGTCGTGTCTCTTCATTAACGCCGAGGACTTCGGAGAGAATTTCGTCTGTGTGCTGGCCGAGTGTCGGCGGTGCATAACGATACTCCACAGGCGTTGTAGAAAATTTGATCGGGTTGGCAACCAGCCGGCACAATTGCCTACCGGCAAGCGGGTGGCTGGTCTCAATAACCATGTTCCGCGCTTGGACTTGCGGGTCCTCAAACACCTGATCGATGGTATTGACGCGCGAGCAAACGATGCTGAGTTGCGACAACTCTTCGACCCAGTAGTCCATGGCTTTTTCCGAAACAATCAACTGGACGGCGGCATTGACGGTGGCACGGTTGCGGACCCTGTCGGCGTTAGTCTTGAAACGTGGGTCTTCCAACAGATCGGCCCGTCCTGTAAAGGCGCAAAACCGGCGAAAGGCCTCCTCGTTGGCAGTGCCTAATATGATGTGACCATCGGAAGCCTCAAACACCTGATAGGGGACGATGTTCGGGTGCCCAGTCCCGAGACGCGTCGGGATCTGGCCGTCCAAAAAGTAATTTACAGCCTGATTGTAGAGCCACGCCACCTGGACATCTAAAAGCGCTAGATCGATATGCTGACCCTCTCCGGTGAGATCGCGGTGCCGGAGTGCGGTAAGGATCGAAATGGCTGCGTACAAGCCGGTGATGACATCGTTGACAGCAATCGGCACCTTGGCCGGCGGACCGTCCGGCTCCCCGGTAATGCTCAACAGGCCGCCTAAGCCCTGTGCCGCCATGTCGTATCCGGGCCGATCTGCATAGGGCCCGTTCTGGCCGTATCCCGTGACAGAACAATAAACAATGTTCGGAAACTCATTTCGGATGGAATCGTAATCTAGGCTGAATTTTGCCAGATTGCCGACTTTAAAATTTTCCACGAGAACGTCAGACTGCGCCAGTAATTTCCGAATCAGGTCGGTGCCTTCGGGCTTCGACATGTCAATGGTGACGGATCGTTTGTTGCGACCGGTCGAGAGGTAGTAGCCGCTTTCCCCGGTCTCGTTTCCATTCGCGTCTCTTAGGAATGGTGGGCCCCAGCCACGGATTTCATCGCCCACACCCGGACGTTCGACCTTGATGACGTCTGCACCCATATCACCGAGGATTTGCGTGCATGACGGCGCCGCGAGAACCCGGCTGAGATCAAGCACCCGCACGCCTGCAAGTGCGCCGTTGTTCTTCTTTGGATTTGTTTCAGCGGTCATTGGATAAATTCGCTTCCCGTAAAAAATGTTCAGGTGTTGAGCATAATATTGTTTGAAGTAGCCCCTCCCCGGAGCGTCGGATCGCATTTTTGTTTATTCAAGACAACCAGAAAATTAGATAACTTTTTCCAATATTATAAATTTTTCTGAAGATTATAAAAAATATTATCTAATTTTCAGAACTTCGCAAAAAAATATCTTTACTCAAAATCCTGTCGGTTTGAGGCTTGTATGAGGGTTTGTTCCGGCGCGTTCTTGAAACGGTAGGAATTACATGGCAACAAATATATCCAAATTGTTCATCGGGGGGGGATGGATCGAAGGTAGTGTTGAGATGCTCAACGCCTTTTTTAAAAGCGAGTTCATCTACACCTTGAATATTGATTTGCCGTTTCTCGGCGTGGCCTTGACCAAACCACCCGGGCCTGGAACCTTAAACGTTGCATGAGAGCCGTGGGTGCGAGTGGCCGGTCCGCGGCTCCGAAAATTGGGCTGTTCTCATGACGTCTGATCGTCCTAGCCCTTAATTCTCCAGAACCTATTATGCATCTCCGAGAGCGCGATTTGTGTTGTGATAGACACTCCGCATGTGTGGGGTGTTTGACAAGATCTATGAAACGCTAGATATGCCGATTGCGCCCGGCAACAGGGTGAGGCTATGTCCAATTACGAATACGATTTTAGCGACGGTGTAAAACAGATTACGGCAATCATGAAAGGCGAGGGTGCCGAATGGGAGCCAGTGACGACGCAAATGGCCGATTCTAATTGCTTTTCTGCCGGCATCTGATTGAGGCTATTACACGCGGTGCGACGTCTGAGATTGAGGTTCGAATAATGCGCGGGTTTCAATTATGACTGCGACCTGACCTTATCAATGTGTTTGGTGCTGTGAAATTTCAGTGAACGCAACAATGCCCAATTAATAACAATATGCCTAATCTTGTTGGATGTTTAGATGCTCTCTACCTCGCCTGATGACCGATCATATGATTTCATAATAGTTGGCTCCGGATCGGCGGGATCACTGTTAGCTAACCGGTTCAGCGCTGATTCAAAAAACTCAGTTCTCCTTTATTTTTGCAAATCGGATTTCCAGGCCGCCATCCGCCGTTTGATCCCACCTCAGACCTGTCATCACCTCCATGAACATCGGTTTTTCTGCCATGCCTTTTCACTCTCTACCTTTCGGCGAGCAATAGTTAATCTTGGGGAGCCGGGAGTGGGTTGAGGTCCTTGAAGCTGTCTTTGATTGTAGCGAAAAATAATGCCACAAGTAACGCTACAACGAGTTTAGGCCCGACAGTGTCCCCGACGTCGCCATGGGACCTAGGTTCAACCTTTAATTCATGAGTTTTCTCGCTGAGGAATTTCGATATGAAGCTGTCGGATCACGAACAAGCGATGTTGTTGGGCGAGGATGGACCGGGGCGAAAATGGGCCATGGAACACATGGTTCAGGTCGGCGGCATGTTCGACGCCGACGACACCGTCGTGATTTCGCAAGTACATATGATGGCGGACCCGGAGTCCCTGGGTGTTGCCGGAGTAGAATTTCTGGAGAACCTGGCATGCCACGCCCCCGAAGAGCGCCGCGTGCGCGTTCCGATGATCACCGATCCACGCGGTGTCGATCTGGAATACTATCGCCCACTCGGCCAAACCGAAGAGATGGCCGATCTTGAGCGCCGCTCCATCGCCGCTTGCGAGGCGCTTGGCATTTTAATGACCAACACATGCATCAATTATCAAACGGTCATGCCACCGGTGCGCGGCGACCATGTCGCCTACGGCGATACGGGCGTGGTGATCTATTCCAATAGTGTGCTGGGCGCATATTCGAATTTCGAAGGCGGACCTTCTGCCATGGCGGCGGGTTTGACCGGTCGTACGCCGCGTTACGGATTGCATTTGGATGAAAACCGCAAGGCGACGAAACGCTTCGTCGTTCGTCATCAACCACAGGGTCTGACCGAGTGGGGTGTGCTCGGCGCGCTTGTCGGCCGCTTGAGCGGTTCCTATTGGGAAGTGCCGGTCATAGAAGGCATTGAGCGCACTCCCACATCGGATGAGATGAAACACCTTGGCGCTGCCATGGCCAGCTTTGGCTCCACGCCGTTGTTCCATATGGTCGGCATCACCCCCGAAGCACCGGCGCTTGCCGATGTTTGTGGGGGTCCGCCACCCCAGGCGCGGGAAATCACCAGGGCCGATCTTGATGCCCTGAAGGGCAGCTTCGGTGGCAAGGGGGACAAGGTTGATGTCGTGGTATTTGCCGCGCCGCAACTCTCTATCGTCGAAATGGACCAGGTGGCAGGCTTGCTAGATGGACAAAAGATACATCCCGACACGTCGGTCATTGTCTGCACCTCGCCGACGGTAGCGGCCGATGCCCAGCGCATGGGGATCACGAAACGAATCGAGAAATCGGGCGCGAAAGTCCTGCAGGGCACCTGTTTCTATCAGCAGCATGCGCGTGAGATCGGCGAAGCAAACGGCTGGAAACGCTTGCTCAGCAACTCAACGAAAATCGTCAATATCATCGCTGGATACGGTTACGAACCGGCGCTGGCCAGCATGGAAGAGTGTGTGGCGTCGGCCATCAAGGGGAAGATTATATGACAACCGTATTGAAATGCCACAAAGGAATTGGCGATAAAGTCCGCGGTGAAGCCCTGGTGGCGGACGACAATTTCTCGGCCCGTTACGACCTGGACCGGGTAAAGGGCATTTTCTCCCGCCCGCAGCACAAGCTGGCCGGGCAATCCTACGTAGACAAGGTTCTGGTGCTGAACACATCCAAGGGCGGGGTGGCTTCGGCCTGGATGCTGCATGAGATGAAGTCGCGTGGCATGGCTCCGAAAGCTATTTTGTTTAATACGGCGAACACAATCCTGGCCCAGGGTGGCGCGCTCGCCAACCTGACGATGTGCGATCGCTTTGAAGGCGACGTCACGACCATGATCAAGACCGGTGAAGAGGTTGAGGTCGACCCGACCGCCGGCACGGTGACCATTCTCTAATCTCCGGCTCCGTTCCCATGAACGATAGAGTGGAACTGTTGTCCAAAAACCGATCCGACCGTCCGGTGAGAATTGCCCGTATTGATGCCTGGGCCTGCCGTTATCCCATTGACCGTCCGGTTCGAACGTCTTTCGGCACCATGCGGGACCGGCCCGGCGTTTTCGTGCGCCTCGAGGACCACGATGGTGCTTTCGGCTGGGGTGAGATATTCGCGAACTGGCCGGCTGCCGGGGCGGAGCATCGCGTAAACCTTTTGATGCTCGACATCGCCGAATTGGTACTCGACCACGCGTTCACCAAACCGTCCGAGCTGTTTCACCATCTCGATAAGGCGACATCCATCCGCGCGCTTCAAAGCGCGGAGTGGGGTCCGTTTCATCAAGTGATTGCAGGCCTTGATATGGCCGCGTGGGACTTATTCGCGAGGCGGGATGGTAAATCGCTCAGGCGTTACTTGAACCCCACGGCGCGCGATCAAGTGCCGGCATACGCCAGTGGCATTCATATCGACGACGCGGATCGATCGCTTCCATTGGCTCGTAAAATTGGCTTTCGGCATTTCAAGGTGAAAATAGGCTTCGGCTTGAAAGCTGATGTGACGGGGTTGTTGGCCCAAGCCGCCAGTCTAAGGGTTGATGAGTGCTTGAACGCTGATGCTAATCAGGCCTGGGACTTGGGGGCGGCCATGGAGTTTCTTGATGTGGCCGGCGACATTGCCCTGGGATGGCTGGAAGAACCGATCCGCGCGGACGCGCCTATCACGGAGTGGCAGGCCTTGGCAGATCGATCAGCCATACCGCTGGCTGGCGGAGAGAACATTCTTGGGTTTGAGGATTTTTCACGGGCTATTTCGGCGAAGATCTTTGGCGTCATCCAGCCAGACATTGCCAAGTGGGGCGGCGTCACGGGGTGTTACGCGGTGGCCAGGCAGGCGATCAACGCGGGCAAGCGGTATTGCCCGCATTTCCTTGGTGGTGGCATCGGGCTTGCAGCTTCGGCGGAACTGTTAGCTGCGGTAGGTGGCGACGGCTTGCTGGAGGTGGATGTGAACGAAAACGAATTGCGAGATGCGTTCCGACCGTTGCCAGATACCATCGTGGATGGCTGTTGGTGTTTTGATGATCATTTAGGTTTGGGTGTCGAGGGTTTGCCCAATGTGGTCATGGAACATTCCACTTTGCATCGCACTTCGACAAAAAAATATTGAGCAATCGTGCAGCAAACTCTCACCAGACGACCCGGCAACGAGAACGAAAGCAACAGCGTTTTAAACCGTCAGCATCCGCTCAAAAATTTCTCTCCATATTTTTGGTAATCTACAATCACTTTAACATTCAATGTCTGGGTCACGAACGTTGCAAAAGCATGAAATTAAACCTTGGGTGGGTTTAATACTCCCTGAGCGGAGTTAACGTGATAATGCCTGGAAATCATATTGAACGTGGTTCAAGAAGACCGGGACATTTTAGGATACCACGAGCTAGTCAAGCGCCAATGGTTTGCTGGTGGCAATTTCTTCGCGGGTTAGGCCCTCAAGCTCATGAGGAAACACCAACCAATCGTCGGTTTCGTGGATGAAGTAGTCAGGTGTGACCGAGGTTTTCCGTTTGTTTGGCTTGTAATAGACTGTGGCGACACGGATGACTTCAGGCGTGTTACGCCTTGAGAGGGCGTTGATGCGCTCAATCACCGCTTGGATCGAACGCCCCGAATCAAACACGTCGTCGACAATCAGTAGTGAGTTGTCCGCGTTCACGTTCTCGATGATATAGTGCAAACCGTGGACACGGATCTCCTCACTCTGCTGTTCGATCCCAGTGTACGATGACGTGCGGATCGAGATGTGGTCGGACGGATAACCTCGGTATGTCATGATTTCCTGTACAGCGATCCCAACCGGTGTGCCACCACGCCAGATCCCGATGATGTAATCGGGATGGAAATCGTCGGCCATGATATTGAGACCCAAGCGAAACGAGTCGTCCAAAAGGCTTTGTGCGCTGACAAAAGTTTTCTCGGTCACTTTATTAAGTCTCCCGGCGTTTAACGAGTTCGATTTTTCCTACGAAATTCTAATCTTTTTAAATAATAAATGATAAGTTGATGTGCTTTTTTAGTCTAAGATACCCTGCAGGGTAGGGCTTGTGGCGTTTTTTTGATTGCGCAATAGACGCGAAAACGCAATAGCAAATTGTCATTTAAGTTCGACGGCGATCTAAGATGATGACCGGTTGAGGTGCGGATGCGAGATTTTGTGACCTTTCGGTTAAACGGCGATACGCGAACCCTTCGCGATCTCTCACCGACGATGACGTTATTAAACTATCTCCGTGATATGGAGGCGCTCAAGGGGTCGAAGGAAGGGTGCGCCGAGGGGGATTGCGGCGCTTGCACGGCCGTGATTGGTGAATGTGTAGGTGGTAGGATCCGGTACAGAGCAATTAATTCTTGCATCCAATTTATTGCGATGTTGGAAGGCAAATCAATTTTCACCATCGAATATCTGAAAGGTCCAAGAGATGGTTTGCACCCCGTACAGCAGGCTTTGGTCGATGAACATGGTTCACAGTGCGGATTCTGTACGCCGGGTTTTGTTATGTCTCTATATGCCGTCTATATCAATGGTGACCATCTGGATTCGGACTCTGCGCCGGATCAGTTGGCTGGAAATTTATGCCGGTGTACGGGCTATGGTCCTATAGCAGCTGCTGCAAAGCGGGTTGGTCTGCTAAAATTAGCTGATTGGGAAGCCAAACACGTAGAAGTGGACCAGCAGTGGATTCGTAGCCAGAAGCATACGGAAATCCTTAATATTGATTTTGGTGGTGAATGCTTCGTTTCCCCGGCTTCTGTAGACGATCTCGCGAGTTGTTATGAAAAAAGTCCTGATTCGGTGCTGGTTGCAGGTGCTACGGATGTTGGACTTTGGGTAACCAAAAGTCACAAAAAGCTTGGAACTGTGATACATGTGGGACGTGTTCGGGAGCTAAATGAAATTAAGGAGAGGTCAGATAAGCTAATTCTCGGTGCAGGCGTTACTTATACGGAAGCTATGAAGCATATTTCTCTAAAGTTTCCGGACTTTGGAGAGTTAATGCGGCGCATTGGGGCTCAGCAAATTCGTAACGTGGGGACCCTCGGTGGAAATGTGGCTAACGGTTCTCCTATTGGCGATACATTGCCCGCCCTTATTGTTCTTCAGGCAGTATTGATACTTCGCAAAGGCCAAAAACGACGCCGCCTCTTGATAGAAGAATTTTTCGTGGATTATGGCAAACAAGATCTTGAGCCAGGTGAATTTATCGAATGGATAGAGATTCCATTGACGGACCCAAGGGCGTCCTTCAAGTGCTACAAGATATCAAAGCGGTTCGACCAGGATATATCAGCCGTATGCGGTTGCTTTGCGATTGATGTAGTGGACGGCCATGTCGCGTCAGCCAGGATAGCCTTTGGCGGTATGGCGGGTGTGCCGGCGAGGGCGAAGGCTGTAGAAACCGCTTTGGTTGGCAAGGCCTGGACATTGAAAGCATGTGAAGAAGCGAGCATTGAATTTGGTCGAGATTTCAAACCGGTTACCGATATGCGGGCGAGCGCACAATACCGGTTGCAAGTAGCAAGAAATCTTTTGCGGCGTTATTTTGAGGAAACCCGCTTACCTACTTCCCAGACACGTCTTGTTGGCGTAGGGGCAACCATAGGGGGTTCTCGGCAGGGTGGTTCCTTCAACATTGATGTTGTAGCGAGTGATGGTGTCAATGGAAGTGTGCGAGAGACGCAATGCCACGATAGCGGTTACAAGCATGTCTCCGGAGAGGCGGTGTTTGTTGATGATATTAAGACCCCTGCTGATACTTTGCATGTATATATTGCGATGAGCGATAGGGCGCACGCGAAGGTCACTGCCATGGATCTTTCCGACGTCGCAGCAGCACCCGGGGTTGCGATAGTGGTATCCGCTGCGGATATCCCCGGCATAAATGATGTTAGTCCAGTCATGGGGGACGATCCTCTTTTTGCTGATGGGATTGTGGAGTACGCCGGGCAGGCTCTTTTCGCGGTGGCTGCAAATTCTATTGAACAAGCCCGAGATGCGGCTGTATTGGCGAACATAGAGTATCAAGACCAGCCAGCAAT
>CAYXUT010000104.1:0-10728 GCA_964468005.1 uncultured Magnetovibrio sp. | reverse complement strand
GCCTTTATTGGTCTCGCTGTTGATAATTTAATTCGTACTTGGGCTGAAAAAAGAAGAATTATCTTGGGGCTAGACTGATGGAAACCCTCCAGTAAATTAGGTGTTGATACTTGCACGGAATGAGGTGGATGCCATTTGGAACGGAACAATTTTCTAGTTTAAATGAGAATTGGTCCGCAAATTTACGGGTGTGGTCATTCAATTTTCGTGAAGCATAATAGATCTAATTCGTTATATTTTTGAGGTGTTCATGTTAACGATCGCCAGTTTCATTGGGGACTAAGATAAGGTCTGGTAATTGAAACTTTTTATACTATCCCCCCAATGATGCTGGATTAATGCCAATGCAGGCTCTCGGCATCGCTTTTCTGGGTTTAGCCATAGATCTGTTGGTCCAAACTTTGATGCTACCACCGTAACGCGGCTTTTGGAATTTGCGAAAAAATCGCCGATTATGCTCAGTTAACATCTACCGTTTGACGTACGATCGGGCGTAAGGTCGCCGACAGCGGCTCTGGTTAGATTAGTCTGGTTGTAAAATGCAAATACCGAGGTACCGAGAGTGTGACAAGCTTAGAAGCTAGGACAATCGATGGGGCAGGACCCGATCCCCGCATTCTTCGCCCTGGCGTTCGATCTCTGCCAGTGGGCATGGAACGCTACCGCGTTGCAGGCGGAGGTTCCGTAGTCTTTCGGGTGTATGAAGGCGATCGTCTCCAAGTCGTTAACGTCGAAGGGAGGCAGCCGGGCGAGATTCTGGCATTCAATGATGGCCGTTGCGAGGCCGGAATGCTAGACGTCGAGGCCAATGGTCAAGGCAACGGGCTCATACAGATTCTCAATTCAGAAGATCCATTGACTAAAGTATTTAAGGCCAAATTGGATAAATTCGAACTAAGCCTTGATAATCTACAATCACTAGATTTTTTCGGCGTTGACGGCCAGGCTGGCGAGCAAATTAATTTCATTCCGAGTGCTGATGGGACGGTGATCGTCGTTGCACCTGGTGACGCCATGATGCCCAATGAACAGACCCCGCCAACAGCGCTAGATGTCTTCATCGAACGTGCCGATCCGATAAAGTTGGAAAATGTTTCTAAATTACCAGATCCCTTGGCTGATCCTCGAGTTGACCTTCGTATTGTCAAAAGAACAGCTGCTGCCTACGAGGTTAAAGCAGGGGAATGGATTCAGATTATCGATGTGGAAGGGCGAGAATGTTCGGACTTTCAAGCGTTTCCTCTTGCCATGCTGGATAAGGGAATTGAGCGTTGCCTCGACGTGACGACTACGCGCTCCTTGGTTGGTCAGGGCTATCCCCAACCAGGTCTGATGGCCAAATACTACGACCAGGACATGCACCCCCTGATAGAGGTAATACAGGATAATTGCCTACGACATGACGCATTTGGCCTCGCGTGCACCGCTAAGTACTACGAAGACATGGGCTACCCAGGACACGCAAACTGTTCGGATAATTTTAATGCAGCTCTCGAACCCTACCCGGTCGCGCCGCGGCGCGGTTGGATGGCTATGAACTTCTTCTATAACACCGGCATTGACGACCAGAACCAATTTTACCTGGATGAGCCATGGTCGCGGCCGGGCGATTATGTATTGTTGCGAGCGCTCGAAGATCTTGTTTGTGTTTCTTCGGCGTGTCCATGCGACGTCGACGCTGCCAACGGCTGGAACCCAACAGATATTCACGTCCGGACCTATAGTAAAAAAGAAGATTTTAAGCGTTCGATAGGGTTCAGGAGCCGGACGGATTCGGAGGTTGAGATGACGAAGGAAACAGGATTTCACTCTTGCACTTCGACGTTAACGCAGAGCTTTGTAGAATATAACGGTTATTGGATACCCAATGACTACCCTAACTACGGCCCTATTAGCGAGTACTGGGCTTGTCGTGAAAAAGCAGTCATCCTCGATCTTTCGCCGTTACGAAAATTCGAAGTTTTGGGACCAGATTCGGAGACCCTTTTACAACACTGTTTAACCCGGAACATACGCAAGTTAGCCGTTAATCAAGTGGTCTATACGGCTATGTGCTACGACACCGGTACGATGATTGATGATGGAACACTTTTCCGCCTGGGCGCTGACAATTTTCGTTGGATTGGGGGCTGCGACTTTGGTGGTGAATGGCTCCGTGAGCAAGCCAACAAAATGAAGCTCGATGTCTGGATTAAGTCGTCGACGGACCAACTTCACAACGTCTCCGTCCAAGGCCCCTCTAGCCGCGAGATACTTAAGGAGGTAATTTGGACACCCCCAGCACAACCTGCGATCGACAAACTTGAGTGGTTCCGTTTTGCCGTGGCTAGGATTAAGGACTTTGACGGAATACCGCTGATTGTTTCACGGACTGGTTATACCGGTGAACTAGGCTACGAGGTGTTTTGCCATCCCAAAAACGCGCCGGCTGTCTGGGATGCCATTTGGGAAGCCGGCAATCCGTGCGGCCTAGCGCCTATGGGCCTTGAAGCCCTCGATATGCTGCGGATTGAAGCCGGACTAATATTCGCCGGCTATGAATTCGATGATCAGACTGATCCATATGAGGCAGGTATTGGGTTCACAGTACCGCTAAAATCGAAAGATGAGGATTTCATTGGACGTGACGCCTTGACTAAGCGTAAAGACAAGCCACAGCGGACACTCGTTGGTCTGGAACTTCGGGGTGAGGAGATGGCTGTTCTGGGTGATTGCGTACATGTTGGACGTCATCAGGTCGGAGTGGTTACCAGCGGCACTCGTTCACCGGTGCTCAAAAAGAATATCGCACTTTGTAGAATTGCCGTTGAGTATGCCGATCTTGGTACGAAAGTGGATGTTGGAAAGCTTGATGGGCATCAAAAACGTTTACCCGCAATTGTTGTCCGATTTCCCTTTTATGATCCAGAGAAAGCGCGTCCCCGCGCCTGATACCTTAATATGCATACCCTATTATCACTCTGTAGCTAAATAATTATGTAATATTTAGATACGCTTTACTTTATAATTGTGCTAGGCTGACTGAGTGTTTTCAGGATGATAATAACTTTAACCAAAGCTGTGGCAAAAATCAGGTAAGATGGGCACCGGTGCTAGGTTTGGACCGGTGGTCATCGGAGAGGATTTAAAAAATGGAAAATAATCTCGATGCTCTGACAACCGTTTTCACCGAGTTTTATTATTGGATCACGGTTCCGCTAATGTTCCTAATCCATGTGGGTTTTTGCATGTATGAGGTTGGTGCCAGTCGGCAGCGTAACCACATGCATACGCTCATGAAGAACTCGATGATAATCCCTTTGGTTACGGTCACCTTTTTCTTCTTTGGTTGGTGGATTTATTGGGCATTTCCCAACGGTCCGTTCATCACCGGTGGGCTTGATACGGCTGCCGGCGCGGCCAATACGCCCTGGTCAAACACCATGGGTGCCAACGTGGGCGACCGCATTACCGGCGTGTTCTGGGCAGCGTTTCTTCTGTTTTCCTGGACGGCTGCTTCCATAGTTTCCGGATCAGTTATTGAACGTATCAAATCGGGGGCTTTCTGGATACTAGCAGTGGTCATCGGCTCTTTTGCGTGGATGATCGATGCCTCTTGGGGTTGGCACTATGCTGGCTGGATGGTCAAGGTCCTCGGATACCACGATGCTTACGCGTCGGGAGTTATTCATGCGATCGCTGGTGGTTTTGCGCTTGGAATTCTGGTCGTACTCGGACCGCGCCTCGGAAAGTTTGCCGCCGACGGTACGCCCCGGGATATTGCTCCACACAATCCCTGGATGGTTTGTGTTGGTCTTTTTGTCATTTATACGGGCTTTTGGGGCTTTTACGCGGCGTGCAACGTACCGTTAGCCAGTCCCGGGTTTATCGACGGCTTGATAAAAGGCGAAACTTGGACAGCGACTACAATTTACATGACGCCAACAACCCTAGGAGCAATCACCTTTAATTTTTTGATGTCACTAGCCGGCGGTATGATGATGGCTTTTGTGGTGTCAAAGGGAAACCCATTTTGGACCTATTCCGGCGGACTGGCTGGAATAATCGCGGCGTCGGCCGGAAACGACCTCTATCATCCGATACAGGCCATGATCATCGGTGGCGTCGGGGCGGCTGTCGCTTACAAAATGCACTATTGGGTTGAGCAGAAATTCAAGATTGATGACGCGGTCGGTGCGGTTGCTGTACACGGGTATGCCGGGTTTGCGGGGCTGATTATCTCGGGCTTCGTTCTTTGGGGACACCCAAGCTCTGTCTACGAAGGGTATGCAGCGATCAATCCGCTCGGCCAGTTCATCGGTGCAATTATAATGTTTGGCGTCCTTGGTTTTCTCCCAGGTTGGGTTGTGGCGAAGGTGCTGCACGGCATGGACATGTTGCGAGTTCCCAAGGAGATTGAGCTAATGGGGCTCGATTTTGCCTCAAATCAGGATGAGCAAGCGGCAGCGGAAGATGTGCGCAACGCCGAAAAGGCTCTAATCTAACTGCTGTTACCAGCTAGTGTAAGGAGATAGAAAATGGCCACGACAAGCATTGAAAGCTGGGCGGTCGATTTGAAGGATGTTGGTGCGATTTATCCGTTCCAAGGTTCCGAAGTACTCATGGTAATTGTTGGGGTTGCTTTATGGATCGCCTGGCATTTTTGGTGCGTCCGCTGGGAGAGGTCCCAGCATGAAGAAAAGATTCGAAAATTTGGAAATCAAGAGAGCATGAGCAAGGCTCTGGATGCAGATTAACTGAAGATTTGATTAGCGCCACAACAGCATAGACGCAGTTATGAACCGGAATGTGGTCTGCGGTGCCCCATTAGGTAGCCCAGTGTCTAAGGTAGATCTCAACGCGGTTATCTGTCCCGTTGCTCAGGCTGGAGTGTAGCGTAAGCCTGGGCAGTAGGGCGTGGCGAGATGGTTTGTGTTGCCGGTAGTCTTATGGCCAAGCGAACTGCAGGCGCGGACCGTTGGTGGTGTTGTTGCCATCTCTCGATCAGCACTTGTATCTGCTTCAGTGTATAGAAGATCTCGCCGTTTAGCAGTTCGTGCCTGAAGATGGCGCGGGAAGACGCTGGTGTGGCCACCGTCATGAATGGTCACAATTGTGTCGGCTGCATGGCGGTCGTTAAGTTTGGCACGGATGCACAAAAGCAGGAGATTCTAGGGCCAATGGCGAGCGGCACACTTCACATAAGGATAGAACATTATGTTTAGTCTACTCGCTTACGGCATCGTGACACGCACACCATGCTCGCGCCCGGCGTCTTCAATCCAGGTCCAGGCGTACTCGGCAAAACTTCGCGCCACATAGATATCGAAGACCTCGGCCTTACCACGCCCTGGCGTCAGGCAATGCAAAAGTATGTCGGTACGTGCCAAGGTCGTCTGTGCACACTGGCCGGGAGCAAAGGCCATCGGGTGCAGGTCAAGCGGGCAGCCCTTGGCCAGAACGTCACGGGCATGGCCGCCGCCGAGCCTGATTACCGTCCGGCCCTCGCCGACGGCCGTGATGCCGGCGTGCTGGCCTTTCAATTCCTTGCCGAGCTTTATCCCCAGCGTGCCGGCGTCGTCATCGCTGACGATCAACCACTCGTCCGGTCCGAGAGCCAGGATCATCGGCCCGCCGCTCTTTGAATATACGGTGTTAAGTTTTTGTGGGAGCGCGCAGCCAATGGCCTTTTTTACTGCCTCACCGAAGGCCGCATCCTTTGAATGACCCCTGAGGTTGAGCATATGGCGGAAGCGGTGTTCGCCGATTTCAATGCCGGTACTGGAACTCGCGGCATCGCCGACGGCGCGTGCATCAAGGTGCAAGTGGGCGAGAGGGCTTTGGCGGAGATAAAGATTAGCCATGAAGCTTCTCTCCATCGGGATCATAAAACACGGGCGAAGTCACCGTTGCTACCACCGTTTTGTCGGGCAGCGGCACGTAAATCGTATCACCATGGCGTGTCCGGCCGCCCTTAACCAGGGCGAGGGCGAAGGCCCGCTCGAGGGTCGGCGAATGATAGCTTGAGGTGACATGGCCAATCATTGGCATTGGCGGCGCAGCATGCCGTTCCGCCGTGATCTGTCCCCCTTCGGGCAACACTTCCGTGGGATCGGCTGGCAGCAAGCCTACTAGTTGCTTGCGGTCCGTGCGCCGGCTATCGGGCCTAGAAAGCGAACGTTTACCGATGAAGTCCTTCTTCTTGGAGACGGCCCAGCCCATCCCGACATCGTCAGGGATAACCGTGCCATCGGTTTCCTGGCCGGCGATTATATAGCCCTTTTCGGCGCGCAGTACGTGCATGGTCTCGGTGCCGAAGGGCGTGATGCCGTACTTGTCGCCGGCGTTGATCATGGCGGTCCAAAGGCTTAAGCCATAACTGGCTTCAACGTTGATCTCATAGGATAACTCGCCGGTAAAACTGACCCGGAACACGCGTGCTGGAAAGCCGCCGACGGTGCCGGCGCGGTGCGCCATGAACGGAAAGGCATCCGGTGAAAGGTTGATGTCATCAGTAAATTCCGCTAGCAGATCACGGGCGCGCGGACCGCAGATGGTGAGGTTAGCCCATTGTTCAGTTACCGAGGTGCAGAACACTCTTAAGTTAGGCCATTCCGTCTGTAGCCATTCCTCCAGCCATTCCAGAACCCGCGCCGCGTTTCCGGAAGTCGTGGTCATCAAGTAGTGGTGCTCGCCGAGGCGCGACGTCACACCGTCGTCGAAAATCATGCCGTCCTCGCCGAGCATCAAGCCGTAGCGACAACGGCCGTCGGCCAGCCTATCCCAGGCGTTGGTGTAAACAAGATTGAGGAACTTCGCTGCATCTGGCCCTTGGATATCGATCTTGCCGAGCGTCGATGCATCGAGAATACCGACGTCATTGCGCACGGCGAGACACTCGCGGTTCACGGCGCAGCGCATGCTCTCGCCCTTGTGGGGATAGTACCAGGGCCGTTTCCATTGCCCGACGTCCTCCCACTTGGCGTTGGCAAGCTCATGCCAATGGTGCATGGGCGTCATCCGAACCGGATCCATGAGCACGCCGACATCGCGACCGGCCAGCGCGCCGATGGTTACCGGGGTGTAGGGCGGGCGGAAGGTCGTGGTGCCTACGCTTTCCAGGTTGTCGATGCCCAGCGCCGCGCCGAGCACCGCCATGCCCGGGATATTGCTGGTCTTGCCCTGATCCGGTGCCATGCCGAGCGTTGTATAGCGTTTGGCGTGCTCGACCGACTGATAGCCTTCGCGGGCCGCCAGTTGCACGTCGTTGACGGTGACGTCATGCGCCTGGTCGAGAAAATGCTTGGACTTGCGTCCGGTCGGTTCAGTGGTCGGCACTACCCAAAGCAGCCTAGCCAGTGTTTCATCCTCGGAAGCCGCCTCGGGCAGCCTGCGTCGGGTTTGTTTTTTTGCACCGGTTGCTCTGGCCGCTTGTTTGCCGGCCCTAAAACCGTCTGCCAGGCAACCGGAGAGATCGAAAATGCCGGAGGTGGCGCCGACGGACTGGCAGGCGCGGCCTGATTCGATCGGCAAAAAGATACCCCGTACGTCATCGAATTTGGCCTTGCCGCCGGCATGTGAATGTAGGTGAATGGTCGGGTTCCAGCCGCCCGAAGACGCCACTACATCGCAGGCAATCTCCCTGGCCGTGCCGGTCACGCCGTCGCCATCGCCGTTTAAGGCCATTACCTCGATGCCCTTGACGCCTCGCGTGCCCTCTACCCGGGTGACGGCAGCCTCGTCGATGATCTCGATGCCGGCATCCATGGCTTTCGTCACCAAATCGCCCGAAGGATCAGTGCGGAGGTCAATGACCGCCGGCACGCTAACACCGGCGCAGCTCAGGTCGAGCGCCGTTCTGTAGGCGTCGTCGTTGTTGGTGAATATGGCAACCTTGCGTCCCACCGCGACACCATGGCGGTTGGCGTAGGCGCGCACAGCTCCGGACGACATGACGCCAGGCCGGTCATTGTCGGCGAAGATCAGTGGGCGCTCGATCGAGCCTGTGGCCAGGATCACCTCCTTGGCCCGCACCCGCCAGATGCGCTGGCGTGAATGGACGCCGCCATGGACGAGGGTTTCTCCCCGGTGCTCGCAAAGCCCGACGAAGTTATGGTCATAGTAGCCGAACGCGGTAGTGCGGAAGAGCAAGCGCGTGTCCTCGGCGACTTGCATCTCGTCACGCACGGCAGTCACCCAATCGAGCGCAGGCGCGTCGTCAATCTCTCGTGTCTCGTTCAAAAGCCAGCCACCCGGCCGGTCCTGTTCATCGGCGATGATCACCCTTGCACCGGCACGGGTCGCGGCCAAAGCCGCAGCGAGACCCGCCGGTCCGGCGCCAACAACCAAGACATCGCAATGCGCGTTCATCTTATCATAATGGTCGGGGTCTGGCTCTGTCGGCGCGGTGCCGAGGCCAGCGGCGCGACGGATGAAATACTCATAGAAATGCCAGGCCGACGCAGGCCACATGAAGGTCTTGTAATAAAACCCGGCGGGGATGACGCGGTGAAACAACCCCATGATTCCCATGACATCGAAATCGGGCCCGGGCCAGCAGTTGATGCTTTCGGCACTTAAGCCATCATAAAGCTCTATGCGCGTCGCTTGCTGGTTGGCGAGAGTATGGGCGCCCGCCTCAAGTTGCACGAGGGCGTTGGGCTCTTCGGTGCCGCTCGAGAAAATACCGCGTGGGCGGTGGTACTTGAAACTGCGGCCAACCACCCGAACACCGTTGGCCAATAGCGCAGATGCAAGCGTGTCGCCAGCGCACCCCATCATGCGCCGTCCGTTGAAGGTGAAGCCGAGACGCTGGTCGCGGTAGATCAGACCACCTTCGGGTAAGCGGTGTCCGACCTTCATGACTGCACTTTCTTGGGCGGTTTCTTGCCCATTTCGTATACGGCTAGGATTTCATTGGTGGCGGTGTCGCGCGCAACGTTGAACCAGCGGCGGCAACCGTGGCGGTGCACCCAGCGCTCCAGGAATACACCCCTGGTGTTCTTGCGCATAAAGAGATATTCGGTCCATTCGTCGTCGCTCAGTTTCTCAGGATTCTTGGGCCTGGTGATATGCGCTTCGCCGCCCTGATGAAACTCGCTCTCCTCGCGTTCACCGCAGTAGGGGCATTTGATCAGGAACATGGGCTTTCTTGCTCCTTCAATGCGCCACGGCGGCGGCGCCGTGCTCGTCGATCAGTGCACCGGTGGTAAAGCGGTCCAGGGCGCAGGGGGCATTCAGCTCATGTGGTTCGTCGTGGGCGATGGTATGGGCGAAGGTCCAACCAGAGCCCGGTGTTGCCTTGCAACCACCTGTGCCCCAACCGCCGTTGATGTAGAAACCCTCAATCGGTGTTTTCGAGACGATCGGGCTGGCGTCTGGGCTGGTATCGACGATGCCGCCCCATTGGCGCATTAACCGGAGCCGACTGAAAATCGGGAACAGTTCACACAGTGCGCCAAGTTGCCCTTCGATGACGTGTAGGGAGCCGCGCTGCGAATAGCTATGATAGCCGTCGATGCCGGCGCCAAGTACTAGTTCGCCCTTGTCTGATTGCGAAACATAGACGTGCACGGCGTTCGACATGACAACGCAATTGTGAATTGGCTTGACCGGTTCAGAGACCATAGCTTGCAGCGGATAGGAATTGATTGGCAGGCGGATGCCGGCCATGTCGGCGAGCATGCTGGTATGTCCGGCGGCAACGATGCCGACCTTGGGCGCCATGATGATGCCTCTCGTTGTCTCGACACCCTTCACTTGGCCGCCATCCCTGATGATACCAGTGACTTCGCATTGCTGGATGATGTCTATACCCATGGTATCGGCGGCGCGCGCAAAGCCCCAGGCGACCGCATCATGCCGCGCCACGCCGCCGCGTCGCTGCAGCGACGCGCCGAGGATAGGATAGCGTGATCTCGGCGAGGTATTGATAATTGGCACCATCTCCTTGATTTGCGTAGTGGTGAGAATTTCTGAATCGATGCCGTTCAGCCGGATCGCGTTGACCCGCCGTTGCAACTCGCGCATGTCGTGGAGATTGTGCGCCAAATTCATGACACCGCGCTGGCTTAGCATGATATTGAAGTTGAGGTCCTGACTGAGGCCCTCATAGAGTTGCAGGGCCTTTTCGTAAATCGCAGCACTTTCATCCCAAAGATAATTGGAGCGAATGATCGTTGTGTTGCGGCCGGTATTGCCGCCACCGATCCACCCTTTTTCCAGCACAGCGACATTGGTGATGCCGTGTTCCTTGGCTAGATAGTAAGCCGTTGCCAGCCCGTGGCCGCCGCCGCCGACGATAATGACGTCGTATTCGGATTTTGGGTCAGGGCTACGCCAGACTTTCTCCCAATCTTCATGAAAGCTCATGGCGTTTCTGAGCAGACTGAAAATGGAGTATTTGCCCATGGAGACGGTTCCCTTGTTCGCACCCTGAATTCACCGTGCGCTGACGCCATTCTTATGTTCAAGCTAATCTCCTTCGTGTCGTAGGGTCAAGAAGAAGCATCTCTCCATCAGCGACACCGGGATTACTCCTACCGACAAGCCTCGAATCGCCGTTGCGCAAGAGGCAGATTTGATACGTTTCAGGCAATCCTTACCATTTAGGCGACGGATCAAGTAGGCGACCGTTTCCGGTGCCGGTCTTCCGAGCTGGCTTTCAAGTGAAAGTTTATGAACTCCGTTTGGCACTAATCATGTTAAATAGCGCGCACGCACGAACGGACACATCGATCGATAAGGTTC
>CAYXUT010000103.1:0-10746 GCA_964468005.1 uncultured Magnetovibrio sp. | reverse complement strand
CCCGCGGCGAGGCCCCCATCGAAGGCCGGCCCGGTGCTCTGGTGCCGCCGGCCCTGGATGCCATCCGTAAATTCCGTGGGCCCTTCGCTTCCGAAGACGATCTCCGTCTCGCCGCCTTCTACGACGATTCCCTCTATAGGTTCCCACCAGCTGGAATGAACGGCCACCTCGTCGCCGACCTTGACGGTTTCGACCTCAGAGCCGACGGCCCAGACGCCGCCGGAGCAATCGCTGCCGTCGGCAGGGAAGCCCTCGGGTTCACCTTTCTTTTTGGCGATCGGCGATGATGGATAGTTACCTGATAAGCAAGTAGTTAGGTTGTTTCTCCAGTCCAATTACACACTTCCAATGAACACTCCAAACACCATTAGAACGAGCAGCAGTCATCTCATGCTGAAATGATAGCAGGAATAATCTGAAATGGGAGAGGGTGTGATGACTGTCACACCAGAGATGAACCTGTCTTTTGAACTCTAAAATTGCTCTAAAAATATGACCTCCGCCTCCGACGAACGTCTAAAGCAAGCTGGCAATCAGCGTGTAAACGGCAATCGCCGCCAAGAGGGCAAGGACGGCATTGCGATAGATGCGGTCCCCCCTGTACGCATAGAACCGCGACCCCATATAGGTGGCAAGCACGTAGGCCGGCCCCGCCAGTAGTCCGAAGAACACTGATTTCGCCGTCAGCAGGCCGTAAGCCCATTGCATGGGGACGGCGACGACGATCAGGCCTGTCGCCACGGCCAATACGTTCCCTCTGGTGGTGTCGTTTCCATCGGTCCGCGACATGAGCACGACCACCATGGGCGGGCTGCCCATACCCGTGGAGCCCTGTGTAAACCCGCCAACGATCCCCGCACCGGCCATGATGCCGCGTCCGATGTGGCCCGGGTAACGCCAGTCCCGTGCCAGCAAGCCAACGATGATTAGAACCATCAGGGAAATTCCGATCCGCATGGGCTGCGGGTCGACGTTGGCCAGCAGGTAGGCGCCCAGCGGCGTGCCGATGATGATGGCCATCAATGTGGGTGACACCGCCTGTTTGTCGCTTTGCCGCCAAGCCACGGGCAGCAGTTGCAGGGTGCCGGGGATTTCCATCATCAAATGCATGGCCACCGCTTCGCTGGGCGTGAATATCGTGGCCAGAACGGGAATGATGATCAGGGCACCGCCGAAGCCTACAAACCCGCGCAGCACGCCGCCAAGCAGAACCACGCCGACGGCAAGCGTCAGCAGCGGCAGCGCGGGCAGGTCCGCAAGCAGGTCAGCGATCATCAGTGCCCAGCGCGAAGCAGGTCTTCGAACCAGCGGGCGGCCCCAAGAAGCCGAGCGTCCTCACCCTGCCGGGCGGCAATCTGCAACCCTAGGGGCAGACCTTCAGGGCCCATGCCGCAAGGTATCGTGATCGATGGAAGACCGAGCAACGTCCAGGCCCGGGAAAGATCCGGGTTGCCGGTGCCGTCCTCCAGCAGAGGCGCCTCGGCGAGCGTGCTGGGAGCCAGAATTATATCCGCTTGACCGAATAAATTGTCCAACTCCGCCAAACACCGGTCACGAATTTGAAGTTCCCTCGCATGCTCTTCAGCCCCAATTGAATCGCCCAGGTCAAACAATTCAAGAAGCGGGGCGCTGAGTTGGACGGCGTGCACCCGCCGTTCATGAGCCAGTTCCCGGGTCGCTTCATAGGCCATGACCCGGGTCTGAATCTTCGCAAGTGGCGCAAACATTTCCGGCACGGGCTGGCGGTTGACGTCCGCGCCCGCGGCTTCGGCTCGGGCCGCACTCTCTGTGACGACGGCCAGGGCTTCTCTATCCACCTGATCCCACTCCGGTGTCGAATGAACGCCGATGTTCGGTGGCCCGCCAAGAGGAGCGATATTCGCCAGGATCCCATCCCCCATCATGACACTGGAGATGAGCCCGACATCCGCAACGGAGACCGCAAAGGCGCCAACCGTGTCCAATGAGTTCGCCAAGGCCTTGGCGCCGGCAAGGCTGATCCGCCCCCTAGTCGGCTTGAACCCGACGATGCCGCAGTAGGACGCCGGACGGATTGTCGAAGCCGCCGTTTGCGAACCGATGGCCAGGGAGGCCATGCCGCTGGCCACGGCGGCGACGGAACCGGACGATGATCCGCCGGGCGTGCGTGTCCGGTCCAAGGGGTTGCGGGTCTTGCCGGCTTTCCAGTAAGCGAACTCCGTACTCACGGTTTTGCCGAGGATCACCGCCCCGGCGGCCCGAAGCCGAGCGACGCAGGCCGCATCAGCCGCGGGCTGGTGGCCTGTATAGATTTCCGAACCATAGGCAGTCGGCAAATCGGCTGTATCGAAGATGTCCTTGATGCCGACGGTCCTGCCATGGAGCGGGCCGCGTTGGTCCGTGGGCAGGTTTTCCAATTCGGCAACTTGGCGGTCAACAAAATCCCAGTCCAGGTGTTCCCAGGCGCCGATATCGGGCTCCTCGCGCGCGATGATGTCACGCGTTTCCGCCATGGACGCCGTTAAATCTCCGCCGTTCAATTGATCAGACAAGTGTCCGTCCTCCGTCCACATAAATGGTTTGCCCGGTGATGAACGCCCCACCGGGGGACAGCAGAAGGAGCGCCGTTGCAACGATATCCTCTGGCTCGCCAAGGCGGCCCAGGGGTATGGCCGAAATCGCATTCTTGCGGAACTCCATATCAGCCAGGTAATCCCGGGTCAGATCGGTCTCCGTTAAGGCGGGGCCGATGGCATTGACCAGGATCTTTCTCGGCGCCCATTCTCGGGCCAGAACCTTCACCATCTGCGCCAAGGCCGCTTTGGAACTGGAATACGCCGCATATTCCGGGTTGGCCACGAAGCTCGACACGGAAGCCAGATGCATAATACGCCCGCCTTGATCTCCCAATGCTTGGGCAACGCACCGGGAAAACAAGAACGCGCTTGTCACGTTGACGTCCAGGCATTGCCGAAAGGCATCGGCACTGAAGGCCTCCGCCCGGGCAATGGGAAGCAATCCAGCCGCATTAACCGCGCCGTCCAATCGGCCGAATTGCCGACGGGCGAACTCAATAATTCCGGTGACGGCGGCTTCATCGCCCATGTCGGCCATCTGTGGAAGCGCCCCGGGGACGTCCTGGCACAGACTTTCCAACGCAGTTTGGTCAGTATCTAACAGCACCAACCGAGCCTGCCGTTCGGCGAGGGCACGGGCGATGGCACGTCCCAGTCCACCGCCGGCTCCGGCAATGAGATAGACGCCTTCACTCACATCGAACAAGGGGTCGAAACCTCCCGCCAAACTCGCCGGCATGCTTGTGCGGTCCCCTCCCAACGAAAACTCTCCCTTGACACTTATTGGTCCATATAATGATACTTTTTGTTGTGATTAAAATAAAATGCCATTCTAAAGCTGAGAATGGATTTCAATTAGAGACCGAACCGGCACTCGCCAAGTTTGGTCAAAACCGCGAAACAGGGAGGACTTATTCGCATGAAACCGATTCATAAACTCCGCAATACGGCCGGCGCCGCACTGTTCGCCGGCTTGGCTGCTTTCGGTGTTCCCGAGAGCACGCGTGCCGCCGAGACCATCCCTATTCTGCTCTGCCCATTCGGTTGTGGCCCCATGGCGGGCGACACGATCCTGATGAACCAGCTCATCAAGGCCGGTTCCGACGTCATCTTGTTGCCGCAGGAAACGCCCGGGTACATGTACAACATCCGTGAGATGGGCCGCACCAAGCGGAAGTGGAAAAACTCCATCTTCAAGACCGAGGGCGTGCTGATTCAGATCGCCTATTCGGGTGGCTCCCCGGAAATGAAAGAGTTTGTTCCCGAGCCGGTGAAGATTCCTTGGAAGATCCTGTACGGGGAAACCTGGTGGGGCCAAGGTAAATTCCTGGGTACGTTCGACTGCTCGCTGAAGAAAATGACCGACCTCAAAGGCAAGCGGATTTCGCTCGGCCTGCGTGGCCAGTCGGATTGGGGCGTTTATCCCCGGCTGCTGCTTGAACACGTCTTCGGGGTGACCCCAAAGAATGCTGACATTCGTCACATGACGCCGGGTCAGTTGACCCAGCAGCTTATCGATGGGGCCACCGACGCGGCGATCGTCCCCATTGGTGCAGAGCCCAACATGAAGGAGTTCATGATCCCGGGTCTCGTCCGCCAGTTGGAAGCGACCGGCAAAAAGTTGTGCTACATCGGTATCACCAAGGAAGACGTCGACAAATTGAACAAGAAGTTCCAGGCAACATGGATTCACGTCAACCTGCCACCGAATACGCTTCCGCACCAATCGACGCCCCTAGGCATCGCGGTCAATCGGGCCTATGCCGCCGTGCACCCGACTTTCAATGAAAAGAAGGCCTATGCCGCCGTCATGGCCGTTGCCAAGATCGCGCCGAAGATGAAAAAGCTGCACGCGTTGTGGCGGGTGTGGTCGCCGGACCTCATGACATGTGGTCTGTCTGAAGAAAACACCCACCCGGGCGCCATCAAAGCCTATAAAGAACTCGGCTGGTGGGATCAGACCAAGAAGTGTTCACCGATGACCTATCCGAAAGGATAAGATCGTCGAACATCTGATTCAGGGAGGCGTGGCTTCCGGTAATTTTTCGACCGGAAAGCTTCGCCTCCCCTTTCTTTTTTGACTTGTACTTTCGCTCGGCGACGCGCCCCCCTTCAAGGCATACACTATGACCGTCTGGAAAAAACTCCGAACAGCTGCTGACATTCCATTTCTGGCCATTGGCACGGTTCTCACTATTTATATTGGCTTCGCAGCCTTTGGGTTTCTGAAGAATTCCTCTGAGCACTATTCAAATTTTATTCTGGGCACCTGCATGATGACGGGTCTTATCGCAGTCCGGAACCTGTGTGACGAACAGATCGAAGGGGCTGTTCGACGGTTTTTCAGCGCTCGTTTGATTTTCACGGTCCTTGCCCTTGTCGTCAGCACTATCGCCATGGGGTACATGCGCATCAACGCCGTGGCGCTGGAGCAAACGCAGCCGTTCTTCAATGAGACCGATATGATCTTCGGTTGGTTGATGACCGTATCCATCCTGGCGCTGACGCTCATCCATTGGGGACTGTTGTTGACCAGCATCATCAGCATAGGGATCGCTTATTTTTTCCTCGGGTATTTGATCGAAAATCCGTTGTTCACGACGCCGGAGTACGACCACAACTTCGTCATGAACTACATCGGGCTGGGTACCAATCAGGGCTTCTACTATCTAGCCCAGGTAGCCGCCGACTCCGTCTATTTCCTCATCATATACGCGGCCATACTTCTCGGCGTGGGCATGCTCGACATGGTGCTCGACATCGGCAAATTAACCGGCCGGCGTGTCGCCGGCGGCGCCGCCGGCCCGGCCATCATCGGTTCCGGCATCGTCGCCTCGATCATGGGGCAAGCCGTTTCTAACGTAGTCCTGACCGGGCGCCTGACCATTCCGATGATGAAAAAATATGGCTACAGCAATTCCATGGCCGGCTCTATTGAGGCGACGGCCTCGACGGCCGGACAGATCATGCCGCCGATCATGGGCTTGGCGGCCTTCATTATCGCCTCGTTCCTGAATAAGCCATATATTGACGTCGCCTTGTCGGCGATGATACCCGGACTCCTTTATCTGGTCGGTGTCTCCATTGCCGTCATCGCCTATGCGAAACGCAATCAGTTACCGAAACTCGTAGAAGCCGTGGACACGACTCGGATCATCCGCTTGATGCCGACGTTCGTTATCTCCTTCGGGGTCGTCCTGTGGCTGCTTCTAGGCTACCGCTCACCGGCCATCGCCGGCATGTGGGGAGTGATTCTGGCAATTGGCCTATGCATGTTTCAAGGAAGTTTCCGTCCGACCTTGAAGCAGTTATATGCGGCGGTCGAAGAAGGGTTTTATCTGGTCGCCATCTTGTCGTTGTTGCTGATCGCCGTCGGACCCCTGGGCCAGGTGATGCTGACGACCAATCTATCGGGACGCCTCGGATCGGTACTCATTCAATACCTGCCGGACACCCAACTGGTTCTGCTCATGGGTGCCATGGTCGTTTCCTTGATCCTCGGTATGGGTCTGCCGACGCCGGTTGCCTACATTATCGTCGCCCTGGCCCTGGTGCCGTTCATGCAGCAAATCGGCCTGCCCCCCTTGCAGGCGCATTTCTTTGTTTTCTATTTTGCGGTGTTTTCCACATTGACGCCACCGGTGGCGGTCAGCGTTCTGGCTGCCGCGAAACTGGCAGACGCGTCATTCCTGGCAACAGCGAAAGATTCCATGAAGATCGCCATGACGACCTTCATCATTCCCTTCGCCTTCGTCTTTTCGCCGGAGTTGATGAGCTTTCCCAACATGACCTGGGATGTCATCCCGGCGATTTTGAAGGTGATATTTATCCAATGTTCCGTTTCTATCGCCTCCTACGGCTATATCTGCCGGCACTTGGTGGGATGGGAGCGCTGGTTCTTTGCTGTCGTTGCCGTTTTGGGCTTCCTCGGCATGACCCTGGATATTCAATACCTGTATGCTGCCGGAGGTATGTTCGTGGTCGGTGCGGTGTATGCTTTCTCCACCAAGGGACGTCAGGTCGATTAGGCGGAGAATGTCAGCCCGGCCTATAAACCGGCCATAAACCGACGCCTCAGTCAGGACGGATAACAAACAGCGGCTGGTCAAATTCCACCAGCGCCGCATCTTCCGCTAGGACGGCCGTCACTTCACCAGCGCAGGTGGCCTCGATCGTCGTGTACAGCTTCATGACCTCGATCAGGCAAAGCGCGTCCCCGGCGGCGATTTTCGTTCCTACATTGACGAACGGAGCTTCGTCCGGCGAGGGCCGGCGATAGAAAGTGCCAACCATGGGTGCGTTAACATAATAGCCTCCGTCCGCGTCATTCAAATTCGACTTAGCAACCGGACGGGCGGGACCCGGATCACCGGCCGCGGAGGGCGTTTCTTCCGGTCCCGGCCTCGTGTCCAAGGTCGTCGGGACGGAACTCGAGTCACCACCCTTTCGGACCACCAGACGCGTCTCTTCCACTTCGACCACCACTTCCTGACAATCGGAGGCGTCCACCATTTTGAGGATTTCAGTAACTTCCTTGTAACTCAGTGCCATTGGGGTTCCACCCTAGTCTTCAACCGGCCTGGGCGACCGATAAGTGTTGGCGAGGCGCCGCGCCGCCTGCATCATTTGCGGCACAAAGCCGAGAACCTGGTTCAAACTCATGCGGGCTTCCGGCGCGGAAACCGCGATGCCGCCATAACAAACGCCCCCGGCGTCCTCCACGGGTACGGCGACACAAACGACGCCGTTCATGAATTCCTGATCGTCCGTGCCGATGGCATCGCGGCGGATGGTTTGCAAACCGTCCATCAAGCTTTCCACGTTGGTCAAGGTGTTGTCCGTATACCGGCTCAAGGGAAAGGCACCGAGAAGATCAGCAAGTTCCGCTTCTCCGGTGCGGGATAGCAGAAGCTTGCCAATGGCCGTGCAGTGGGCTGGCACGCGGCTCCCGGTTTCAAACCGCAATCCCAAGGGCCATTTGGCCTCGACGCGATCCAGATAGATGACTTCGGCACCGCTGAGCACACCGTAGTTGCAGGTTTCTCCAACCTCCTCGGACAAGCCATGGAGGACGGCGCGTCGAAAGGACCTGGGCGCGGCGGCGGCCAGCGTCCGGTGGGCCAGGGCGATCATCTTGGCGCCCTCCACCAATCCATGTCCCGCAATGTCGCGTTCGATCATTCCCATATCCATGAGCAGGGTGACGATGCGGTGCGCGGTCGGCTTGGTAATGCCGGTCATGCGGATAATCTCCGCCAAGGCCACAGGGCGGGGGCTCGCCGTTATTGTTTCCAATATGGAAAACGCCTTGCCGGTGACGCCCAATTCGTTGAGTCGGATGTAGCGCTCACTGGCGTCGCTGAGAAACGAGTTCTCGCGTCCTCCATCCGCCTCATACACGACATTCAGGCTTAGTTTTTCCTCTCTCATACGGGCTCCGCGGGCAACCTTGAACCGGCGCGCTTGACAGTTTCAAGCCGTCGCGCCCACTATGATATGAGAAATAAATGAAATCAATCGTCTTGATATACGAGACGTTAAGGTGTTGCCGTTTTTCGCCGTATAATCGGTTGAGTTCATTAAGAATATGCATTCACAGCCAACTGGGATCATGACAACGACCAGGTTCGGGAGGAACAATTGAAACGGGTTTTGATCGCCAACCGGGGGGAAATCGCCTATCGGGCGGTCCGGGTGTGCCGTGATCTGGGCCTCCAGAGCGTCAGTGTCCACTCCCAGGCCGATCATCGGCAACCCCATGTGTTGGAAGCCGACCAGTCTGTGTGCATCGGGCCGCCACCGAGCCATCAAAGTTATCTCTTGGCCGAGATCCTGCTGCACGTGGCCGCCGAGACCGGTTGCGATGCGGTTTACCCGGGTTATGGGTTCTTGTCGGAAAATGCCGCTTTCGCCGAGGCCTGCGAGCGGAATGGGCTGAAGTTCATCGGACCCGCCGCCCACGTCATCGGAGTCATGGGGGACAAGGCGAAGGCACGGGACATGGCTGTCCAATTCGACGTGCCGGTCGTTCCCGGCTCGGACGGCGCTTTCGATTTGGCGGAGAACGCGTATGCAGCCGCCAAAACCGTCGGGTACCCCCTGCTCCTAAAGGCCCGGTCCGGTGGCGGGGGCCGGGGCATGCGGGTGGTCGAGAAAGAAACCGAATTCCTTTCCAGCTTCACCCAGGCGACACGCGAGGCCGAAGCCGCCTTCGGTGACGGCGCCGTCTACTTGGAGCGCTTTTCCCCAACCGTGCGTCATATTGAGGTCCAGGTGCTGGGGGACGGCAAGGGCGGGGCATTGGTCTTCGACGAGCGGGATTGTTCGGTCCAGCGCCGGCATCAAAAACTGGTTGAGGAATCCCCATCCCCGGCGGTTGGGGGTGTCCTGCGCAAAAAGCTTCTCGACGCTGCAAAACGCCTCGCGGAAGGCATCAACTACGAAGGCGCGGGGACGGTCGAGTTCATTCTGGCGCCGGGCACCGATGAAGCCTTTTTTATTGAAATGAACACCCGCATTCAGGTCGAACATCCGGTCACCGAATCCCTCGCCGGCGTCGACCTGGTCAAAGCCCAGTTCCTGATCGCCGATGGCACCCCGTTATCACAGTTTGCCGCAGAAAGTTCCGTGGGCGGCCACGCCATGGAGTTCCGCATCAATGCGGAGGATTGGCGGAACGATTTTCGCCCCTCGCCGGGGCGCCTTGACACGTGGCAGCCACCGGGCGGCCCGGGCATTCGCCTGGACAGCGCGGTGGCGGAAGGACTGGTGGTGCCACCGTTCTATGATTCCATGATCGCCAAGTTGATCATCCACGGCCGCGACCGGGAAGACGCCATGTCCCGGGCCCGAGCGGCCTTGGATTCATTTCACTGCGACGGCATCGAAACCACGCTCGGCTTTCATCGGGCGCTGCTTGATCATGAAGATTTCAAGGCAGGCCACGTCCACACCCGCTGGATTGAAACTGACTTTTTAGACGCGTAGACGGATTTTAGGGGATCGCCACGAATGAGCCGCAATGTACGATTGATTGACGTGACGCTCCGCGACGCCCACCAGTGTCTGTGGGCGACCCGCATGACCACGGCCATGATGAAGGACATCGCGCCGCGTCTGGACCGGGCCGGGTTTGAGGCCATCGATCTGGTCGGCGGCGCCGTGTTTGATGTGTGTGTTCGGTTCCTTCGCGAAGACCCCTGGGAGCGCATGCGCATTCTCAACAGCTGGGTCACGGAAACCCCGCTGATCATTCACACTCGCGGCCAGAGCCTGTTCACATTCGAATTTTTTGCCGACGACGTTGTGGAATTGGCGGCCCAACGGTTCGCCGCCAACGGCATGCGCTACCACACGGTCTATGACGCCTTGAATGATATCCGGAACCTGGAGATTCCCATCCGGGCGGCGCGCAGCCATGGAATTTACACAGTGCCGGGACTGGTCTATACGGTCAGCCCCGTCCATACGGACGAATACTATGCGCGGAAAACGCAGGAACTGCTGACCATCGGGGTCGATGCCGTCTTCCTGAAAGACCCCAGCGGCCTGTTGACCCCGGAGCGCGCGGCAACCTTGATTCCAGCCATGAAGGCGGTCACAGGCAATGTGCCCCTGCAACTGCACTCCCATTGCCTGTCGGGGCTTGGCCCCTATGCGGCCTTGCAGGCGGTGGAGCATGGCGTTGATTCGGTTCACACCGCGACGTCGACCCTAGCCAATGCCGCATCCCATCCGCCGACGGAACTGTTCACCCGTAATTGCCGCCGGCGCGGCTATGCGGTTGTTATCGATCTCGACATCATTACCGAGGTTGCCGAGCGCCTGGCTTACATAGCCGAACGTGAGGGCAAGCCGACCGGAGCGCCGTTGGAATATGACGAGTTCCATTTCCACCACCAAGTCGCCGGCGGCATGATTTCAAACCTGCATGTGCAGTTGGAAACGGTTGGACTGCAGGACCGCATGGAGGAAATTCTCGAGGAAGCCGGACGTGTTCGCGCAGACCTGGGCTACCCTATTGTCGTCAGCCCCTTCGCCCAGTACATCGTCACCCAGTCCGTCCTCAACGTCATGGCCCAGGATCAGGGCCGGGAGCGGTTCGGCACGGTCCCCGATGAGGTCCGTCTTTATGTGCGCGGCGGCTACGGAGAAATCGCCGGCGACATCGAGCCCAATCTCTACGACCGGA
>CAYXUT010000102.1:0-10846 GCA_964468005.1 uncultured Magnetovibrio sp. | reverse complement strand
CGATGGGGAGTTGAGAGGAAGCGATGATTGGTCCAACGTCGCATCATATCTCCAGAGTTGACCACGATGGAGCCTTTAGGCGCTTTGATAAGTTGCCAGTCTTGGTTTGGTAGTTTGACTTCTAGGCCCGGCAGATCTCCTTGTGGTAGCATTGTGAGAAAGCTTGAATCTGTGTGGGCAGATATACCGAATTGATCTTGCTCACCTAACTCTGCCGGAGGGTAATGTGACATACGGCACGAATAGGTTGCTTCGGTGAAAGGTTCTTTGAAGAAATCTGGAGGCAGGTCCAGCGAGATGGCGTAAACAGGAAGCATCCAATTGCACAAATTTTCCATTGCGCGGCAATAAGCAATAACGGATGAACGAAACCCAGGTAAAACCGTTTCATCTGGCCAGACATTAGCGGAACGGTAGAGTTTGTTAGCTAAAACATCGGGGTGGTCAAGAGGTAGATCCCGTTTAGCGAAAAAAGCCTCGACAAAATTTGGTTTTTTTGGTGCGTTAATATCTATTTGTGATGCTCGGGAAACACTTGAATTCAATGCCATATAGCCGACATTGTGTTCGTTTCCTGTCAAAGCCATCTTTGCGTCAAGGGGTTGCGAATGAAATTGCTTCGCAGCTTTGTATGTTTCAGCGATTAGATTTATGTTTATGCCGTGGTTTACCAAAATATAGAAGCCAACGTTTTCCATTGTGAAACGAAGTTTGGTCGCAAGCTTTTCTTGCGCGTGTGGCTTTTCAAGCAAATAGTCATTGAGGTCAAAGATCGGTATTTGAGCAGCGCGATCTTGTGATAACTTGTTCATAGCTTAAATCAAAAATGTAAGTAATGTTTTCGCACATTTTCTACGTTAGTCTAAGCTAGCGCTTCGTAAAGTATATAAATCTGAAAAAATCACTAGAACGAATGATTCATTGCGGAATTTATGGAACCACCCCTCTCCGTGTTGAGAGCCAATCGATATAGGCAAGCCGGATTTCTTCCAGGATTGTTTCTTCTGTTCCACCAAGTCCACGGGTTAGCCCTTCTAGGGTAAACATAGTCATTTGCGTATCGTCGCTGACCACAAACTGACCATCTGTATCGCTCCAATAGAAATTGTCCTACGTCTTATCTAACGTCGGTGCTGAGATATCAATTTTCGGGTTCGATATATGAACAAATTAGGCACAAATGACATCTGCCCATGTGCCATTCATGTGACATGGACTCACTGGTATCTAAGGGGATTGGGTAATATCGCATGTGATTTCATCGACTTAGCCAAGATAATCAAAACACGCTGTTTTTTCCAAAATTTTGACGTGAAAACCCGTAACACATTGATGTTACGGCTAATAATTGGTTGCGGGGGCCCGCAACCAGCGTTATTTGCACCTTGATTTTACATCTCTGTAGCCACGAAAAATGTGGTTGCGGGGGTAGGATTTGAACCTACGACCTTCAGGTTATGAGTGCGACGCCGCCAGAAAATTCTTTCATATAAATCTATAACTTATAATTAGCTCAATCACTTAGAGGGTCATCGCGGGACATGACATGCTTTCATGGGATATGAAAGGCTTAAAAGGGTTGTAAACTTTTTGTAAACTCGATTCCGCAATTTACAAAAAAACCTGAAGGTCATGTTTTCTTTCATTCTATTTTAGCTTGCCGTCTAAAAAGGCTTGAAACTAACCTCTCTCGCCCATAACGGTGAAGCTATAATGACTGCAGTGCGTTGAGGAATCTATCGTGATCGTTTTCATTATTGAAGAAATGAGTGGCGACACGAAGGTGTCCGTCTTTCTCGCTTACGACGATGTTCTGTTCGCGCAAGGCAGCAACGGCGACGCCGGCGTCGTGGCCGAGATCGAATGACAGGTTGCCAGCCCGCTCCTCCCACGGTCGAGGGGTGCGGACCTTCAACTGGCGGCGTTCCGCTTCGTCGATCAAGCGCGAGGTCAGAAATTGCACACGGGCCTCAATATGATCAAGGCCGATCCGGCGGATGAATTCCGCGGAACACTTCTGCACCCAGCATCCGACAAAATTTGGGTTGCCGTACTCGAACCGATGCGCGTCGTGCGACAATTCTGGTGACGGCTGCATGCGGTCATTGGAAGTGAACGAATACTTGGCCGCGTAGGGCGGTGTCAGAAGCTCGATCATTTCTCGGGTGGCATACATGAAACCGGCGCCAGCAAGACTAAATTGCGCCTTATGACCCCCGGCGACCAAAACATCGACGCCGAGGTCCCTCAACGGCGTTGCTAGAACACCGACCGCCTGGATGCCATCGACGACCAGCTTAATTCCACGTTCGCCACAAAATGCCGAGAGCGTTGGCAGATCGGCGCGGTAGCCGTTGCCATAGGTGACCCAGGCGCAGGCCAGCACGCGGGTTCGGTCATCCACAACCTGACAGTACTGATCGACAGTGACGCGCCCTTGTTCATCCGGTATCGCCCAGCGCACCTCCACGCCTTGGTCGGTGAGGTAACGCCAAGGGAACGTATTGTTCTCGTGTTCGAACTCACTGATGACGACATTGTCGCCTTCCTTCCAAGGAAACCCTTGGGCGACGATGTTGATGCCCTCGGACGTGTTCTTGATCAGTGAAATCTGGTCACTGGGTGCTCCAAATGTTTTCGCTACGGCGCAGCGAGTTTCCTCGATCCCGTCCATGGAGAAAGCGTTACCACCGGCATTGTCGTAGACGTCGGCCATCCAGGCCTGCATATATCCCTCTACCTGTTTGGGCAGGATAGCCTTCCGGGCGATATCCAGGTACACGAACTTGGCTGCAGTCGGAAATTCGCGCCTCAGTGCCTCCCAATCGGGTTGGGACGAGGTGGTATCGGGAGCAGTATCCATGGTCATCATCCTTTCGACGGTGTTCGGCTCAATGGGTTAAAATTTGACTCAGGAACAGTTTGGTGCGGTCGCTAACGGGGTTTTCGAAGAAGTCCGCGGGCGGGGCCGCCTCAACGATCTCGCCTTCGTCCATGAACACCATTAGATCGGCGACGCGGCGTGCGAAACCCATCTCATGGGTGACAACAATCATAGTCATGCCGCCTTCGGCGAGCTCGACCATTACATCTAGAACCTCAGAGATCATCTCAGGATCGAGGGCTGACGTGGGCTCGTCGAATAGCATCAACTTGGGCTGCAGCATGAGGGCACGGGCGATGGCAACGCGCTGCTGCTGACCACCGGAAAGCTGGCCTGGGTACTTCCGCGCCTGCTCGGGGATTTTGACCCTTTCCAACAGTTCCATAGCCCGCACCTCGGCCTCGTGCTCGGGCATGCCATGGACAAAGACCGGCGCCATGGTCAGGTTCTCGACCACCGAAAGGTGCGGGAATAAGTTGAATTGCTGGAACACCATGCCGACGGAGCGGCGGACGGCCTCGATGGTGCGCCGGTCATCGGTCAGCTCCTCGCCATCGATAATGACGGTGCCTTCCTGATGCTCCTCCAGGCGGTTGATGCAGCGGATCATGGTCGATTTGCCCGACCCCGAAGGGCCGCAGACAACAACCTTCTCACCCCGGCCGACCACCATGTTGATGTCCCGCAGCACGTGAAAATCTCCGAACCACTTGTGCACACCCTGAAAGCTGATGACCACGCCATCACCAATGGTCAAGCCGTCATTTGTAGGTCTGTCAACGCGATCAGTCATCAGAAGTTCCGTCCTGTGGCGAGATCGCGCTCTACGTGCTCCGAATACTTGGACATGGAGAAGCAGAAGCAGAAATAGAGTACGAAGATGAAGATATAGGCTTCCGGCGCGTACAGCACCCAGAGAGGGTCCTCAAGCGCCGTCGCGGTAGCACCGAGCACGTCGAAAAGGCCGATGATGCTGACGAAGGTAGTATTCTTGAAAGCACGGATGATGTCGTTCATCAGTGCCGGGATAACAATGCGCAACGCTTGCGGCAGGATGATCCGGTTGGTCTTCTGCCAATAGGTCAGACCGGCCGCATCCGCCGCTTCATACTGGCCGCTGTAGATCGCCTGCAGGCCGCCGCGTACGATCTCTGCCGCGTAGGCGCCGAAAAACAAGATCATGCCGATCTGGGCGCGTAGTACCTTGTCGACGGTCAACTGTTCCGGCACGAACAGCGGGAACATCAGCGACGCCATGAACAACACGGTGATCAGCGGCACACCGCGGGTAATTTCAATCACGCCGATGCACATCGCCTTGATCGCCGGCATGGACGAACGCCGACCAAGCGCCAGCAGCACCGCTATGGGGAGGCCGCCGACCACGGTGCCGACGAACATGATCAGTGTCAGTGGCAGACCACCCCACTGGTGAGTGCCGGTCTCCGCCAGGCCAAATAGGCCGCCCAGCTGCAACATCAGCACGATGGCCATGGCTGCGACCCAGGCACCGAACAGGCCGTAGGACCAGAACCGCTTAAACGCGGAAACGATGGAAAGCGAGACGATGATGCCGATCACCAGGACACCTCGCCAATGCTGATCGTAAGGAAAGGTGCCAAACAGCATGACCCGGTGTTTCTCAGCGATGACCGCCCAGCAGGCGCCGGCCGCCTGACGGCAGTCCGCGGGATTCTCGGTCGCCCAGACTGCATCGAGGATTGCCCAGCTGACGAGGTCGGGAATGGTGACAAACAGCACCCAAAGAGCGAGCCCCGTCATCACGGTGCTGTATATGTTGCTGAATAGGTTTTCACGTAGCCAGGCAACGGCGCCGGTCTCCAGCACCGGCGGTGGCCGTCGCGGCGATGACACGGTGAAGGCCCGGGAAATGGGGTGGCGCGCCGGCATCTCGTCAACGTTCCTTGATCTGTACAGCGCGGTTATAGACGTTCATTACCAGCGCGATGAAAAACGCGATGCTCAGGTAAACCGCCATCATGATGCCTATACATTCGATGGTGTTCCCGCTGACCGTGGTGATGGTGTTGTTAACGTTGAACAGTTCCGGGTAGCCGATAACGACGCCGAGAGAACTGTTCTTGGTCAGGCTGACGTACTGCGCCGTCGCTGGCGGGATGATGATGCGCAATGCCTGCGGTAGGATTACCTGCATGTAAAGGTCGGCGCGCCCGAGCCCGACGGCACGCGCTGCCTCGATTTGGCCGCGGCTGACCGCTTGCACGCCGGCGCGCACGATCTCTGCGATGAAGGCAGCGATGTAGAGCGACAACCCGAGCAGCAAGGCTAGGAATTCCGGCGAAAGCGCCAAGCCGCCCGTGAAATTGAAACCCTGAAACTTCGGCACGTCCATGGCCGTCGGCGCACCGCCCGCAAGCCAAACGAGGCCCGGCAAACCGACGACTAAACCAAGATTCCACCAGAGAATGCGAACCGTTCGACCCGTCCTGCGACGGTGCCGATCGGCCCACCTGACCACCCCATAGGTGCCGCTACAGGCAGCCATCAGGGTCAGCAGCATCCACAGATAGGTATCATCCGCCGCCGGCCAGGCGGTGACCATGCCGCGGTTGGAGAAGAACACCGCGTCGGCCACATTCCACGCCTGCTTCGGGTGCGGCAGGCGGGTCACCAGGGTGTACCAGAAGACGATCTGTACCAGTTGCGGCGTGTTTCGGAATATCTCGATGTAATAGGAAGACAACCGCGAGACGACCCAATTTTGCGACAGCCGCGCTATGCCGATGAGCACGCCGAGCAGCGTGGCGCCGATGATGCTGACCGCGGACACCTTCAGAGTGTTCAGAATGGCGACAGCATAGGCGCGGATATAGGTGTTCTCCGACTCGTAGGCGATTAGGCTTTCGCCGATGGCGAACCCGGCCTCTTGAGTCAGAAACCCGAACCCAGTCGAGATACCGCGCTTCTCCATCGCCGTCTGGGCGTTGCCGATCATGTAGGTGACGACGAGGATAACGGCCCCGATCACCAGCACCTGGTAAAGGAAGCTGCGAAATCCAACGTTATGCCAAGCACCCTTGAAGCTCAGCGGCGGGCGCTTCAGCGGCGGGCGCCGACGTGTTTCCGATCGGGACGTTAGGGCCCGTGACAAAACCTGTGTGTTCATTCCGGACTCACCGGGCGTGAATTTCGCGCTGGCCGGCCCGCCCCCACGGCCGTGCCAGTGGTGGGGCGGGCGACCAAACAGTGGGCTTACTTGAATGGCGGTGCGTAGAGCAGGCCGCCCCGGTTCCAAAGGTCATTGATGCCGCGCGGCAGCTTCAACGGCGAGCTATTTCCGACGTTACGTTCGAACACTTCGCCGTAGTTACCGACCTGCTTGATGATGCGGTAGGCCCAATCGGCGTCGAGACCGAGTGCCACGCCCAGCTTACCCTTGGTGCCGAGTAGGCGGGACGTGTTGGCGTTCTTGCTCTTCTTTATTTCGTCGACGTTTGCCGACGTGACGCCGCTTTCCTCGGCCTCCATCATGGCATAGACAGACCAGGCGACGATGTCCTTCCATTTCGGATCGCCCTGGCGAACCACCGGTCCCATTGGGTCCTTGCCGTAGATGCCCGGCAGAATCACATAGTCGGCGGGGTTGGAGGCAACGGTCGCGCGCGCCGAACTAAGGCCCGACGTCGACTGCACGTGGACATCGCAGCGGCCACCGAAGAAGGCGGTATTGAGCTCCTTCTTGCTCTCGATAACGACCGCCGTGTACTTCAGGCCGTTGGCCTTGAACACATCGTTAGCAACCTTTTCCGAGGTCGAGCCCGGGAGCACGCAGACGGTGGCGCCGCCTAAGTCCTTGACGGTCTTGGCACCGGTGCTCTTGTTCACCATAAAGCCCTGTCCGTCGTAAAACGTGGGTGCGACGAAATCAATCCCGAGCTTGGCGTCGCGGCCTAGGGTCCAGGTGACGTTGCGGGTCAGTACATCCACTTCGCCGGTCTGCAACGCCGTAAAGCGGGTCTGGGTCGTTGTCTTGACGAACTGAACCTTGTTCTTGTCCATGAGCACGGCGGCGGCGATGGCCTTACAGGTGTCCACATCCATGCCCTGCCATTGGCCCTTGCTGTCCAAGGCAGAGAAACCGGCACGGTTGCCATTGACGCCACAGATTACCTTACCACGTTTCTTCACCGTATCGAGCGTGCTGTCGGCGGCTGCACCGACGGGTATTATGGCCAACGCCACGGCGGCGATGGTGGTCGCTATCAGTAAATTTTTCATCTTCTATCTCCCTTGTACGTTGGGTGTTGAAGCACGGACGGGCGGGCGTGCTGTTTTTTTGCCGTCAACGCCGACGCACCTTTTCGCGTCGCCGGTCATTCCCTGACATAAATCTCGATCTTCCACTGTCCCTTCTTCTCTAGGCGGTAAGACCACTCAATGCCGTAACAGTGCGAAACTGTGGTTCGGGCAGGACCGGGATCGATTTCAGCCCCGTACCGGTAAACATCATAACTATTCGGTCGGCGCGATCGACTGCGCCGACGGCCAGCGCCTTTCTGAGCCCGGCGACCGTAGTGCCAACCTCTGGACAGGGGAACAGGCCCTCCGTCCGAGCCACGTCGCCGACAGCAGCAATCGCTTCATCTGCGGATACGGCTATTGCCACGCCAGCTGTCTCGCGGAGCAACCCAAGGACCGATTGATCCCCAGGCGGGCAAGTTGACTTGAGACCACCCGGCGGCACCTCCAGGTCCTCCCAGACCTCCGCATGCTCAACGCCGCTTTCGAACGCCCTTACCAGCGGAGCACAGCCGTCATATTGTGTGACGATCAGTTTCGGTAGCGGTCCCGCCGGAACCCAGCCAAGCGCCAGTAGTTCGCGAAACGCCTTGTAGATGGCAATGGCACCGAGGCCCCCCCCGGTCGGGTAGACGATGGCGTCGGGCAAACTCCATCCGAATTGCTCGGCAATCTCAAGTCCCATGGTCTTCTTGCCCTCAAGGCGATGCGGCTCCTTCAGCGTCCCAATGTTGAACCATCCATGGCGGGCGACGGCGTCAGCGACCATCGCGCCCGAATCCTGCCACGGGCCGTCCAGCAATACGGTATCGGCACCGCTCATGGCGCTCTGCTGTAGGCTCGCGCCGAGCACGTCCATCGGCACCAAATTGATGCAACGGATGCCGGCCCGAGCAGCGTACATGGCCCAGGCGCCGGCGGCGTTGCCGGAGCTGTTGTGGACGGCGGTTTTGATGTCGAGTTCCCGCAATCGCGTCATGGCTACGCTAGCACCGCGATCCTTGAAAGTGCCGGACGGATTGCGGCCTTCGTCCTTGACCCAGAGCCTCTCACATTCCAGCCTCTTCGCGAGCTGCGGCACCGTCAATAGTGGCGTCCAGCCCTCGCCAAGAGTGACCGCGTTTGCGGGATCGTCGGCCGGCAACAAGGGGGCATAGCGCCACAATGTCGCAGGACCCGTAGCCAGCTCATCACGGTCGACTTCGGCAGCGATGCGCACCAGGTCATAGTGGACTTCTGGATAATCACCGGCGTTGCAGCCGGCCGCCGTGCCGTCGACGACGGTCGTGCCGTCACGCCATGTGGCGATGCGGTCGACGTAGCTCACTCCTGCCCACCTCCCACGTCGAGCATCGCACGCAGCGGTGAAGAAGCGGCAAGATCCGTGAATATCCGGGCCCGCACTTCGGACCCCTTGGAGAGATGTTCACACAACACCTTCTGCGCCATCACGCCGTCTCGTCCCTCAATCGCGTCGAGAATGGCAAGATGCTCCTTGACCGATTCGCGGACCCGTTCGTGGTCGAAAAAGCGCGGCAAGCCCAGCGCCAGGCGAAACCGTAGCCGCAACGGTTCGTAGATATTAAGCAGTTGCCGGTTTCCGGCAGCGCGAAAGATCTCGGTATGGAAACGGGCACCGGTCTCGTAGGTCTCCTCCGGGACGTGGTTATCCGGTTGCGCGATCATGTCGCGAAAGATGGGGCCGTAGGCGCTGAGGCCGGGTGTCGGCCCACGCTCGGCGGCGAGTAATGCCGCCAGACCTTCAAGGCCATGGCGCACCTCGTACATTTCGCGCACGTCATCGGTCGAGAGACGGCGGACGTAGGTACCACGTGCCGGCCGCACTTCCAAGACACCGTCGCGCGCCAGATCACGCAATGCCTCACGAACTGGTGTGCGACCAATATCCATGGATTCGGCGAGCTTGCGTTCCGAAAGCGGCGTGGCCGGATCGATGCCACCGCTCATGATGAGACCGAGAAGACCGCCGTAAGCACGGTCGCGTTCTAACTGTAAAACCTCTGCCATACCGGTATACCAGATGTGTTTGGCTGATAAGTCAATGGGCTTCCTTCGCGTCGCCGGGATACCTGAAGAGTTGGTCGCGGGTGCAGTCAGTCTATGATCGGATACTTACGCGCGATGTCGAGCACTCGTTCGACATCGCCGTCATTGTTGTAGAGATGAAAGGCGAGTCGGATCATGCCGCGTCGGATGGTGTGGATGACACCACCCTCTTCGAGTCCGCGGGACAGAGCGGCAATCTGCGGATCATCCGTACTGTCATGGCCACCAGCACCGACCCGACCGATGCAGACGATGCTGCTGCTGTGCGGTCCCGGTTCACCTCCGGCGACCGGCAACCCTTGTTCCAGTAGACCTTCAATCAGAACATGCGACAGCCTCGTGACGTGAGATTCTATAACCTCAGCGCCGACGCGTTCAAGGATGTTCAACGATTGCGCCGCAACGACGATGGCGGGATAGTTGTAATTACCGAGATCGAAACGGCGCGCCGCCGGCATCAGTTCGTAAGTTGCCGTCCCCGTGGTCGCCTCGTGTGCTCCGGGGCCCAAATCGACACTGAAACGCGCAAGGTAAGCCGGCATCAGGCGTTCGGCCCATCCTCGACGACAGTAAAGGAAACCCATGCCGTAAAGGCCACACAGACCTTTCTGGGTGGAAACGGCCAGACCATCGACACTCAACGCGTGCACGTCGGTGCGCAACAAGCCGACCGATTGAACGGCGTCAACTAGAAGAAAGATACCACGTTCCCGGCAGATAGCTCCGACCGCCGCCACATCGGCGCGAAATCCAGGGGCAAAGGTGACTGTCGGCATGGTGACCAGGCGCGTGCGATCGTCGATGGCATCGATCAGGCGGCCACCGTCCACGTGGCCGTCTCTCCCTGCCACCCTGCGCACCTCGATCCCGTGCCTAGCGCGTAGGTTGAGCCAGGGATAGACGTTGTTCGGATGCTCCATGTCGAGGCAGACGACAACATTTTCCTCGGCCCGCCAGTCAAGCGCCGCAGCGATGATGTTTAAGCCTTCGGAAACGTTCTTCGTAAAAGCGACTTCGTCTGCATGGGAGGCGATCAGGCGTGCGAACCCGGCGCGCGTATCCTCAACGGCGGCGAACAGCGCTGATTTGTCGACCTGCCCGTTGGCAAGACTTTCGGCATGGTCTGCTAGGGCCATCCGCGCAGGCTCCGGCAACAGGCCGCGGGTACAGGTACTCAAATAAGAGGTCCCAGACTGGCGATGGAACAACCGGCTGGCGGCTTCGATCGTCAATCTCTGCATCGGAGTGGTGTTTTCAATCACCGGTCGTCCCTGGACCATTGCTCCTGCCATAACCGTCACCCTTGATTTGCTCCTCGATCCCATGTGCTGTTTCACTAAGATCATTTGCTTCTGCCATTCTAGGATTAATTCGACAAATAAACAGTCGTCACCAATTTAACAAATCAGTATCTTCAGATAAAAATTGGAAAAGGTTCCACTGCGTGACTGTTTAGGCGAGTAATCGAGCAGCCCAAAAAGGGGCGCAGCCTTATAAATCATTATTTTGATAACATCATATTTGGTTGCGGGGGCTCGCAACCGACGTAACTTGCACTTGAATTTTGCACCAATCGGCTAACTACTACATGTCCGCTTTCTTGCGCTAAGCCGA
>CAYXUT010000101.1:0-10857 GCA_964468005.1 uncultured Magnetovibrio sp. | reverse complement strand
CTTTGGCGCGCAACCGGCATGAAGACAGAAGACTTTCAGAAACCTATCATCGCTATCGCCAACTCCTTTACCCAATTTGTCCCCGGCCACGTTCACCTGCACGACGTAGGACAACAAGTAAAGAAAATAGTGGATGCAAACGGCGGGTATGGCGTTGAGTTTAATACCATTGCAGTAGACGATGGGATAGCAATGGGGCACGACGGCATGCTCTATTCGCTACCGAGTCGGGAACTTATCGCCGACAGCGTAGAATACATGGTACAGGCGCACAAAGCCGACGCGATGATTTGCATTTCAAACTGCGACAAAATTACTCCTGGAATGCTGCTTGCCGCCATGCGCCTGAATATCCCCGCCATCTTCGTCTCCGGCGGTCCAATGGAAGCGGGCAAGGCCGAACTGTCCACCGGTCTTGCGAAGCTCGATCTCGTCAACGCCATGATTGGAGCAGGCGACGAATCGATCAGTGATGACGACGTCGAGAAGATGGAGGAAGCAGCCTGCCCTACTTGTGGTTCCTGCTCGGGCATGTTTACCGCCAACAGCATGAACTGTCTCAACGAGGCAATCGGGCTTGCCCTTCCCGGAAACGGGACTATTCTTGCGACCCACGCGCTTCGCTGGGAACTTTTTCAGCGCGCGGCCAAACGCATCGTCGCGATGGCTAACGCGTACTACGTGGAAGGCGACGAATCCGTACTGCCCCGTAGCATCGCTACATTCGAGGCATTCGAGAATGCCATCACATTGGACATCGCGATGGGCGGCTCTACCAACACGGTGCTACACCTTCTCGCGGCCGCGCAGGAAGCTGAAGTCAACTTCACTATGGCCGATATTGATCGGCTGTCCAGGTCAGTTCCCTGTGTATGCAAACTGGCCCCTGCATCCGAGAAATACCACATCGAGGATTGCGCCCGAGCCGGAGGGATCGCTACCATTCTTGGTGAATTAGACCGGGCTGGAAAATTACACACGGAAGTCCACACGGTGACCGGGCAAACTCTCGGCGAAATGCTCAACACGAACGACATCAGGCGAGAGAGTACCGAGGATTTTGCAAGAAAAAGGAGCCTAGCGGCTCCATGTAATATTCGAACCAAAGAAGCCTTTTCTCAGAACCCGTATTTCGACGCCGCAGACACGGACGCCGTGACCGGATGTATCCGGTCCGCGGATCACGCATACAGTCAAGAAGGCGGGTTAGCAGTCTTGTATGGTAATCTTGCGGAAGACGGGTGCATTGTCAAAACCGCGGGGGTAGATGAATCCATTTGGGTCATGGAAGGGCCGGCGCGCATTTTCGAATCACAAGACGAGGCTTGTGAGGGAATACTTAAGGACCAATTACAACCGGGCGACGTGGTAGTCATTCGCTACGAAGGACCTCGGGGTGGCCCAGGCATGCAGGAAATGCTCTATCCGACGTCGTACATAAAATCCAAGCATCTCGGCACGAAATGTGCTCTCGTGACAGACGGACGTTTCAGTGGCGGAACGAGTGGGTTGTCGATTGGACACATCTCACCAGAAGCGGCCGAGGGGGGTCTGATCGCCTTGGTCGAAGAAGGTGACATTATAAAAATAGATATTCCAGACAGGTCAATAAATGTTGCCCTTTCACAAGACGAAATAGGGAGGCGGCGAATGGCCATGGAGGCGAGAAACGGTACCGCCTACAAACCGCTGAACCGAAAACGACACGTTTCGGCGGCTTTACAAGCCTATGCCGCACTGACGACAAGTGCCGCGCGTGGGGCCGTACGTGACGTTTCGCAAGTGTGAAAGAGCTGTCTTACTATATCGCTACTAATTTGTCTCCCGAGTGCGCTCCGTGTTTAACAACGGACAGGGAGAAACAGGATCCAGAGCATGACCGACCAAACGAAGTTCCTCTTACAAGAAGACGAGATGCCGCGGGCCTGGTACAATATCAACGCGGACATGCCCGTGCCGTTGATGCCGCCGCTGCATCCGGAAACGAAACAGCCGGTCACCCCCGAGTACCTGGCCTCTTTTACTCCGACGCTGTTGCTTGCGCAGGACATGAGCACGGAACAGTACATTGAGATCCCAAAACCGGTACAGGACATTTATAAACTCTGGCGACCCACACCCTTTTTCCGGGCCCGTCGTCTGGAGGCGGCTCTACAAACTCCAGCGCATATTTACTACAAATACGAAGGCGTCAGCCCTGTCGGTTCGCATAAGCCTAATACCGCTGTCGCCCAGGCCTACTACGCGAAAGAGGAGGGAATTAAAACCCTCACAACTGAAACAGGCGCGGGCCAGTGGGGAACATCCCTGGCCATGGCCTGCAACATGTTTGGCCTTGGTTGCGAAGTCTATATGGTCCGCGTTTCCTTCGAGCAGAAGCCTTATCGACGCCACGTTATAGAAACGTACGGTGCAGAAGTATTCGCGAGCCCTTCAGACCGCACAGCGGTTGGTCGCCGTTTTCTGGCTAGCGATCCGAAACACCCCGGCTCTTTAGGCCTGGCCGTCTCGGAGGGGATCGAGGCCGCACAGAGTTCTAACGGTGCAAAAAAATATAGCCTCGGGTCATTTTTGCCACATGTTCTCTTGCATCAAACGATCATTGGAGAAGAAACCCTCCGCCAAATCGAAATGGCCGGAGAATATCCCGACATCGTCATAGCCTGTGCTGGGGGAGGGTCAAATTTTGCAGGGTTTGCGTTTCCGTTTGTCCGAGAAAAAATTAAACACAATAGAAAGACCCGCATTATAGCGGTCGAACCCCTAGCTTGCCCAACTCTGACCAAAGGTTCATACACTTGGGATTGGGCCGACGCAGGTGGCGTAGCCCCAATTTGTCGCATGTACACGCTCGGCCATTCTTTCATGCCCGCGACCATCCATGCGGGAGGATTGCGCTACCATGGCATGTCCCCCCACGTGAGTGCCCTCGTGCACAGTGGCCACGTGGAAGCCACAGCAGTAGATCAGGTCGACACCTTCGAGGCGGGGGTAGCCTTTGCGAAAGCGGAAGGAATCGTGCCTGCACCAGAATCAAATCACGCGATACGGGCTGCCATCAACGAAGCAAATATCTGCAAGGAACTCGGAGAAAAGAAAGTAATCGCCTTCAATCTAAGTGGACACGGCCACTTCGACATGAGCGCGTACGCGGATTTTCTGGCGGGGAAATTGGACCGCTATCAATACCCCGCGGAAGCTATCGCGCGGGCAATGGAGTCCGTGCCCTCCGTAAGCTTTCCAGAGAATTAGCACCCACGAAGCGAGCGGGACCGGCCTGTCACCGGCGCCTTCCGGAACGTGGACGGATCTTACACGCTAGCCAGCTGAAAAGATTAGACGGCACCTCTTGCCACCAATCCCTCGACCGCAAACGACTGCCGAAACCGAGGGCAACATCCAGCCTTAGCATGACTTTGCGCAACTTTGTTCCCGCCAACCAGCGGCCTAGCTTATTATATTGCCTTGAATAATCCTTGTTGTACGGGCACACCCTAACACAAATAGAGCAGTCGCTGTTCTGGGCTCCCCAGTAACTGAAACACTTCTCACCATCGACGCTCCACTTTACCACACCTTTGATATTTGATTGGTTGTAAACTTGATCTGAGGGCGGGTTAGGGCTTATAGCATTCACTGGACACCCGCTAGAGCAGCGCTGACACACGTCGCAAAACTCTTTAACTCCGAAACGGGTAGGCGTATCAAGTGCGAGCGAAAGATCAGTGAAGATCTTCCCTAAGCGGACACGCGGCCCATATTCCTTAGTAATTAAGAGCCCGTGCCGACCGTACTCACCCAACCCGGCTTTCAACGCATAGGGAATCGCCAATGCGGTGTCGTTCATACTAGCGACTGCGTTATAGCCGAGATTTCGGAGATACTGGGCGAGGGATAAGATAACCAAGGCGTCCTGCGAATACCCTAATCCAGTGGCAGCCCCGCTTAGTGCTGAAGGAACGGTCCGAATCAGATCGTAATCCATAGCCTGGGCCACGACGATCACGTATTCTAAACCCTTGGGGATTTCCTGCGGTTTTTCTTGCTTACTCATGTCACTGTATTTGTTCACATACATCCAACGCTCGTCAAAATCTGTAATCCCTACCAGGTCAGCACCAAAGGCTTTCCCTACGCGCTTTATTTCCGTTGCAGCCGCCTCAGGACTACCAAGGTTCATTCGCTCTTTGGCGACATCTCGATACAGCGTGAATTCATCTGAAAACCCCTCACGCCGGTCTTCATCCTGCTTCAGCTCGGTAAAGATATCGCTTACGTGCCACGTGGCATTCCGCAACGCATAATCTTTCTGAGTAAAACCGTCGACCTTGCGCCAAGTCTTCAGGGGCTCACGATAGGTCTCGTAGAATAATTCACTCTTACTATTTCGGACGCGTGCGTCCCACCAAGAACGACGGAAAACGTCGTCTTTCTGATTGAAACGCTCAAAGTTAGACAACAAGTGAAATCCCGCCGCTTCATCCGTCTCGCTCGGAATACGGTCTTGTAAACTTCCAGAGGGCGGTACCATCACGTCTGTACGAGGGGAGCTAGGGCGATCATCCTGACCAGAAGACATAACTATCGTTCTCGCTTACAGGGGGAATCGGTGATCGAAACCGGCGAAATACATACAAAAGGGATGTTCCTTCGCTCTCGACACTTTACCAACACACGGTTTATAACGCATGAGATCTCCATAATCGACCTGCCGGTTGATGTACCATTTGTGGCGACTCCGTAAAACATCGTCTTCTCTCTTGCTCCGCTTCACAAACTATCCTGAGAGCAGTATAAACATTGCTAGGCAGCTTAGGGATGACCGGATACGAGACTATTAAGGTTGACTACCTATAACACCCGCAAGGAGGACAGTGAAATGCCAGACCTGCTAAACGTTGAAGAAGCGGTCAAAGAACGTTATGCAGCCGGTGCCCGAGCGGAAGAACCGGCATTATGTTGCCCTGTGAATTACGACCCCCAATTCCTAAAGGTTATCCCAAAAGAAATTATCGATCGCGATTATGGGTGTGGAGACCCATCCCAACATCTCCAGGCAGGGGAGACTGTTCTCGACCTCGGTTCAGGAGCTGGTAAGATTTGCTATATCGCGTCGCAGGTGGTTGGGGCCGGTGGCAAAGTCATTGGTGTTGACATGACGCCAGAAATGCTTGGTTTGGCGGAAAAATACAGACAGTCCATTGGCGACCGACTCGGCTACCACAATGTGGAATTTCACCGTGGTAAGATTCAAGATCTACGGACGGATTTTGGTGCAGCGGACGCGTATCTACGCGAACACCCCGTTCAATCGGTCGAGGATTTCCAAGCCTTCGAATCCGCTATGACAAAGCAGAAAACCAGCCGGCCCCTGATCGGAAATGCTTCTGTCGATGTTGTCGTTTCGAACTGTGTACTCAACCTCGTTCAAGACTCGGACAAGCGTGCGCTGTTTAATGAAATCTTCCGTGTCCTCCGGAAGGGCGGCCGGGCGGTTATTTCAGACATTGTCGCTGACGAGCCTGTCCCCGACCGTCTAAAGGCGGACCCTGAACTGTGGAGCGGGTGTGTATCCGGCGCTATGCAAGAGAAAGATTTCATCCAAGCATTCGAAGCAGCCGGTTTCTACGGGATGGCCATCCTTAAACGTGACGAACGCCCGTGGCAAACCGTGGAAGGCATCGAGTTTCGATCTGTGACATTAGCTGCGTACAAGGGAAAACAGGGCCCGTGCTGGGATCGTAACCAAGCAGTTATTTACCGGGGCCCGTGGAGCGAGGTCAGGGACGACGATGGACACACACTGATCCGAGGTGTCCCCATGGCTGTATGTGAAAAGACCTTCAATCTTTACTCCAATGAGCCCTATTCTCGCGACGTTATTCCCATGGAACCATTGGCTACGGTTCCGTTAGAGGACGCCCCGGCCTTCGACTGTACTCGAGACAGCGTCCGGGATCCACGCGAAACCAAAGGCATGGAATATCGCATAACCACCAGCGCAGGTGCATGCTGTGACCCCGGAGAGTGTTGTTAGCCAGGGTCGACAAATATGAATACTGGTAATCCTGCTTTCCAACGCTTCGTAGACCGCGTACGCGAAGAAGACATCCGCATCACGCGGACTGATCTGTCCACGCTACAGATTAATGTGGGAAAACGGTGCAACCAGGCCTGCCTGCACTGTCACGTTGACGCCGGCCCCAAGCGCACGGAAATCATGAATCACCGAACAGCCGTACTGGCTCTAGACCTGGCCCGGGCGGCCAACGCACAGACAGTGGATCTCACGGGTGGCGCGCCGGAACTGAACCCTTCTTTCCGCTTCCTTGTCAAACAAAATAGGAAAGATGGTCGACACGTGATGGACCGTTGCAACCTCACAATCTTGTTCGAACCGGGGCAAGAAGATTTGGGTGAGTTTTTGGCCGCTCAGCAGGTCGAAATTGTGGCTAGCCTGCCCTGTTACTCGGAAGAAAACGTCCGGGCGCAACGGGGTCTCGGCGTCTATGAGAAGTCGATAGAGGCGCTGCAACAGCTCAACGTATTGGGTTACGGACGACCGGGATCAGATCTTTTGTTAAACCTAGTCTACAACCCAGTTGGCTCCCATCTTCCACCACCACAAGAACAATTAGAAGCTGATTTCAAACGCGAGCTCGGCGAGCGTTTCGGCCTGACCTTTAACAGGCTGTATTCCATAACAAACATGCCCATAGCGCGGTTCGCCCATAGCCTCGAAAGAGACGGTAAGTTAGAAGAATACATGCAGCTACTGTCGCATGCGTTTAACCCCTCCACTTTAGATAGTCTCATGTGTCGGCACTTGGTAAGTGTGTCCTGGGACGGTTACTTATACGACTGCGACTTCAACCAAATGCTTGACCTCCGACTGGGAAACGGTACCCCACTACGTCTAGGCGATCATTCTGCCATTGATCTTGCGGAAAAGTTGGTCGGACGGGAAGTGCTGCTCGATTCCCATTGTTACGGTTGCACTGCAGGGACCGGGAGCTCGTGCGGCGGGTCACTTGCGGATTAGTCACAACAATATCGGCCAAAACCGGTATGTAATCCTTGCCGGCTACATTGTCGGGCTCTGAAACCCGCTCTACACGCGTCCAAACGACGGAATCTTTTCTCGACGAAGGCGATAACTCCCTATTATCGCCCGATGTATTTCGGCGCGCGTTTCTCCAAAAACGAGTTAACGCCCTCCTCATAATCATGCGTAGAACGCAACCACGCGTATGACTTACGCTCCAATTCAAGCGCCGTTTCCAGGGGAGCATCGGATCCTTTATTTAGAACGGCTTTCAAAGTGCGTAATGCCAAAGGCGCTCGCTCCGTCAATTCTTCGGCGAGTTCAGATACTGCAGCATCGAACCTGTCCGTCGACACGCACTGTGTAATGAGTCCCCATTGCTCAGCCTGAGGACCTCTGATGCGTCGTCCTGTCATCATAAACAATTTCGCACGAGTCATTCCAATCAAACGCATGGCCCGTTGCGTACCCCCGCTGCCAGGAATCATCCCGAGACGAATCTCCGGAAACGCGAATTGCGAGCGGTCCGTCGCAACTCGAAAGTCACACGATAGGGCAAGCTCCAGACCGGCACCCATGGTATAGCCATCAATCGCGGCGATCACAGGTTTGCGACAGCGCTCTGGACAGCTGAGCGTGTCCCCCCATTCCTCGAGATCGGCAGGGGCCTGCGCGAGGAATTCTGACAAATCTCCCCCCGCGCTAAAGGCCTTATCCCCGGCCCCTCGAATAATCAGGACACGCACTTCCTCATCTTCATCCAGGCTCCGGATCAATCCTCGCAACTCTTTTCGCATGGCAACCGTTATCGTGTTCATCAAACTCTGACGGTCAATCCAGATAGTTGCTTTCGCAGCGGTCTTTTCTAGGCGAAGGACGTCGCTCATTGTTTTTCCCTTTCTTGCCTTTAACTTACAACAATTCGTATTCGCCACTGGTGAGTTTTCGTCGCAGCAACTTACCCGTCGGACTTTTCGGCAAGTTGGAGACAAACTCGTATCGGCGCGGACGCTTAAAATCGGCGAGGTCTCTCGCCTGGAGACAAAAATTGTCGAGTTCCTGTTCGTCAACGGGAACGAATTCGCCGTTGGATTCCCGTTTAGGAACGACAAACGCGGTTACCACTTGCCCCCAACGCTCATCGGGCAAACCCACCACACAGGCCTCGTCAACGCTTGGATGACGAGAGACCACATCCTCCACTTCTATAGGATAGATATTCTCCCCACCACTGATGACCATGTCATCTACGCGTCCGACCACAAAAATATCGCCGTCTTCGTCCTCGTACACAAGATCGCCAGTAAAATACCAGCCCCCGCGGACAGCCTTTTTATCAGCCTCGGGACGCCGCCAATAACCTTTAAACGATTCGGGGGATGATAGACTCACGATCAGTTCACCCGTTTCGCCCTGAGGGAGAACATCTTCCGGGCTACTTTGGCCGTCCGCATCAGGACGGACTATGCGCACCCGACCAAAGATCCCTGGTCGACCCGCGCAGGTTGGCTTGTCTAGAACACGATCACATATCGTAAACGTATAAATCTCTGTACTGCCCAAATGATTAACGAAAACCTGAGGTCGAAAGCGATCAGCCACGCGCTGCGTAAGGGCGCTAGACATGGGAGCGCCAGCATAGCCGAGTTTCGTTACACACTCCGCAGATTCACTATCGAAATCTGCCACATTCATCAGATCGTGAAAAAGTGTCGGAACCAAATATAGTGATGTCACTCGTTCAGTAGGAATCAGCTTCGCGGCAGCTTCCGGACTCCAATCCGGAAGGCAGACTAAGCATCCATTCAGCAGAGCCATCACGATCATAGAGCGAATACCCATCGTATGGTAGAGCGGCATAACCCCTAGGGTTCTGTCCCGGACACTGTTCTGACTCTGGATGGTATGTGCGATCGCCGCGCTATATTCGGCACGATGGGTGCGCGGTACACCCTTTGGCCGACCGGTAGTCCCGGAGGTGTATAACATAATGCTGGTGTCCGACTCGGAGATTGGAGTCTGCGTATTAGCCGTGGGGTCTTCCCCATCAAGCAAAGCGGAAAAGGCAAGACATCCTGTCGGTGTATTGTTCCCAACGTATATCCAAGCGACCATGTCCGGCAGTGAGGATTTGGCATATAATACCGCTTCTTGACTTGCTTGTTCAAACACGACACCCACCGCCTGTGCGTCTTGGACACAAAACTCTATATCCGAAGCCGACCAGCGCCAATTGACCGGCGTCGCCACCGCCCCAATTTCCTGGCACGCCCAGTAAACGGTCGCGTGCTCGAGATTATTTTTTAGCAGAAAAACAATGTGATCACCTTTTCTGATCCCGCGAGCGTGTAGGGCTCGCGCTACCCGACTGATCCGACCTTGCCATGTCCGATAGGTCAAACGGACCGACCCTTCAACAATCGCTTCCGTGTCCGGATAGCGGGCCGCAGCAAGGGCTATGAGTTGAGAAACGATCATGGATCCTTCCCTTCCGAACATTTGTGTAGCTTTTCCCATAGCCGGCTAGGCGTTATCGGTAGTTCATGAATTTCCACCCCGAGGTGGTAAACGGCATCCGCCACAGCATTCGCAATTGCAATTGGCGCGGTCTGTGCCGTGCTTTCCCCAATGCCCTTAGCCCCGGTCAGAGATTGTGGCGTTGGCAGAACGATATGGTCCATTAATATGCTTTCCGGCATCTCATTCACGGTAGGACAGAGGTAGTCCATAAGCGTTCCCGTCAAAAAGTCGCCGGTTTCCGTATACTGCAGTTCCTCATATAGGGCCCCGGCGAGACCATGCAGCAGACCGCCGGCAAGCTGCCCTTCCGCTACCTGCAGATGTAGGATTTCTCCGGCGTCATGGACTGTAACGTACTCGACCACCCGAACATCTAGTGTTTCTTTATCAACTTCAACAACCGCCACGTCTGCCGCAAACGCATAGACCGCCGAGGAGTTCACTTGATCGTGGTCGTTCGGGTAGTCTAGGTCCTCAGCGACAAAAGTTCCTTCCACATTACACGCGGTCTCTAACTCCGCAGGAAGTGTACCTGTTGACCAGTGCAGACGTGCCGCAACATCTTTGATGGTCAGGCCCTGTTCCACGTTCTCTTGGAAAACGACCCGCCCGCCCTGGAGGACAAGTTGATCAGCGTGTACATCCAAGAAGTAAGCCGTCGCCCGAACAAGATTATCTCGCAATTTGTTGGCCGCAGCGACAACAGAACTGGCACCAACCGCACCAAACCGACTCGAATAACTACCCGACGAAACCGACCAGGGGCGCGTGCCCGTGTCCATCCCACCAATCACCGTCACACTCTCCACACTAAGCCCTAAGGTCCGAGCAACGACGAGGGAAGCCGTCGTTTCCTGACCCTGCCCGTGCGCCGCTGTTTCTAATTCTACCGTCACCCCGCCCGTCGCATCTAGATAAAGGCGGGTCGTCTGCGCAGACCCTACCCGGATGAGATTGGGCCGGCGTTCGGTAGCCTTCTTGCTCACGTCTATATACCCCATGTTTGAGCCCGAGGGATCGATCGCAAGCGCTACCCCTACCCCTCGCCACACGTTGGAGCTCGCCGATTCTGTGCCGGTCTTGGCTTCTCGCCTTTTCCAATACTTGCTGAGTTCCAAAGCTCTCTCTGTTGCACGTGGATAATCGCCTGAGTCATACAACCCCCCCGTTGCTGTACGGTAAGGTATTTCTTCCGGTTGAATCAGGTTTTGTAGCCGAACATCGACAGGATCTTTACCAATCTTGAGTGCGATTTCGTCAATCGCGCGTTCAATGGGGAAATAGTGTTGTTG
>CAYXUT010000100.1:0-10986 GCA_964468005.1 uncultured Magnetovibrio sp. | reverse complement strand
GCGTCAGAGCTTGGCCGATCTCAACCTCGCCAAATGCCGTCAGGCTCAATGTCAGTGGACCCGGCGTTGCAGCCGTATCACCGCTAATCAAAGTCACGCTGTATTCTTTTTGCGCATGCGCCAGACCACGCGGCAGCATCGTTGCCAAGGCTAAATGCGCCATTCGCCTGGGCGCTCATCGATGCGAAAAAGCGCCTGATGATTTCGAATTCAGAAGACCGACTCATCTCGTTTCGGCGCCGGAGGCGCTTCAGCGGGCGCGATATCACCGCGCAACTTGTCCCCCAGAGAATCGATCACGGCGTTGATTAGGGTCGGTTGATTCTCGGTAAAGAACGAATTTGCTATAGCGACATAGTCTGCGGAAATAACGCCAACCGGCACTTGTGGCGTGTGCGCCAATTCGAACGCGGCGGACCGCAATATAGCCTTCGCGATTGCATCCAATTGCTGGAACGCGTCTTCCGCCTCCATCTGAGCCGAGATCAAGGGGTCCAAATCAGACCGGTGGCTGTCAACGCCGCGCACCACGCTCGGTAAGACACGCCGGTCCGGGGCCGGCAGGTGCACGCCTCCCTCTTTGAGGTCGGTGACTTCTGTTTCAAGCTCCGCCTGAACGGAGGCCCAGCGCTGTTCCTTGAACGATGCCAGCACGTACTCCACTGTGGCGCCGGCAACATCGACCTCATAAAGAGCCTGAACAGCGGCCAATCGCGCGGCGCTGGAGGCATTTCGTCTAAAATTTTGCTGCTTCATCTCTGGGACAAACGAAAATGACGTTTAACGTCCATCATCCGAAGGCATGCCTGAGCCGCCTCTCCACCCTTGTTCTTTCGGTTGGGATCGGCGCGAACCTTAGCTTGATCCATATCCTCGCAGGTTAACACGCCGAAGCCGAGTGGGACCGAAAACTCCGTCGTCAGGTCCATCAGGGCCCGGCTAGAGTTGCCACAGATATAATCGTAGTGGCTGGTCTCACCCCGAATCACGCATCCAAGGGCCAAGAATCCAGCGTATATGATGGGCTCGGAGTGGAACTCCATGGATCTAAGCGCCATGCCAATAGCGCCTGGAATTTCGAACACACCCGGTACTTCTAGCCGTTCATGATCGAACCCAGCTGCTTCCAGGACTTGGGCGGCGCCTTCGACCAATGAATCGGCTACATCCTCGTAGAACCGAGCTTCGACAATCAGTACACAGGGGCGCTTCGGCACCGTTCTAGCCTCCCAGGTCGCTGAGAGTGACGTCGATTGCCTGGTGACCAACGACCCGAAGGCCATAGCCTTCCAGCCCAACGATGGTCCGTTGTGTCGCATTGGTCAGCAAAATCATGTCTCGAACGCCCAGATCCAAGAGAATTTGCGCACCGACGCCGTAATCACGCAGCGCTTTTTCCTGCCCGCCAACGGTTGACGCCGGCGCACAGGGATCACCCATCCGTTCGCGCAACCGGTCGGACAAGGCGCTTCTGTGTGGCTCACGGATCAACACGATAATACCGTGATCCAACTCACCGATCATACGCATGGCGGCATGCAATTGCCCCGACTTGCCAGAGCCCGCGTCGCTAAGGACGTCTTCAAGCACGTTCAACGCATGCATCCGCACCGCCACTGGTTTTTCAGGCGAGATTTCGCCTTTCACCAACGCGATGTGCTCCGCATAGGCCACTTTGTTAGTGAAGACGTGCATGCGGAATTCGCCCCCGTACTTGCTCTCAAAAGTCGATACCAACGAACGTTCTATAATGCGGTCGTTCTTCAGCCGATAAGAAATCAAATCCGCGATGGTGCCAATACGAAGGCCATGAAACTGCGCAAACTTAATCAAGTCCGGCAGGCGCGCCATAGTGCCGTCTTCGTTCATGATCTCACAGATCACCCCGGAAGGATTGAGCCCGGCGAGACGCGCAACGTCGATAGCCGCCTCTGTGTGGCCGGCACGGACCAGCACGCCGCCCTCACGCGCTTCCAACGGAAAGATATGACCCGGACATACGATGTCGTCTTGTCCCTTCAATGGGTCGATTGCGACCGAGATCGTGCGTGCCCGGTCTGATGCCGAGATCCCAGTTGTTACGCCTTCGCGCGCCTCGATGGATACAGTAAACGCCGTTTGGTGGCGCGATGAGTTCCGCTGCGCCATGAGCGGCAGATCGAGGTGCAGCAACCGATCACGGGTAAGCGACAGACAGATTAGTCCTCGGCCAAACTTGGCCATGAAGTTCACTGCTTCCGGCGTCCCCATCTGCGCTGGGATGACAAGGTCGCCCTCATTTTCCCGTTCCTCATCATCCACCAGGATGAACATGCGGCCATTGCGCGCGTCATCGATAATATCCTCGATAGACGAGAGATAGTCTGTATCGGTAACCGTACGGGCCTCATCTTGTTTTGATGCTTGAGACAAATCCCTATTTTCCGACAATACTTTAACCTTCCGTCTCGCGGAGCCTCGCAACATAACGCGCGAGCATGTCAATTTCCAGGTTTACCGAATCGCCTGGCTTGAGGCCACCGAGGGTCGTCATCTCCTGAGTGTGGGAGACAATGTTGATGGTGAATCGACGCTCATCAATCTCGTTCACCGTCAGCGATACGCCATTGATGGCGATTGAACCTTTGGCGGCAATTAAACGCGCCAACCTGTCTGGCGCTTGGATGGTCATGCAGATCGACCCACCTACAGCCTCCGCATTGGATAAAATACCAACTCCATCGACATGGCCAGAAACGATGTGGCCGCCTAATTCGTCGCCGACTTTTAACGCACGCTCCAGATTGATTTTTGAATCCACCCGCCATTGACCAAGCGTCGTTTTCGAAATCGTTTCTCCGGAAATCTCAACGGCAAACCAATCGGCACCTTTTTCCACCACTGTCAGACAAATCCCCGAACAACAGATCGACGCCCCAATGTCGACACCGCTCATGTCATAGGACGTCCTGATCTCCAATCGGTTTTCACGCGAGGTGTCGATGCTTCGGATGCTGCCTATATCGGTAACGATACCGGTGAACAAAAACTAACTCCCGATTTCACTGGTTCGGCGTTGATACACCTCGCAGGCATCAACGTCGAGGTCATAGCTCGCCACGAGCTCGAATGCCGTCAACGCGCTAGCCACGTCGTGCCCCAATTCACCAATTGCCGCAAGCCCATCAGCGCCCATGACACTGGGAGTGCGAAACCAGTGGATCTCATCGATAAGATCGTCTTTGAAGAACGAGGTCGCGATACCCATGCCGGCCTCAATCAAGACCCTGGTTACTCCTGCTTCCGCTAGGTTTTCGAGCACGTAAATCGGATCAGGCCTAGCTGTGCCACCAAAAATCCGGGCCAAACCGTTGGCCGCCAAGTGGCAGTCCCGTGGAATAGGATTTTCGCCGACCATGACAACGGGAACCGGTGAACGGTCCTCAAGCCCAGGCAACCGGCAGTTCAGCATGGGGTTATCGGCGCATACCGTACCGCTACCAGTCAAGATCGCATCATGTCGAGCGCGCAAAAGATGACCGCGTGCCCGGGCCGCCGGCCCAGTAATCCACTGGCTATGGCCGGTGCGAGTGGCAATTTTACCATCCAGTGTTGTTGCTGTTTTCCAGGCAACCCAGGGGCGCCCTCGCTCGACACGGCTCAAGAAACCAGCGTTCACATCACGTGCCGCCTCCGCCATACAACCTAGTTCTGTTTCAATGCCGGCCTGGTGGAACTTCTTAATACCTTCACCTGCTACTCTAGGGTCCGGGTCTTGCAGTGCGATAACCACACGCGTCACACCAGCCTCTATCAAGGCATCGGCACAGGGCGCCGTCTTGGCAGTATGGGCGCAAGGTTCAAGCGTTACGTAAGCAGTGGCACCACGGGCGTTGTCACCCGCCCGCACCAAGGCCTCGGTTTCCGCATGCGGGCGCCCGCCCGGTTGTGTCCAGCCACGCCCGACGACCCTATTAGGCTCGTCCGGTTGAACGAGGATGCACCCTACCGCCGGATTGGGCCAAACTCGACCAACGCCGCGCCTAGCCAAAGCCAGAGCAGCCCGCATCCATCTACGATCATTGCTGTCACTCGGCGGCGTCGTCACCTAGGTGTTCCACGAATTCTTCGAAATCCCGGGCCTCGCGAAAATTCTTGTAGACCGAGGCGAATCGCACGTAAGCGACCATGTCCAGGTCACGTAGATTTTCCATAACCATCTCGCCGACGACCTTGGTCGGAATTTCATTTTCTCCAAGCGCTTCGAGGCGGCGCTGAATACCATTGACGATGCGCTCTATGCGATCTTCGGCCACTGGTCGTTTACGGAGCGCAATTTGCAAAGATCGAGCCAATTTATCCCGATCAAACAGAGCCTTATCGCCGTTACTCTTGACGACGGTTAGTTCGCGAAGTTGAACGCGCTCAAACGTCGTCCAGCGTGAGCCACATTCCGGGCAGAACCTACGCCGGCGAATGGCCGCGTGATCTTCGGTCGGGCGTGAATCCTTGACCTGGGTATCGAGGTGTCCGCAAAACGGGCAGCGCATCTATTTTCTCCCTCCCATTCGAGACCGGCCCTAAGAGACCGTGGTAATCTCTACATATCCTTGTAAATCGGAAACCGTTGGCAAAGTTCGGCGACAGCCTGACGGGCCTTGCTCTCGGCTTCGGAATTGTTGTCCGGACTGACCGTCAAACCATCAAGTACGTCACCGATCATGTTTCCGATCTGGCGAAACTCATCCTTACCAAATCCGCGCGTCGTTCCGGCCGGGGTACCAATCCGGATACCTGACGTAATCGTCGGTTTTTCTGGATCGCTAGGCACGCCGTTCTTGTTGCAGGTCATGCCGGCCCGCTCCATGGCTTGCTCAGCGGCGTTGCCCTTCAGACCCTTGGGCCTAAGATCGACCAAAATCACATGCGTATCGGTGCCGCCGGAGACGATATCGAGGCCGCGCTTCTTTAAGGTTTCGGCAAGAACCACGGCGTTCTCGACTACGCGTTTGGAGTACTGCTTAAACTCGGGCTTTAGCGCCTCACCAAAGGCAACTGCCTTAGCGGCGATGACATGCATTAGCGGCCCGCCTTGCAAGCCCGGAAAGACAGCGGAATTTATTGTTTTTCCGAGTTCCTCGTTGTTCGACAGGATCATTCCGCCACGCGGCCCGCGCAAAGTCTTATGCGTGGTGGTAGTGACAATATCGGCTATTGGCAATGGTGACGGGTGCGTCCCCGCCGCCACCAGACCTGCAAAATGGGCCATGTCAACCATCAGGTAGGCCTCAACGGCATCCGCGATAGCGCGGAAGCGTTCGAAATTGAGTGTACGGGGATAGGCCGATCCACCACAAATGATCAACTTCGGTTTGTGCTTTCTGGCAAGCTTTTCGACTTCGTCAAAATCGACCAGGTGGGTGTCTAGGGTCAAGCCATATTGAACGGCGTTGAACCACTTGCCCGACTGCGCGGGCGGCGCACCATGGGTCAAATGTCCACCAGCATCCAACGACATTCCCAAAATTGTTTCCCCGGGCTTCAAAAGCCCAAGCATCACCGCTCCGTTAGCCTGCGCTCCGGAATGTGGCTGCACGTTTACGAAGGCGCAATCGAAAAGTTTCTTGGCGCGCTCAATGGCCAGAGTTTCGGCCAAATCGACAAACTCGCAACCTCCATAGTAGCGTCGGCCCGGATAACCCTCCGCATACTTGTTAGTCATGATGCCTCCTTGGGCCTGCAAAACGGCGCGCGAAACGATGTTCTCGGAAGCGATCAGTTCGATCTGGTCTTGCTGGCGTCTAAGTTCGTCATTGATGGATGCCAGGATATCAGGATCACTGTCAGCGAGGTCATCATCAAAGAAACCGGCCAGGAACTCAGAAGCGTATTCGTTTGGCGTATTCGACATTAAATTTTCGCTCAGTTGAGACGTAGAAGTTTTCTAATTCGGTGACGCGAGTTTATCTACACGCGTAATGTGCCTGCCACCCTCAAATTCCGTATTAAGAAAGACATCCAGGCAATCCTTGGCAACATCTTCACCGATCATACGCGCACCGAAGCAGATGACGTTGGCATCGTTGTGCAACCGGCACATGCGTGCACCGAGCGCGTCATGAACAAGTGCGGCACGAACCTGCACATAGCGGTTGGCAGCAATAGATATTCCGATACCGCTACCGCAAACCAGAATCCCGGTCTCGGCGCGACCGTCTTCAAGCGCCCTGGCCATGGCAAAACCAAAATCAGGATAATCTACAGACTCGTCTGAGTTGGTGCCTAGGTCGCAGATCCCAAAGTCTTGCCCGGCGAGAAGGTCCTGCAGGGAGCGCTTGAGCGGAAACCCGGCGTGATCACATGCTAGGGCGATGGTTCGTCTCGTCATGACTTCCTCAACATCCCAGATGACTTTAAGGCGCGCACAAAATAGATTTGTACAGACGTCATTCTGTACCATATCTGGAGTCCATCTGCCAAGACAGACACAAAGTTCGGACAAATTACATTGAACATGAAAAAACCTTGGAATTCCGCTATTTTTAGGTTGCTGAGACGGGCTTCGAAATCTTATGATGCGGTCAATCAAAAAAGTTCACTACGGAGGTCTTATGTCGGATCAGGGTGGAGGGATTGTCTCCCAAAAGGATATCCTGCGCATGACGGTGCGCATCGCATCGGCCTACTTGGCGTACAATCCGATGGAATCCGCGCAGATTTCCGATCTCGTCAGTGCGGTTCATGGCTCGATTCGCCAACTGGCTGAGCGCACCTCAGAAACTACTAAGTCGGTCCGAAAGCCCGCCATCGCGATCAAGAAGTCCGTGGCACCGAATTACATTGTCTGCCTTGAAGATGGGCGGCGGCTAAAAATGCTTAAACGCCACCTCAAGGCCGCTTACGGATTGACGCCAGAAGAATACCGCCAGCGCTGGAACCTCCCAACCGACTATCCCATGGTGGCACCGAGATATGCCCAGCAGCGTTCACAGTTTGCCAAGAAAACGGGACTTGGAAAAAACCGAGCTAACAAAATCTAACTAAAACTCAGGCGATTTCATTAATTTAGCCAAGCCGCCATCGACGCCCCCGGCCCCTGATCCCCTTCTTGTTCATGACGTAAACGAGCTTGCGCGTCGCAAGCCGCTTCATCACCTCCTGGCCCTGCTTCGGATCACCAATCATGATCACTTCCGTGCCGGAATCGGGATCGATAGCACTGACTCGGGTATACTTGCCGACCTTGCGAAACTCAAAGAGAACTTCACGCAAGCCGATTTCAGAGTGGTGGGTCGGTGTTTCCATGGCGTCGGATCATACTACATGTTTCGGCGGTATTGCCCACCTGCATCAAATAAAGCGTCAGTAATCTGACCCAAAGAGCAAACCCTCACCGCGTCGACGAGGACCTCGAACACATTGCCGCCTTCGGTCGCGGTCCGTTTTAGACGCTCAAGCATCGCAGGGGCGAGTTCCGAATTTCTCTCATGAAAATTATCTAACCGATTAAGTTGGCTCTGTTTTTCACCTTCGGTGGAACGCTGCAATTCGGGGACTACATCATTCGGCGGATTGGGATTGAGGAAGGTGTTGACGCCGATTATGGGATAGCTGCCATCGTGTTTCTTGTGTTCGTAGTGCAGAGATTCTTCTTGGATTTTTCCGCGCTGATAGCCCGTTTCCATGGCGCCAAGCACACCTCCGCGCTCAGTGATTCGCTCGAACTCCTGAAGCACTGCTTCCTCCACTAGATCCGTCAATTCGTCGATGATGAAGCTGCCTTGGTTTGGGTTTTCGTTCTTAGCCAGGCCCCATTCCTTGTTGATAATCATCTGGATCGCCAGAGCGCGCCTGACGCTATCGGCAGTCGGCGTGGTTACGGCCTCGTCGAAGGCATTGGTATGCAGTGAGTTGGTGTTGTCATAGGTAGCGATCAACGCCTGCAAGGTGGTGCGAATGTCGTTGAAGTCCATTTCCTGGGCATGCAATGAGCGCCCCGACGTCTGGGTATGGTATTTGAGCTTCTGCGAGCGTTCGCTGGCGCTGTACTTAAAGCGCATTGCGGTAGCCCAAATGCGCCGCGCCACACGGCCCATAACGGTGTATTCGGGGTCCATGCCGTTGGAGAAGAAGAACGAAAGGTTGGGTGCGAAATCGTCTATGTGCATGCCGCGCGCGAGATAGGCCTCGACGTAGGTGAAGCCGTTGGACAGAGTGAACGCCAACTGCGAGATCGGATTGGCGCCAGCCTCGGCAATATGATAGCCGGAAATCGACACCGAATAGAAATTCCGAACTCGGTGATGGGCGAAATACTCCTGAATATCAGCCATCATCTTTAGCGCAAATTCCGTCGAGAAGATGCAGGTATTTTGGCCTTGATCCTCCTTCAGGATGTCGGCCTGCACTGTGCCACGAACATTCTCATGCACCCATTCGGCAATCTTATCGACTTCCTCGTCGGTGGGTTTGCGGCCGTTGTCTTCACGGAATTTCTCGATCTGTTGGTCGACGGCTGTATTGAGGAACATCGCCAAGGCCATGGGTGCGGGGCCGTTGATGGTCATGGAGACAGATGTCATTGGGTTGCAAAGATCAAACCCGTCGTAGAGCACCTTCATATCGTCGAGGGTGGCGATGGAGACGCCGGAATTCCCGATCTTTCCATAGATGTCGGGCCGCAAGTCCGGATCAAAGCCGTAGAGCGTGACGGAATCAAAAGCCGTAGAAAGCCGCTTGGCTTCAAAGTCTTTTGACACCATTTTAAAACGCTCGTTGGTACGGAAGGCATCGCCCTCCCCCGCGAACATGCGCGTCGGGTCTTCGCCATCGCGCTTGAAAGCGAAAACCCCTGCCGTATACGGGAATGACCCTGGGAGATTTTCCTTCAACAGCCACTTCAACAACTCACCATGGTCTTCGTATTTCGGTAACGCGACGCGCGAAACCTGGTTGCCAGACAAGGTTTCGCGCTTCAAGACAGTGCGGATTTCCTTGTCGCCGATTTTTACGACGTGTTCATTGCCGGCATGGCTCTCGACTACGGTCGGCCAAGTTTCCAAGAGTTTACGTGCGCGCGGGTCAAGGAACCCCTCTCGTTTGGCAATCAAATCGTCGAGATCAATAACGCTATCCTTGCCGGCATCCGCCAGCATGCGCTTGGTTTCCATCAATTGCTGGCGTTCACGAGCGATGCGTGATTGCTCGGCGATGGTGTAGTGGTAATCGCGCACGGTCTTGGCAATTTCGGCTAAATAACGCACCCGCTCCGGCGGCACGATGGCCTGCCCCGGTTCGGACCGTTTGACCGAAACGGGCTCAATTGAACAGCCGAAATCATTGCACCCCTTGGCTTTTAGCTGGTTAACTAAATTCTGGTAAATGGCAGTAACGCCGACGTCAGCGAACTTCGCCGCCATGCACCCGAAAACCGGCATATCGTCGGGTGACTCGTCAAAGGCTTCGCGGTTCCGCTGCACCTGTTTGCGGACGTCACGAAGGGCATCCATAGCCCCTTTGCGATCGAGTTTGTTGATTGCCACCACGTCGGCAAAATCGAGCATGTCGATTTTCTCAAGCTGACTCTGAGCACCGAACTCAGGCGTCATCACGTAAAGTGAGAGGTCCACCAATTCGACCACGGCCGCATCGCCCTGACCAATCCCCGGTGTCTCGACAATAATCAAATCGAAGCCAGCCACCTTGCAAGTTGCAATGATGTCGGCTGTCGCCGGCACCACCTCGGAGCGCGAATCACGGGTTGCCAACGAGCGCATATAGATATTGGTGCCATTGATGGCGTTCATGCGGATGCGGTCGCCCAAGAGTGCGCCATTGGTCCTGCGCCGAGTTGGGTCAATGGCGATGACGGCAATCTTCGGTTCACTTGAATAGAGCCGGAAGCGGCGGATCAGTTCATCCGTCAGCGAAGACTTGCCGGCCCCGCCAGTGCCGGTGATGCCAAGTACCGCAACATCAGGCCGTTTTTCGGCAGCGGTGCGGATCTGCCTCAACATATTGTCGTCCAAGCGACCAAGTTCGAGCCCAGAAATGACCCTGGCCAGTGCTGCGGGGTCACCCTTTTTTAGGCCCTTGAGGCCGGCCGGCAGGTCTTTGGTCAAATCCCGGTCCGCTAACCGCATCATGTCAGCGATCATTCCCGGCAACCCCATCTGCTGGCCGTCGTTGGGCGAATAAATACGCTCAACACCGTAATCCTGCAATTCCTTGATCTCTGGCGCGACGATGACGCCGCCGCCGCCGCCGAACACCTTAATGTCGGGGCGGCCGCACTCGCGCAGCAAATCGACCATGTACTTGAAGTATTCCACGTGGCCGCCTTGATAAGAGCTGACAGCAATGCCGTGCGCGTCCTCAGCGATGGCTGCCGTCACGACCTCGTCGACGGCGCGGTTATGGCCCAAATGGATAACCTCCGCACCAGCGGACTGAAGAATACGCCGCATGATGTTGATCGACGCGTCATGCCCGTCAAACAGGCTCGCCGCGGTGACGAAGCGCAATTGGTTCTTCGGACTGTAGGTTTGCGGGTGTTTGGTTTCGCGGGTCGCGCCGTCATCAGGCATGGCGTCTCTTCCCATCATGCGGGCCACAAGCGGCCCGACGCTGTCCGTTTTCAGCATTATAGCCGGAACCGCCCGGCAATCCCATGGGCGGCGGATAAGACATTAACAAAAGTTTACGTTTACGTAAACGGAAATTATAATTCCTTATGATTTGAAATAGAGTGCATATAGATCGACCAATGTGGCCAAACCACCCATCGAACTGAGAAGCAAACAAATTAGTCACAAGTACGGCGCCAACGTAGAAGGTCAATGCAATCAGAACTACAACAGCAACCATTGAGGGCAGCGCACTAAACAATGCTTGAACAACGAACCGCATTTGTGGAGATACTTAAGGGCAAACGGGGCAGTCTTAAAATACGCATAGCGTTAATGGCCAAACAGATTTGTTGGTCATACCCGCTATTCGGCGGCCAGG
>CAYXUT010000099.1:0-10999 GCA_964468005.1 uncultured Magnetovibrio sp. | reverse complement strand
CGCGGTTACGCCAACGGCGCCTTCAAGTTCTCAATAGGCAATAAACAGCCGTCGGCGGGCTCCTAGAATCATCAAATCCCAGATTCAACCGGGCAGTCAAAATCAATTTGTAAAGGTGAATATCTGTTTTTATGCGCCGAGTGAAGCGTGACAAGTCTGCTCTCTGGTGTGTATGGGATCGATACTTAATCAAAGAGCTATATTTAGACGCATAAAACATCGAAGTCACTGGGGAAATAAGGGTTAATTATAACGATTGCAGCGAAAATATTTGCCACAGGTTATAAGCGATACGAAGAATAGCATGAGCGTTTAAAACCTCTGGCCATTTTGGGTGAACCGGTTAGATTTGCGCGCCGACTGTGCAATATTGAAGTAATTGTGAGCCAAACCGTGAGCGAGCTACCCGAAGCAGTTGCTAGTCGCCGGACCTTTGCAATCATCTCGCACCCGGACGCCGGAAAGACCACTTTGACCGAGAAACTCCTACTTTTCGGCGGCGCTATTCAGCTTGCTGGGGCGGTCAAGGCACGTGGTGAGCAACGCCGCGCTCATTCCGATTGGATGATGGTTGAGCGCGAAAGAGGCATCTCTGTTACCTCGTCGGTGATGACCTATGAGTACGATGGGTGCACTTTTAATTTGCTCGACACGCCGGGCCACCAAGACTTTAGTGAGGATACCTACAGAACGCTGACGGCGGTCGATTCGGCTGTCATGGTGATTGATGCTGCCAAAGGTATCGAAACGCAGACACGTAAATTGTTCGAGGTCTGCCGGTTACGTGATGTGCCGATTGTTACCTTCGTCAACAAGCTCGACCGTGATGCCCGCGACCCTTTTGATATCCTGGATGAGGTCGAACAAACCCTGGCGCTTGATGTAACGCCAGCGAGTTGGCCGATCGGCATGGGGCGTGATTTTCTTGGCTGCTACGATCTATTGCGCGATCGGTTGATTTTACTCAGCCGATCTCGAGAGGAGCGCCCCGACGCCGGCGAGTACTGTCACGGATTGGGCGATTCAAAGCTTGACGAATTGTTGCCCGACTATGCTGTCGCTAAGTTGCGGGAAGAAGTTGAGATGGCTCGCGGATTGTGCCCGCCGTTTGATGCACAAGCCTATAACGAGGGCCATTTAACGCCGGTATATTTCGGTAGTGCACTGAACAATTTTGGTGTGCGTGAACTGCTTGACGGTCTGGTCAAAGAAGCGCCGGCGCCACGGCCACAGGCGGCCGAAGAGCGTATGGTCACGCCCGGTGAAAAGAAGATGAGCGGTTTCGTCTTCAAGATCCAAGCTAACATGGATCCCAAACACCGTGACCGCATTGCCTTCGTGCGGCTTTGCTCGGGACGCTACCGGCGTGGCATGAAGATGCATCACGTTCGCTCGGGCAAAACGCTTAACGTCCACAATGCCCAGCTGTTTCTGGCTAGCGATAGGGCATTGGCCGAAGAAGCCTGGGCCGGAGATATCATCGGCATCCCAAATCATGGCAATCTCCGTATCGGCGATACGCTGACGGAAGGTGAGGGGCTCCGGTTCCGAGGTATTCCTGTCTTTGCACCGGAATTGTTGCAGAAGGTTCGGCCTGAAGACCCCATGCGAGCAAAGCATCTTGGCCGCGCATTAACGCAATTGGCGGAAGAGGGGGCCGCACGGGTAATGAAGCCGCAGATTGGTGGCGATTGGGTCGTGGGTGTCGTCGGCATATTACAGTTCGAAATTTTGGCTGAGCGGGTGCGCACCGAATATGGCGTGCCGGTACGCTTTGAGCCGACAGAACTTTATACCGCGCGCTGGGTCGAAGCGATCGACCCTTTAATGGTCAAAAAGTTCGGCGATGCCAACGGCCCGGCCATGGCCGAAGATCACGACGGCGCACCGGTGTTCCTGGCGCGCAATGCTTGGCACATGAGCAAGGCCGAGGAAGATTGGCCTGATCTCTGCTTCCGCGCCACCAAGGAACAGGCTGTCTAACGGTGGGTCAAGACGCCAAGCCCTGGCCCGATACCTCTTACGTTCAATTGAACGATGAAGTGCGCGCCGGAATGCTTCGAGACATGCTGGCTGAGGTCACCAATCCTGACGACATCTGGATTTTCGGGTACGGATCCTTGATGTGGAATCCGGGTTTTAAACCCACCGAGCGGCAACCGGTAACGCTACGCTGCTACGAGCGCAAATTTCATCTCTGGAGCACCAAGGGCCGTGGTTCACAAGAGCGGCCGGGATTAGGGCTTTGCTTGGAGCCGGCAAAAGGGTCGTGCCGCGGCATTGCCTATAGGCTTTCACCGGAAACCCGCGACAAGGATCTCCAGTATCTCTGGGACCGGGAGATGACGAGCGGCGTATACCACCCTAGATGGCTCACCGTCGAACTCGAGAACGGGTTGGAGTTGCGAGTTCTGACCTGGGTGGTTAATGAGACCCACGTGCGTTATGCCGGACCGAGGCCGGCGCGTGAAATGGCCCGGGTGATGGCCGGCGGTAAGGGGAAGTACGGCACCTGCCGAGACTATCTCGCCAATACCATTGCGGAAATGGCTAAGCTTGGCGAGCGAGATCCCCTGTTCGATGAGGTTCTATCCCTGATTGATAGTGAGTATGCCGTCGCCTAGATGTACCTCTTTTTCTGTTCTCGGAAAAAGACATACAATCCACTGGCCACGATGATTGTCGCGCCCAGGACCGTCCATCGGTCGGGAAAGTTGCCGAATAGCAAAACGCCGTATGCCGTCGCCCAAATGATGGACGTGTAGGAAAATGGCACCACCGCGGAGGCCGGTGCAACGACCAACGCACGGATTAAGGCGAAATGTCCCAATCCGCCGCATAGACCGGAAAATACCATGATCAGCCAATCGATAGGCGTTGGATTAATCCACACGAACGGCACCGCAATTGAGGTGAAAAGGGCACCGATTAATGCTGTATAAAAGAGTGTCGTCTCCACGGGATCAGCCCGGCTCAAAAATCGGGTGCTTATCTGGTAGATCGCGTAGGACACAGCCGCAAAGAGCGGAAACAACGTCGCCAATTGAAGATCTCCAGTTGGCCGTATGATGATAATCGCGCCCGTGAATCCGATAAGCACACCGGCCCCACGGCGCACACCCACGGGCTCATTGAGGATCGGCATAGAGAGTGCTGTCACGATCAATGGCGTGACCAGCATCATTGATGCGGCATCGGCGAGAGGCACATAAAAAAGCCCGGTAAAGAACAAGCTTGTCGTGCCGACCATCAAGACGGAACGTAGCAACTGCAGGCCCGGGTTGGAGGTGCGAACGAGACTGAGAATGCGACGCGCGAACACCATCAAAAGCAGCAGTAAGTGAAAGAAAAACCGCCCCCAGACCACTTGAACAGTCGAATAGGATTTGACCAAATGTTTGACCCCAGCATCCATACTGGCAAACAGGAACATGGCCAGTAATATCCACAATATACCCTTGCCGATCGCTGGTGATTGCAGTGTCGAAGGTGAGGAAGAAGTGATAGTCACAGTGTGGCTCCTGATATTCGGGATAATTTGAACAGAGAGCTTATGAGCGAGATGACCGAAAAAGCCAAGGAGGCGGTACCGTTGAAGCTAACGGGACGGGTGTCCCGCCATGTCTCCGAGATGCTCCGGTTGGCGCCGGCAATCGTTCTCGCGCGATCGGGAGTGATCTTGATTGTGCTCGTCGACACGGTGATGGTAGGGCATCACGCTGCCTTGGAACTCGGCTATCTCGCAATGGGGATGTCGCTCATGCAGCCCCTCATCGTCACGTCGCTTGGTCTTATTATGGGTACGCTAGTTCTGAGTGCGCACCATTTTGGCGCGGGTGAGTTAGAAAATTGTGGGCGTGTCTGGCGGCGCTCAATCGCTTATGCTACCGGACTGGGCGTAATCGGGACGGTCTTATCGCTCTTTGGGGAGACGTATCTGACTTGGACCGGCCAATCAGAGGAACTGGCGCGCGAAGGCGGCAAGGTGATGCTGATCTTAGGCCTTGGGTTGCCGGGGCATCTGTTGTTCTTGGCGTGCAGCTTCTTTCTTGAGGGTATTCGTCGTCCGACTGCTGGATTTATCGCCATAGCCTGCGCCAATTTGGTGAATCTGGCGCTCAATTGGGCACTGATCGGTGGCGGATTGAGTGGACTACCCGATGGCGCCATGGGGGCGGCTCTCGCAACCAGCGTTTCGCGGTGGCTGGGCGCGGCGGCGATGATCGTCTATGTGCTTTTTTTGCCCGAGGGCCAGGTGTTTGGCATTCGCCGCCGCGCGGGTGGTAGTTGGTCGTCGTGGAAACATCAGCGCCGGCTGGGGTATGCTACCGGTGTGAGCTTGGCCGTCGAGTCCGGTGCGTTTACCACTGTGCAGCAGTTCGCCGGTTGGCTCGGGCCGATCCCTTTGGCGGCGTTCACGGCGGCTTTTTACATGTTGGTGGTATCGTTCATGGTTGCCATCGGCTTTGGTGCCGCGACAACGGTGCGGGTCGGCAATGCGCATGGGCGGAGGGATATCCGGGATATGGCCTTGGCTGGCTGGACGGGTTTAGGGTTGACGGTGGTTGTGACTGGAGTTATCGGCGTTTTTCTGGTGGCGTTTGACAAGACATTGATCAGTGTCTTCACGGACGATCCCGCCGTCGCCGTATTAGCAGTACCTTTAGTTTTCTGGGTTGCCGCGGCACTGATTAGTGATGGCGGTCAGGCGGTCATGGCAAGTGCGCTTCGCGGCCGGCAAGATGTTTGGATGGCTTGCTATATACAGACCTTTGTTTTTATTGGCATCCTTGTACCCTTGACTTGGTATTTAGTGTTCCCAATGGGTATGGGATCCACTGGAATTTTCCAAGGAGTGCTAGGTTCCACGGTTGTTACCATTATCCTGTTGTCGCTTCGGTTTTACTGGCTCTACCGTCGCGACCTTCGGGAAGAGATCTAACTGCCGTTCTTTGCACAGGTAATGCAGGCTGGTACGGTCGGGTCGTGCTTCAGGCGTTTCGGCTCTATGTCCTCTCCGCATATGGCGCAATAGCCAAACTCACCGTTATCTATTCGATTGAGGGCAGCTTCGATGCGTTTAAGCTCCAGACGGCGCCGCCGCTCGGTCTCGACCTGCATGGCTTGGATCTGAAGGGCATCCATACGCGACAAGCGACCGACAATGGTTTGGTCTAGTTCAACGGGTTTTCGTGCCTCGGCCGTGGCCTCGGAATCTCGCTCCAATTCCTCGCGCGTGACCAGGAGTTGCTTTCGATAGGCATTTTTCTTTTCATTAGCCATGCCAAAATTCTGTCATGGATTGCGTCGCTCGGGCAACCCCTCTTGATCGTTATCGCCGGTTCGCGTATCACCCGGGCACTTGCAGTTTGGATTTATTGACGATGAATGTATTTCATTCTTTCAGAGATGACGTTGTAGACGCAATTGGTGAGTTGAATGTCGATGGCGTTTTTTCGGCTAAACCCGATACATCCCGGGTCGTGGTCGAACCACCGCGAGACGCCGCTTACGGTGACGTTACCACTAATGCCGCCATGGTTCTTTCTAAAGGCGCTGGCATGCGGCCGGGCGACCTAGCTGAGAAGATCGTGGAAAAATTGTCAGCAATTGAGACAGTAGATTTGGCAGATATCGCTGGACCGGGGTTTATCAATTTGCGCATGACACCGGATTTCTGGCGTGCGCAGCTATCTGAAATTTTGCAGGCTGGCACCGCCTACGGCAATTCCACCATGGGCGCCGGTGAGAAAGTCAATGTGGAGTACGTTTCTGCTAATCCAACGGGCCCGTTGCATGTGGCTCATGCCCGGGGCGCTGTGACGGGAGACGCCCTGGCCAAGCTGCTCTCAAAGGCGGGTCACGACGTCACAACTGAATATTATATCAATGATGCCGGTGCCCAGGTTGAGGCGCTGGCGCGTTCGGCGCACTTGCGCTACCGCGAAGCACTGGGCGAGGAAATTGGCGAGGTGCCGGAAGGCCTCTATCCCGGCAACTATATGATTCCTGTTGGTGAGTTCTTGGCGGCGCGTGATGGTGACAAATGGCAGAGTGCCGATGAGGGCGAATGGTTATCGGTGTTCCGCAACGACGCAATCGAGATGATGATGCAAACGGTGCGGAACGATTTGGCGGCGCTTGGTATTGAGCAGGACGTCTTCACCTCCGAGTGCTCACTGGTTGAGGCCGGCGTGGTGGAGGAAGTGTTTAAGGCGCTTGAAGATAAAGGGTTGATCTATACGGGCGTGTTGGAGCCACCTAAGGGAAAGTATCCGTACGACTGGGAGCCGCGCTCCCAGACCCTATTTCGCGCTACTGAGTTTGGCGATGACGTTGACCGGCCGATGAAAAAGTCTGATGGTAGCTGGACCTATTTTGCCAACGATATCGCCTATCATTATGATAAACATTGCCGTGGCTTCACTTCAATGATCGATATCTTCGGCGCTGATCACGGTGGATACGTCAAACGCATGGTGGCTGCCGTCGCGGCGTTAACGGGAAAAGAGGATACCCTCGACATCAAGATTTGTCAGATCGTACACCTGAAAAAAGGTAACGAACCAATGCGCATGTCGAAGCGTACAGGTACGTTCGTGACGCTTAGCGATCTCATTGATGAGGTTGGCAAGGACGTGGTCCGCTTCATGATGCTCACCCGAAAAAACGATACGCAAATGGATTTTGATTTGGAGAAAGCGGTCGAGCAATCGCGCGACAATCCTGTGTTCTATGTGCAATACGCGCATGCACGCTGTTGTTCGGTGTCCCGCAATGCCCTAAAGACCTTGACGCCTTCGGAGATTTCTCCGGTAGCATTGGCCGCGGTCGATCTTTCTGCGCTTGATGATTCGGCCGAACTCGAGTTGATTCGCCAAATGGCGGCCTGGCCGCGCACCATTGAAGCGGCGGCCGAAGCACATGAGCCGCATCGCATTGCCTATTATTTGACGGAACTGGCTGAATTGTTCCATGCCCTATGGAGTAAAGGGCGAGATGACGCTACCTTACGATTCATTCATGACGATGATAAACCGTTGACGTTGGCGCGGTTGGCGCTGGTTCAGGCTGTGGCAACGGTGATTGCGTCGGGCCTTGAGGTATTCGGCGTTGACCCGGTGGAGGAACTGCGCTGATTGACAACTCAGCAAGTTTGAAACGCGCTGTGCGGGTTCTGGCGAAACAGTGTCCGGGCATGGCGCGGGCACTTAAGGAAGTTGGCTTTCCTGACCCCAGAAATCGAAGCCGCGGCTTTGCATCCTTGCTTAGGATCATCGTATGTCAGCAGGTTTCTAACGAGGCTGGCGCTGCGATCTGGGGTAAGTTAGAGAAACGCTTGAAAGATGTTTCGGCGGACAAAGTTTGGCGGGTCCGCGAGGGTACGTTGCGTTGTTGTGGTTTGAGCCGTCCCAAAGCCCGCTATGCTAAAATTCTGGCGCAAGCTATTAACACGGGCGAACTCGACCTAAATGGCCTCAATGATCTTAGTAACGATGAAGTCCGGGCCGCACTGACGGCGATCACGGGGATCGGGCCTTGGACAGCGGAGATTTACTTGATGTTCGCCCTTGGCCGGCCCGATATTCTGCCGGCCGGCGATCTCGCGCTGGCAGTTGCTACGAAAGACATGTTTGACTTGGACGAAAGGCCGAGGCCGGTCCAGCTTGAATCTATCGCTAAGCGTTGGCGCCCATACCGTACCGCAGCGGCAATCATGCTCTGGCACTACTACCGCCGCACACCTCTCATCGATTAAACGCCTAAAATAGCTAATGATAAAGGCTACCAAGAGAGCTAATAAAATAAATGATTGCATTATGAAAGGAATAAAGAGCCGTTGTGAAGATTGATATGTATCTTAGCAAATAGCGAGGGGCACAGAAATTACAATTGTAATAAAGGGAGATATCGTGATGATTTATCTGGATATAGCTGAACTTTTGTTCGCCTCACGTTGGATTTGAAGCTTTACGCATGGCGCCTGGTATCCCCTTTGTCCGCGATATTGAATTCGAGTACGGCAGTGTCGATGAAGTGACACCGATGATTCGTCGGGTCATCGCACGCAATCCATCACCCTTTACGTTTCATGGGACAGGAACCTACATCATCGGGCGCGGCAAAGTTGCGGTTATCGATCCGGGTCCATTGGTTGATGAACACGTTGATGCGTTGCTTGCTGCTGTGGCGGGTGAAACCGTAACCCATATCCTGATCACTCATACCCATAACGATCATTCGCCTGCCGCCGCGCCTTTCAAGGCCGCGACGGGGGCGCCGACCTATGGATTCGGGCCTCACATGCCGGGCCGTAGTTGGAAGAAAGCGGATCTTTCGTTATCGCGCGGCGGTGACATGGAATTTTTGCCCGATCATGTGATCGGCGATGGCGACGTTGTTTTCGGCAACGGCTGGACCTTCGAAGCAGTCCACACGCCGGGTCATACGGCCAATCACCTCTGTTTCGGCCTGAAAGAGGAAAATGCTCTGTTTTCCGGCGACCACATCATGGGATGGTCAACGACGGTCGTCTCGCCGCCGGACGGCGACATGCTCGACTACATGCGCTCATGCGAGCGTTTGTTGCTGCGTGAAGAAGAAGTTTTCTGGCCCACCCACGGTCCACCCATTACCGCACCCGAGCGACATGTCGAAGCGCTGATTGCGCACCGCATCCAACGTGAGCACGATATTGGCAAGGTTCTGAATGAAGGACTATCGAGAATCTCGGATATTGTGGCCAAACTCTATGAGAGCGTGCCTATTCATCTGCATGGTGCCGCGGCTCGAACGGTGCTTTCGCATCTGGTGCATATGATCGAGACTGGACGGGCCGTGTGCGAAGGGCCGCCGACGGAGGAAGCTGAATATGCGTCCGTTTTTTGACCGCCGGTTTGTCGCGATGTGAATTGCGTTCGAAAGATTTAAGTATCATGGGTGAAACAAACGAAATACCCGAACCTGTCAAACCGAAACCCGCGGCAACAATCATCTTGATGCGTGACGGGGGAGAAGGGCTTGAGGTCCTGATGTTGAAAAAGGCGCACGGCCAGCATTTCGCTGCCGGCGCCGTGGTATTTCCGGGCGGCAAACTAGCCCCAAAGGACGTGGCATTTGACGAGGCAAACGGCGATAAAGAGGATGCGCACGCGGCCCTAAAGGTCGCTGCTATTCGCGAAATGTACGAAGAATGCGGGATTTTACTGGCCAGGGTGGCGGGAAGTGAAAGGGTGATGCCTAGCGCAGAAGCAGCGGAAATTCGGACTGCCAATCCCGATGGTGCCATCCTCGATCTGGCTGCTTCTGCGCCGTTCGAACTGGCAACGGATCGGCTTGTCCGTTTCGCCCACTGGATTACGCCAGCGACGCGCCCAAAGCGGTTTGACACTCATTTCTTTATCGCGCCCGCGCCCGATGCTCAGACAAAACCGGACGTTGATGGCTACGAGATTGTCGAAGCGAATTGGCGCCGTCCGCAAGATGTCCTGGATGATGTTCATGGCGGTAAATTGACCCTGGTCTTTCCAACCATGATGAACATCATAAAGCTTTCCAAGTCGGAAAGCGTTGACGAGGCTCTGGCTACGTACCGGAATGAAGACGTTTTCTGCGTTGAGCCAAAACGCATCGAGACTGATGAAGGTTCGCAGTTGGTAATCCCCGCGGAGGCCGGTTACGGCGTCACCACGGTGCCGCAGGAATTTCTACGCTCATCTTGAAGGGGATGGGATGGTGCCGCCACCAGGATTCGAACCCGGGACCTACGGTTTACAAAACCGTTGCTCTACCAACTGAGCTATAGCGGCTTAGTACCTTCTTGGTGCCAAGTGAGCACCCTGAAAATCAGAAGGCTTTTAAATCAACATCTTACGTCTACAAAACTCCTGATTACAAATCAACTGCGCTAAGGCGGCACGCCACGGGCAGAGGTTATACACCGGTTCTTGGCCTGGGCAAGCGTTCAGCGTGCCCACTCGTACAGAGAAATGCCAACGGCGTTGGCGAGGTTGAGGCTATCGGCCTGACCCGAGAGCGGAATTTTAGCGATGATATCACAAGTTTTGCGGGTCAGGCGCCTGAGGCCACTGCCTTCAGCCCCGAAAACGAAGCTTGTGTGACCATTGAGGCGGATTTTTGCTAGGCTTGTTTCGGCCCTGCCGTCCAGGCCGACGCACCAAAAGCCAAGCTCTTTTAACTCTCCCATGGTACGTACGAGATTTGTTACCCGAACCACGGGGACATGTTCTAACGCTCCGGATGCCGCCTTCGCCATGGAGCCCGTTTCGGGGGGGGCATGGCGGTCTTGAACGATCAAGCATAAATTTCCGAAAGCTGCAGCTGAACGCAGTATGGCGCCGATGTTGCGCGGGTCAGTGGCTTGGTCGAGTACGACAACGCAGGTGCGCTCTTCGCTGCTAACATCGGCCAAAACCTCATCAAGTGTCAGGTCTGTAAGTGGCGCAGCTTGTACAGCGATTCCTTGATGAACGGCGCCGTTCGGCAGCATTTCTTCAATCTCGGTGCGCTTGACTGTATCGGCGCGGTCCAGATTTAGCATTCCAGCGTGAGATTCGATAAATCCGGCGGTAGCGATGATGCGGCGGCATTTGCGATTTGGGTTGGCGAGCGCCGCAAGTGCCGCGTGGGTTCCGTAAATCCAATAATTGCCACCGGAATGCAAGTGTCCGTAGCGCTCGGGATCACGCCTCGGTGATGCTGGGTCGCGGCTAGGTCTCTGGCGGTGTGTTGGGGACAACTTGCGTTTGGCCATGCCCGCGTTTAGCATGAAAGACGGCAATTGTCTGCACGCCTTTTAGGTCCGGGTTTCCGGGATCGGGCGCGGTAACTGGAGTTGCGTATTTTTGACGTTGACAAGCCGCTGTAAATTCTCATATTTCGGGGCTCTTGACGCGGGTCGGTCGGTAATCTTCGACAGATTTGAAGGAGGGGTGCCCGAGTGGCTAAAGGGGACGGGCTGTAAACCCGTTGGCGTACG
>CAYXUT010000098.1:0-11070 GCA_964468005.1 uncultured Magnetovibrio sp. | reverse complement strand
GGGGTGTTTTTCTCGCACAAGCTAGCGTTTGAGCTATGATCTAAATGCGCCATGATGGCGTGACGTTTCTTGAACCTATAGCCAAAATTAACGGACTCACGGAACAGTATCCGGCAGCCGAGTGATTTTCTCAACTTACCACCCTTATCGCCGACCAAATGCCCGTCGTGCACCATGCTGCCCAAGCTTAAGTCGGCGAACCAGCCGTTCCAAAACGACCAGTCCCATGTGAGCCCGCCATAGGCCTGGCTGGTGTCGCCGGAAGAGTTGTAGCTAACGCCAAGGTGCGGGCGCGGCGACCACATGAAAGCAAAGATATCAGGCGATGAGAACAGCAATTCGATATTGCGGTCATAGCCGTCCTCTTCACTGGAGGAAAACGGCCCATAGTCGTGCATCAGCAGGCCGATGCGAATTTCCGAAAAAATATTCGTCCATTTGCCGCCACTACTTTCCGTCGTCACAGGCGCGCGCGCCGGTGCGGAATGTCGTGTCGCGGCTGAGTGAATATTGCGTCTGGAGGCATTGGGTTGCGGTGTGAATGGTGGAGGGGCGGGGCTCGCGGCGTTAGCCTGGGCGAATGGATGCGGTTCGTTAAGCATGCGGTTCATGTCGTAAAGTCCGCCCCAGGACTGTGCCCGAACTGTGTTCGACAGAAAAACGCACGTCGTCAAAGCAAGCGCCAACAGCCCTAATGCTAGCTTTCCCCAGATCATCCCTGTGAAGTTCCCTGTTTTCAACGGCTTGCAGAGAAGTTAAAGAGGAAGGCGAATCATTTTTCAAGGCTTTTCGGTTGGAAACTAAGGTTTTGGAACGCTTTCCCGGCTGGCAACACTTTTGAAGTACAGACGTTTGATGGTCAGTACTGGGCGGTCTTTGACATTCATGAAGCACGCAGTGCGTTCTTAGCTAGGCCGAACAGCTTTTAAAGTCGGGACAGCACGCTGGTGTTAGGGTGGTTGGGGAAAGGGTACGCAATGGCACCGAGGCGATCTTCGGGAAAGTCCTGGATGATGCGGAGAAGAAGATCTAGATCGGTCACATGAATGGGGCAGATGTTTGCGACGACATCGCGGACTATTACGATTTTCTGGCTAGATGTACGGTCGGGCGGCTAATGTGGGAGTATATTGATGACCTCGTCCTCTCAGTGCTCAAACCGGCCTTTTACGCAACGCACCTGATGCTGCTCGAGTGACTGGCCTAATAGGATATGGTGCTGAGGCGTGATTGTAAGAATGATCGAAAATTGCAATAAACCCTATTATTTACGGCCTTTATTTATTTACAATTTTTTTGTGTGTCTTGGTAGAGTATCGGTAGGCATTACCCATATCGTGGGGTGCGTATAGAGAATGGAGGACATCATGAAATCATTAGAAGTCCCGCTTATCGCGTTGGGGCTCGCCGCCCTGGGGCTATCAGCTGGTCCTGTCCAGGCTGACATGGTCTCGGGTGCTGTTCTCACCAATACCTGCTTTTCTTGCCATGGAGCCGATGGCAAGAGCGCGGGACATATGCCGACGATCGCCGGCAAGAGCGAAAAGTTCATCACCCAGAAACTCATGGCTTTCAAGAAAGACAAGGACAATCCAACCATTATGAACCGGATTGCTAAAGGTTTTAGCGACGCCGAAATAGCGGTGATCGCCAAGTACTATGCGAAGAAGTAGGGGTGCGTGCGACATGAAATGCAACAATCGCAGAACATTTAATCGTGGCCTCGGTGTAACTATTGCACTGGGTGCGCTTGCGCTTCCGGGTTCCACTATGTTTGCCGCTAGCCGCAAGGCGCAGGTCGTCGTCGTTGGCGGCGGCTTCGGTGGGGCCACGGCGGCCAAGTACATCAAGCGCTTCGATCCGTCGATCAGCGTAACCTTGATCGAGCCCTCGACTAACTTCGTTACCTGTCCGTTCTCAAATACGGTGATCGGGGGGCTTAATACTATCGACTACATTACGCATAACTACAGCGCGCTGAAGAAGATGGGCGTTGAGGTCGTTCACGACATGGCGGCACATATCAATGGCGGTGGCAAGCAGGTTAAGCTGGCCAGCGGCAGCACGATCTCGTTTGACCGCTGCATCGTTTCGCCCGGAATTGATTTTCGCTGGGAAAAGATCGAAGGGTTGGATTCCGATACCGCCAGCACCATTCCACACGCTTGGAAGGCGGGGCCGCAGACGCTGTTGTTGCGTAAGCAACTCGAAGCCATGCCGAACGGTGGCACGTTCGTCATTTCGCCGCCGGTCAATCCGTTCCGCTGCCCGCCGGGATCCGGCGAGCGGATCAGTCTGGTTGCCAACTACTTCAAGAAGGCGAAACCGAAATCAAAAATTCTGGTTCTTGACCCGAAGAAGAAGTTCTCCAAACAAGGGTTGTTCAAGGAAGGCTGGGCCAAGCTCTATGGTGACATGATCGAGTATCGCAACGCCGACAACGATGGCGTGGTACGCCGCGTCGACCCGAAGACCCGAACGCTCTATTCGGACTTTGATGAGTATAAGGGAGATGTCGTCAACTTCATCCCATCTCAGCGTGCCGGCAAGATCGCGCAGTTCTCGGGATTGACGGACAAAACCGAGTGGTGTCCGGTCGATCATCTGACCTTTGAATCAAAGCTTGTGCCCGGTGTGCATGTCATCGGCGATGCCACCATTGCCTCGCCGATGCCGAAATCCGGTTTTGCCGCCTCAACCCAGGCCAAGGTCTGCGCCGATGCGGTGGTCAACCTGATCAGGGACAAATTTCCCGGCACGCCCAAGTTCGTCAATACCTGCTACAGCCTAGTCAACGAGAGCTACGGCATCTCAGTCGCCATGGTCTACGGCTTCAAGGATGGAAAGATCATTAAGATCAAGGGGGCGGGTGGTGTCAGCCCATCCGGTGCCGGCGCCTCGTTCCGTGAAAGGGAGGCCAATTACGCTCGCGGCTGGTACGAGAGCATTAGCAATGACATCTGGGGTTAATCCTGGAACAAATGATCGGATAGGGAAGGTCTACAAGCCGCCTCATTTTTTTGGCGACTGGTGCATTTTTGGAATCGAGAATTGATCGCCGTGGGAAAGCGTCAATAATTTAGTCCTCGAGAATCATCCTAAGTAGTCGAAGCGGCTCGATTTTACAGGCCTGACCAAAACTTTCATCCCCAAGGAAATGCGCTTTTTGGCGGCAGGTTTCCGTCAGGTGGCAAGTGGTCGCTGAGGTCGCTGATGGCTTCGGCTATGCGTAGGCCCTCGTTCCATTTGACCATGCATTCCGAGCGACTGAATGAGCCGACCTTCAATTGCGCCATGCCCCAGCCGACACCCAGATGCATGATGGTCGCGTCCTCGGTCTCGCCTGAATAGGTCGAGACGATAGTGCCGTAGCCGGCTTCGCGTGCGACATCCACTACTAGTTTGGACTCAGTGATAGTGCCGGCCTGGTTCGGCTTGATTAGTACTGCGTTACAGGCCTTTTTCTTGGAGGCGTCTTTTACTCGCGATGCATTGGTAACCAGGAAGTCATCGCCAACGACCTGGACGCGACGGCCGACGGCCCATGTGAACCTCGTCAGACCTTCCGGATCGTCTTCGGCTAGTGGATCCTCGATGGAAACGATGGGATAGCGCTCGATCCAATCAACCAGCATCCCAGAAAGTTCGTCGGAATCCATTCGGCGTTCGTCGCCAGCCAATTTGTAATGTCCGTTCTGGCCAAATTGCGAAGCGGCGATATCGAGTGAGATGGCAACGTCCTGCCCAGGCGTAAGTCCGGCTACCTCAATGGCGCGGACAAGGGTTTCGAGGGCCTCTTCGTTACTGTCGAAGGCTAGCCAAAGCCCACCTTCGTCGGGGACACCTTGAAGACGCCCGCTTTCTGCCATGCTGATGCCGACGTGGCGGTAGACCTCAGCGGTCCATTCCAGCGCTTGTACGTAGCTCGAAGCGCCGATGGCTATGACCATGAAGTCCTGCACGTCGACGCGCCTTGCCGCATGCGCGCCGCCGCTGAAAATCTGAATTTCGGGCAAGGGTAGTGTCTCGGCATCGCTGTTGCCCTGGAACGGCCCAAGATATTGCCAGAGCGGCAGTTTTTCCGCGGCCGCTGCTGCGCGCAAAACCGCCATGGACATAGCGATAATGGCGTTGCCACCGGGCGGCGAGCGATTTTCCGTGCCGTCCAGCTCGATCAGACGCCGATCGATCTCAATCTGTTCGCGCACATCCATGCCTTTCAGCGTCGGTGCGATCTCGGATTTGATAGCTCCGATCGCGCCAACGACATCGCGTCCACCGAATTGAAATCCGCCGTCGCAGCGCTCGACCGCCTTGCCGCTGCCGGTTGAAGCGCCGGCTGGAGCGATGGCCCGGCCTTGGGCGCCGTATCGGAGTGTGACTTCGGCTTCGACCGTCGGCCTTCCACGCGAATCCCAGACCCGCCGGGCATGAACGTTCTTGATAGAGTATTTGCTCATTAGAAAACTCCGAGGTATTGGAGGCTGGTGTCGTTATGAACCCGGCCGCACTCTCCATCAAGCCTATCATTGAGGTCTTGACGTGAGCGAAACTGAGGCTGTCGATCACCAGCACCTTGACTTGCGGAAATACCCGAAATATGCGCGTCAGGATCACCTTTAGCGGACTTTTCGGATGGCTAATATTAATTATCTCGGCATTGATACCTTGGCGTCTTAGTGCGCTGATGACGGTAATTCCGTCGCCGATCTGACCCGCGAACTAGGGCATCGCGTGGTGGGTGATGATCAAACAGATCTTGTTGCCGACAAAACCTGTGTCGGTAACGACGAGAACGCGGACGGAACTTTTGGATGCTAACGTGGGATTTATGTTGCGTTGCGGTGCGGTTGTATCCGGTTCTCAAGATCTTTGAAGACTCTGCATTCAAAAAACGGCATAATAGATTACAGTACAACACGGTTTTAGCATGTATTCACATAGAGGAAAACTATGCTGCGGCGCACATAAGATTGACCACCTGAAGTTCTGGACGTATAAGCGCTGTGGGCCACGGCCTCCCAACGGGTCGCAGCCCTTCTGCAAGGAAGGGAGAAAAAATGACAGACTTTCAGAAGCCGGTAATTGTACCGGCAAATTCCCGCTTTTCATCCGGTCCTTGTACCAAGCGCCCCGGTTGGTCGCTTGAGGGCCTTTCCGACGCCGCCCTTGGCCGTTCGCACCGCGCCAAGGTCGGTAAATCCAAACTAAGAGAAGTGATCGACCGCACCCGAGCCATTCTTGGCGTGCCGGACGACTATCGTATCGGCATCGTGCCGGCCTCCGATACCGGTGCCGTCGAGATGGCGCTCTGGTCTATGCTCGGCGCGCGCGGCGTCGACATGCTGGCCTGGGAAAATTTCGGCAAGGTCTGGGTAACGGACGTCACCAAGCAACTAAAACTAGACGACGTGCGCGCACTGGAAGCGCCCTATGGCGAGTTGCCGAACTTGGACGAGGTCGATTTTACCCATGATGTAGTTTTCACCTGGAACGGTACGACATCGGGCGTTTGTGTTCCCGATGGTGACTGGATTGACCCCGGGCGCGCGGGGTTGACGATCTGTGACGCCACCTCGGCGGCTTTCGCTATAGATCTCCCTTGGGACAAGCTCGATGTCACGACGTACTCCTGGCAGAAAGTGATGGGCGGTGAAGCGGCGCATGGCATGCTGGTTTTGAGCCCGCGCGCCGTCGAACGCCTCGAGAGCTATACGCCGCCATGGCCGATGCCGAAGATCTTCCGTCTGACCAAAGGCGGCAAGCTGATCGAGGATATTTTCGAGGGAGCTACCATCAATACACCTTCCATGCTGGCGGTTGAGGATGCCCTCGACGGACTTAGGTGGGCCGAATCACTGGGTGGCCTGCACGGCCTAATGGCGCGCAATCATGCCAATATCAGTGCCATCGTCGGCTGGGTATGCCAGACTGAGAACTTTGCTTTCTTGGCCAAACAGCTTCGAGCTCTTTCGCCGACCTCTGTTTGCCTGATCATTACCGCGCCCTGGTTCTTAGGCCTCGGAGCCAACGACCAGGTCGTCGCCGCCAAGCAAATGGTCAACCTGTTGGACGCGGAAGGTGTGGCGCTCGATATCGGCGCTTATCGCGACGCACCGACGGGTTTGCGGATCTGGGCCGGCGCGACGGTGGAGGTATCCGATCTCAATGCCTTGTTCCCGTGGCTGGAATGGGCGCTCAGCGAAGCATCTAAAACAGTCGAAGCAGCCTGAAGGGGGTGAATAAAATGCCTAAAGTTCTGATATCTGACAAAATGAGCCCGCTCGCCGCCAAGTGCTTCGAGACCCGCGGTATCAAGGTTGAAGTCAAACCGGGCATGAGCCCAGAAGAGTTGATCGCCTGTATCGGTGAGTACGACGGCCTCGCGGTGCGTTCCACCACTAAGGTTACGGCAGAAGTGTTCGAGGCTGCCGAGAGCCTTAAGGTCGTCGGCCGCGCTGGTATCGGTGTCGACAACATCGATTGTGAGATGGCAACCAGCAAGGGCATCGTGATAATGAACACACCGTTCGGCAATTCCATTACTACAGCCGAGCACGCCATTTCGCTGATGCTGGCGTTGGCGCGACAAATTCCTGCCGCCGACGCCTCGACCCACGCTGGAAAGTGGGAGAAATCCAAGTTCATGGGCATTGAGTTAATGGGCAAGACGCTCGGCATCATCGGTTGCGGCAACATCGGTGCCGTCGTCGCCGACCGAGCCCAGGGCTTGAAGATGAAGGTTTCAGCCTATGACCCTTACCTGTCGCCGGAACTCGCCAAGGACTTAGGCGTCGATAAGATTGAACTGGACGAGCTTTTTTCCCGCGCCGATTTCATCTCGCTACATACGCCCCTGACCGACGCAACGCGCGGTATCATCAACGCCGACGCTATTGCAAAAATGAAAGACGGCGTACGCATCATCAATTGCGCACGCGGCGGCCTGATTGTTGAGACCGACCTTAAGGACGGTCTCGATTCAGGCAGGGTCGCGGGAGCTGCCTTGGATGTCTTTGCCGAGGAGCCGGCCATCGAGAACCTGTTGTTCGGCCATCCGAGCATGGTGGTGACACCGCACCTCGGCGCATCGACCACCGAGGCGCAGGAAAAGGTTGCCGAACAGGTGGCCGAGCAGATGGCGGATTACCTGCTCTCTGGTGCTGTCACCAATGCCTTGAACATGCCCTCGGTCTCGTCCGAGGAAGCAGCGCGCCTGAAGCCCTACATGAAGCTCTCCGAGCAGCTCGGTAGCTTCGCCGGCCAAGCGACCAACAGCGCTGTAAAGCAGATCGCCATCTCTTACGAAGGTGTCTGCGGCGAGCTCAACTGCAAACCGCTGACCGGCGTCGTGTTGCAGGCTCTGTTGTCGCCTTTGATGGAGGGCATCAACATGGTCAACGCACCGACCATTGCCAAGGAGCGCGGCATTACCGTCAAAGAAGTGAGGAGCGACAAGGCCGGCGCCTACCAGTCGCTGATTTCAGTGGAACTGGTGACCGAGACCCAGACACGCTCAATCTGCGGTACCTTATTCAACGAAGAGCCGCGTGTCGTCGAGATCAAAGGCATCACGATGGACGCTAAACTCGGCGCTAACATGCTCTACATCACCAACCACGATAAGCCGGGCCTGGTCGGCAATCTGGGATCGATCCTGGGCAAGGCGGGCGTTAACATCGCCACCTTTCAGCTGGGTCGTGCCGAAGAGGGCGGCGTCGCCATCGCGCTGATCGAGATCGACGGCACGCCGTCGCCAGAAGTACTCGGCGAACTCGCTAAGGTGGAGCACATCATGCAAATCATTCCGATGCGGTTTTAAGGGGTTTCGAGGGCATACTCCCAATTTCGTCGAAGCTGCGCTGGCTGCTAATCGTGTAGGCCAGGTTTGCCGCCTGCCTTTCGAGTAGGCCCGGACAGGGTGTTAACATACTATGCAACATCTGGAATGGGGGGCTGGCACCACTCTCAGATGACGCCGTTTTCTCCATCGTCGACCGAATCGTCGTGAATAAGAAGCTTGAAGAACATATCTATATGAAAAGTTACGTTGTCGTTGGATAGCAAGGAAGTCTTTGTTCGCAAAGACCGGCACGTCGCAGTTACGCTTTTTTACGGTTCAAAATACTATATCTTTGTTGGCGGAAGCAGTTTCCTCCGCCAACTCGGCCATGGTGCTGTGGCGCGCGCCTTCCATGAGTTCAGTATTGCGTAGCTCCCACGCTACCGTACAAGTTCCGCACACAAAGATCTTACTTTCGGCCCGAATCACTCATTTTAGCATGAGTTCCAGTTGTGGTACCCCTTGGACGGTTGGTGTTCGCTGAGCGCACCACCCACGGCATCCACCATTAGAAAGACAAGCATCGTATTTCCATTATCCCCTATGCCATAGGCTTGTGCGAGACGCTACGCTTTATAGAAACGCTCCGTTCCATAGGATAGTCGACACAACTTTAGCCATGACGCGATGTGTGCGCTGGACCTATTCCGTCCCGATCTTCTGGATGTCAAAGGACGTCGTCTGATAAACCATATTGAGCCAGTTGCCAAAGAGCAGGTGCCCGCTCGAACGCCAGCGGCTGACCGGCGTGTTCGCCGGGTTGTCGTTTTCGTAATAATGCGCCGGGACGTCGATGGGTTCGCCCTTGGCGACATCGCGCTGGTATTCGTCGTCGAGCGTGCTGGCATCGTATTCCAGGTGGTTGAACATATGGGCGTGGTGTTTCTCGTGGTCGATCACCATTGAGATGCCGGCCTCTTCCGATTCCATGATGATCTGCAGGTGCGGAAAGGGCTGGAAATCGGCGCGGCGGTTTTCCGTGTGGCGTGAAACTGGTACGGCGATGACGTCATTCAGACCATGCATCATCAATGCCGTGTGGTCGAGCACACGGTGGTCGTATATGCCGAAGCGCTTTTTCTCCAAAAGGTATTTGGGAATGCCGTAGAATTTATAGAGCGCGGCTTGTGCCCCCCAGCAGAGGTTAAAACTCCAGTGCACGTTGGTTAGAGACCAATCGAAGATGTGCATGAGTTCCTCCCAATAGGAGACCTCTTCGAAAGGCATTTTTTCGATCGGCGCGCCGGTGATGATTAAGCCGTCGAACTTTTTGGCCTTGATGTCATTGAACGGGTAGTAGAAGTCCAGCAGGTGCTGTTCAGGGGTGGTTTTTGGCTTGTGCGTTTCTAACGCCACCAGGGTCATTTCGACCTGCAACGGGCTCGAGCCTAGAACTCGGGCGAGTTGCGTCTCGGTTTTGATCTTCTCCGGCATCAAATTCAGGATCGCGATCTGCATCGGTCGGATGTCCTGATGCGTGGCGCGCTCCTCGCCAATCAGTAAAACGCCCTCGGCTTCAAGGATTTTGCGCGCTGGCAGGCCAGAGGGGATCTTGATTGGCATGGGTTCAGGCTTTCCTTTGGCGGGCACGGGCTCGGCAAGCTCGTAGATAGGTCTCGAGATTGGCGGCTGCAACAGCTGACGCTTGGGCCTGTTTAACGATCTCTGCGTGCAGGCGGGTCAAGAAAGTGTCGGCATCCGGAATGGTGCGGCCTTCGGCGTCCGGTGCGTAGAGTTCATCGGCGTACACGGTGAAACCATGGCGCTCAGCGATATGGGCGTAGCGGGGTTTGCGGAACTCCAGCAAGTCGGGAAACAACGACCGGGTGATGTCCGGCGGGTTGATGCCTTCGCCGCTATCGGATTTGCCCTCCAGGTGAGGTGCGATGAAGGTTGGATTGTAGAACAAGGGTTTGGGATGGTTGCGGGCGTGCTCCTTGATCTTTTTTTCGAATGCCGCATCAGCCTGGATATACAGGATTAGGGTGTTGGTTGTCAGCGAGGAGATGACCGGATCGTCCGGGTTGTCGAGATCGACAATTTCACAGAGGCTGCCCGAGGCATCGTTGACGAAGGTCTCGCAGCCGTAGATTTGCCAGGCTTTGTCAATGAAACGTTCGACGTCGAGCATCGAACGTACTTCGGCGCGGCGATAATCGTTCTGGCGCTTGAGAAAGGTCTGCTTGTCGAGGCCGCCGAGTTTCGGATCGCCGTACATGCCAAGATAGGTTGAAACCGGATCCAGGTTGTCAACGGTGATGTTGTGGTTGATATAGATCGAGTCGGAACGCAGCAGGTTGGCGACGAACGGGTCGTCCATGTGCATGATGCGCCTCTTGATGTTGTCGAGGATGTGCTCGACCAGGTAGCGCGTGCCGATGCGGTAGTCGGCGGAGTAGTGGTACCATTCGGCGCTTTGGCGCAGTGATGTTGATAGCGCTGTCTTGCCGGCGCCCGACATGGCGAGAAGCGTCACCGCGTGTTGGAGCGCCTTGAATTCCTGCAACTCGATCATTGTTTCAAGTCCCATCAGACATCATGTCGGCGATAGTTGGTCGGCAGTGAATGCCGGGGCGTGGGTTGTGTCAAGCAAGCTTAAACGTAGGGGTGGGACCATTACTAGGATCTAACTATTTTAGTATTATAATTGAATACATATTCTATTTTTAATAGAAATATTGTTATCGGCCTATTAATCAAGAATGTGCCAGAAAACATGATGCCTCGCCTGAAGCTTCGCGCCCAGTGCCATCATTGATTGTTGCAAGGATAGATGCTGGCGACCTTTGTAGAGGCGGTGCGTTCATCCGAGCTTTTACTGCTCGATGATATCTTGGCCGGGGTTCATGCCACTATACTGTCAACACCAAACGAGGCCTCTGAGATCGTTCGGATGGACCGGGGTAGCCGCTAGGGTTGTCAATACAGCAGCTATGGCTGCAACGATGTTCGGCGGAGAAAAAGGCGGTGACATTGTCGGACGTTTGCGGGGCGCGCAACTTTATGTGTCGAGGCCCTCAAATTAGCGGATCAATCGGGTGTAACTATCTTCGATGTGTGTCACCTGTGGCCCGCGCGCCGAGTTGGGGCCAGACCTAGTATTCTCGATAAGAATTATTATCCTCGATAAGAAATTGACAGCCGCGGCGCGTTTAATAAGTCTTCGAGTAGTTGTTCGGTGCTGCTTCCGCCGAAACCGCTATCCTCAAGCTCAATGGAAAACCGCC
>CAYXUT010000097.1:0-11115 GCA_964468005.1 uncultured Magnetovibrio sp. | reverse complement strand
GTGTCCGCGTCGGTATTGACACCAATATCGACGACTTCAAACCCCGCACCTTCCAGCATCATGCCGACCAGGTTTTTGCCGATGTCGTGGATGTCGCCCTTGACGGTGCCAAGGATGACCGTACCGACCCTGGGTGCGCCGGTCGCGGCAAGCAATGGGCGCAGGATTGCCATGCCGGACTTCATGGCGTTGGCGGCAAGCAAAACTTCCGGTACAAACAAAATCCCGTCGCGAAAATCAATGCCGACGATACGCATACCTTCGACCAATGCCTTGGTTAGAACATCGTAGGGCTCCCATCCGCGTTCCAACAGGATTTCTGTTCCTTCGGTAATCTCATCGGCGAGGCCGTCATAGAGATCATCGTGCATCTGCTGGACGAGCTCATTGTCGCCGAGCTCGCTGAGAACGATGTCGTCAGTATCGGTTTGTTGGTCGCTCATGGCCTGCCCCTCAACACCACGAATTAGCATCCACCTAATAATTTTCTCAAGCGGCAACCACTGTCCCGCTGCAGACAAAAACTATGCGATTTCCGACACATCTTTAATTTTTACCCGAATTTAAGCATCAATAAGCCGTTGGTAGGGAGTGCGGGAGGCTTTTACCAAAAGAAAACTCAGTCACAAGAGACGCTTACGGGTAATCTGCCGAGTTCATCGCGTTCTTTCTCGCCATCTGCAGCCGCGCTTGCCTCGGCAAGTTGCGGGCCCGGCACTTCACTAATATCGTCAACAATAACTGATCCGTCATCACCAGCTTAAACATTGCCATCAATTTCCACTTCTGAATCGAAATGAACTTCGCACCGCTGTTCTGTAAGTCTTTCAGGTTTTTGGATAACCCTCAGGGTCCATAAGTAGAAATATCATGTGATCCAAGTTCTCCCAGTCGAGGAGACGGCATTAATTTTGGTTTTCATCTACCACCTTCACGTGACCCCGTATTTTTCGAAAATGTTCTCTGGGCTCAATTGCATTAGAATTTTTGCGAATAAATCATGCAATCAAGCGCGCAATTTCGCGTTTTTTGGATCGTAGGGGCTTTCGGGAATAACCGTGACCTTATGCATGGTACCGAGAATATCCATTTCCAGTTCCGTGCCGATTTCAACGAGGTCCGGACGGACCATGCCGAGCGCCAGCGATTTGCCAACGCGAAAACCATAACCACCACCAGTCGCGCGACCAATGTTTTCTCCGTCTTTGAAGATAGCGTTATTGCCAAGTGCGTCGGCGTCCGTGGTTTCGTGCACTTCCAGGGTCACGAAAGAATTGTCAAAACCTTTCTGCTGCCAGGCGACCAAGGCATCGCGGCCAATGAACTCTCCCTTGTTGAGATGCACGAAGCGTTGCAGGCCCGATTCAAAGGCCGCGTATTCGATGGAGAGTTCGGTACCCACCAACCGGTACGACTTCTCCAATCGAAGAGAATCCATGGCGCGAATTCCGAACGGCTTCAGACCTAGGTCAGAGCCGGCATCCATGAGCTGATCAAAGACGTGGTTCTGCATCTCCATGGGGTGGTGGATCTCCCAGCCCAGTTCGCCGACAAAGTTGACCCGCGCCACAATACTGTTCGCCATTCCCACATCGGCGCGCTGCGCCGATAGCCAAGGAAAGGCCTCACTTGAGAAATCCGCTTCCGACACACGCTCCATGAGGCTTCGCGCCTTTGGACCGGCGACAACCAATACGCCGATCTGATTGGTCACGTGGTCAAAACGCACCGACCCGTCATCCGGCAATTGCTTTTTCAGGTAGTCGTGGTCAAAGCGCTCGAGAGCGCCGGCGGAAACAAGATAGAATGAATCGTCGGGATTACGCAGGATCGTAAACTCGGAACGTACGCCACCATTGATGTTGAGCGCATGACAGAGGTTCAACCGCCCTGCCTTCTTCGGCAGGCGGTTGGCGACCAGATTGTCGAGCCAAGTCTCAGCGCCAGGGCCCGAAATGCGGCACTTGGCAAACGCTGTCATGTCTAAGAGACCGACGTTCTCGCTGACATTCTGGCACTCGCCCTTTATTGCTTCGAACCACTTCGATCGGCGAAACGACCAATCGTCCTTCTGTTCCATACCATCGGTGGCGAACCAGTTAGGCCGCTCCCAGCCAAACTTCTGGCCAAATACCGCACCCAGGTTCTTCATCCGGTCATAGCAAGGTGCGGTGCGTAGCGAGCGGGCGGCTGCGCGTTCCTCATCCGGGTAATGGATAGTAAAGACGTTGCGGTAAGCTTCCTCGTTCTTGGCCCTGAGATAGGCCTTAGAGCAATAGTCACCGAAGCGGCGCGGATCGACACCCAGCATATCGATACTAGGCGCGCCCTCCACCATCCATTCCGCCAACTGCCAGCCGGCTCCGCCGGCCGCAGTGATGCCAAAACTGTGGCCTTCGTTAATCCAAAAGTTCTTGAGGTCCCAAGCCGGGCCGACGATCGGACTGCCATCCGGCGTATAACAAATAGCTCCATTATAGACCTCTTTGACGCCGACCTCTCCAAAGGCCGGCACACGCTTGATGGCGGCCTCAATATGCGGCTCTAGACGTTCCAGGTCTTCTTGGAAAAGTTCATACTCGCTGTCCGCCGACGGCCCGTCGATATAGCAACAAGGCGCGCCTTGTTCATACGGCCCAAGAATAAGTCCACCTGCTTCTTCGCGCAGGTACCAAGACCCATCGGATTCCCGCAGCACGCCCATTTCAGGCAAGCCTTGCTCATGCCGTGCGATGATTTCGGGATGCGGCTCGGTAACGATGAACTGGTGCTGGACTGGAATTACCGGAATGGCGAGCCCGACCATGGCGCCGGTCTGGCGCGCGAAGTTGCCAGTCGCGGCGACCACATGCTCGCAGGTAATATCGCCCTTCTCCGTATTGACTAGCCATTCACCGCTTTCGGTGCGGCTTATGGCGGTGACGGCGGTGTGGCGGTAAATCTCGGCACCCATGGTGCGCGCGCCCGCGGCCATGGCCTGGGTAACGTCGGCGGGTTGAATATAGCCATCTTCCGGGTGGACAATGGCACCGACAAGGCCGTTTGTATTGCATAACGGCCAAAGGTCCTTGACGTCATTGGGAGTGAGAAAATTGACTTCAACGCCGAGCGTTGCCGCAACACCGGCGTACTGGTGGTACTCGTCCATGCGGTCCGCGTTCATGGCCAGGCGAATATTGCCGACCTGCCTAAGCCCGACATCCTTACCGGTTTCTTCCTTGAGCGTCTTGTAGAAGGCGACGGAATAGCGGTGCAACTGACCGACAGAGTAGCTCATGTTGAACAGAGGTAACAGACCAGCCGCATGCCAGGTCGAGCCCGACGTGAGTTCCTTGCGCTCGACCAGGACGCAATCGGTCCAGCCCCTTTGAGCCAGATGATACAGTGTCGATACACCGACAACACCACCACCGACAACAACCGCACGCGCATGAGTTTTCATATCCACAATCCCCTGTTTACTGAGGCCTTAATGCCGCTTGGGCACTAATTCTCCTACGCTTGGTAGGAGGATCGCAAGAGGGCCGCTTATCCGGGCTCGACACTTCCTTTACCGTTTCCGCCGCAGTGTGACGTTTTAAGGAAAAAATGCGGCGCCCGGTGGCCAGTTATTCGACCAAAACGGCGGTAATGGAAGATGACAGGTGTATGCAGGGAGGCTCCAGCCATGAGCGTCGCACAGCAAAGCGCCCGCCGAGGTGGCCGGGCCGCGCGCCGCGCCCAGCGGCGTGATACGACAACGATTGCTTCGCCGGTACCGAATATCACCCGACGAATACCTCTAACCGAACTCTGCTCCGAGGAAGGAATGGAGATCATCGAGGCCAATGCCGAAACGGTGTTGCAGGAAGTCGGTATCGATTTCAAAGATGACGAGGAAGTCCTGGCCATGTGGCGTGAAGCTGGTGCCGACGTCGATGGTGATCGGGTGCGGTTTCCGAAAGGACTTATTCGCTCGCTTCTGCGGACAGCGCCGGCAACATACGTACAGCATGCGCGTAACCCCGAACGCAATGTCACGATCGGTGGCGACAACGTGGTTTTCGCACCAGTCTATGGACCACCATTCGTCAGCGATCTGGATAACGGCCGACGCTACGGCACCATCAAGGATTTCCAGAACCTCGTAAAGCTCGCCTATCTCGCCCCGCACATCCACCATTCCGGCGGCACCGTGTGTGAGCCCGTCGATATCCCGGTCAATAAACGCCATCTCGATATGGTCCATGCTCATATGAAATTCTCCGACAAACCCTTCATGGGGGCAGTGACGGCCGCCGAACGTGCCGCGGATACGATCAAAATGTCGGAAATCCTGTTCGGCCGCGAGTTTGTCTCCGAAAACACGGTCTGCACTAGCCTGATCAATGTCAACTCACCACTTGCCTTCGATTCGACCATGCTCGGTTCTCTGAAAACCTATGCCCGGGCCAAACAAGCGGTAATCGTCACGCCATTCATCATGTCCGGCGCCATGGGGCCGGTCAGCGCAGTGGGTACGCTAATCCAAGCCATGGCCGAAGCCATGGCCGGCATCGCCCTGACACAATTGTGCAGGCCTGGAACGCCGGTTGTATTCGGGCTGTTTTCATCAGCGCTTTCCATGCAGACCGGCGCACCGACCTTCGGCACGCCGGAACCAAACTTGGTGCTTTCAGCGGCGGCACAATTAGCGAGACGCATGAAAGTGCCGTTCCGGTCCGGCGGGAATCTTTGCGGCTCAAAGCTGCCAGATGCCCAGGCCGCCTACGAGAGCGCCAACTCATTGATGCCGGCAGTGCTGTGTGGCGTGAACTTCGTGCTGCATGGCGCCGGGTGGATGGAAGGCGGATTGGTGTCGAGTTTTGAGAAATTCGTCATGGACTGTGACCAGCTCGGCATGGCAGCAACGCTTCTCAAGGGCTACGACTTTACGGAAGATGGCCAGGCGCTGGATGCCATCCGTGAGGTCGGTCCGGGCGGGCACTATCTCGGTTGCGCCCACACCCAATCACACTTCGAAAGCGCCTTCTACCGCTCGACATTAGCCGATAACAACGCCTTCGAACATTGGGAGGCGGCCGGCAGCCAGGACATGGCCGAGCGCGCCAACGGGCTTTGGAAGGAATGGCTGGCCAGCTACGAGCAGCCGCCACTCGACCCCGCCATCGACGAGGCGCTCCAGGCTTTCATCGACAAGCGCAAGGAAGCAATGGTAGATAAATGGTCGTAATCAAGTAAATTTCACCCCAAGCGATCCCAGCTCATTGATCTCAGCCTTGACCTCGCAAGGGCCTTCAATCCATTGCACCAACGTCAGGCTGCCGGTCAGAATGAACTCCCCTTCCTTGAGGACTTCACCCCGCGCTGCCTTCTGATTGGCAAGCCATACAGCAGCTTCCAACGGATTGCCCATGACCGCCGACCCAACTCCGGAATCGCGTTCTTCGCCATCAACAATGATGCGGCCCATCAGGCCGGCCAGATCGATATTGGTCCAGTCTTGGGTCTGCGAACCGAGCACGGCGCCAGCGCCGAAAAAATCATCAGCAATCAATGTCGGGACGCCGATATCCGTGCCGCCCTTATAGCGATTGTCGACAATTTCGATGGCCGGCATGACGGCACTGATCACGTTGCTAATGTTACCGCGGTCGAAAGGGCCATCGGTAGGATCTAGGTCACGCGCCAAAACGACACCAATCTCGCATTCGACGCCGACTTGGGTGAAGTTCTTGAGGGCAAGCTCAGCATGCTTGTAATACACTTTGGTGTCGCTGACGCTTCCGGCACAGGGGTGATTGATCCCCAAACTCTTTTGCATAACCGTTGTTGTGCAACCGATCTTATAGCCGATGCGAAGCTGGTTACTGCTGTCCGCAAGGATGCCATGCGCCAATTCCTGAACGGAATACCCATCATCCGAGGTCATTGGCCGGCTGTCTTCCGGGATCGGCGACACAGGGGAATTCGCAAGCCTTGATGCGACGATCAAACGTGCCGCGGTCATTTCCTTGGACATTGGCTGTCTCCTTGAGCCGGAAGATTGTATCGATTTTCTACCATCTTGGCAGACGCTTTTCATTGAATGCCGCCGAGCCCCTCTCAAGCATCGGCAGTATTTATGATGTTGCAGATCGTCTCAACCGTATTCTCAATGGTGCGCCGAAGTTCGAATTTATTCTCCCGCATGAATGGTTCGCGCCCGAATTCCATGATCACGGGCGATATAGCGGCATTTTTTACGGCCATCTCGCAGGCTCCCCCCATCACCAGGTCTCGCGGAACGGCATAATTGACCAGCCCTTGGCCCTCAGCTTAGAGAACACTCATGGTATCCCTCGCAAACAGATTCTCAAAGGCCTTATGGCGACCTATCTGGTACAGCGAGTGAACAAAGTGAGAGGCTGGGATAACGCCGACAATAATCTCAGCGTACGAGATATTAACATCGTTGGCGATTATCAGGCAATCGCAGGATACCGCCAGCGTCACGTCCGCCGCGCGCTCCAGGTTTTTGGCAACGGCAATCGTCGGCTTGCCCGTCCGGTATTGCGCGTCGTGCATGCCAAAATAGAGCTTTTCAAGAAACCGCCTGAGATCGAGGCCGGTCTGGTCGCGTATCATCTTCAGATCTACGCCGGCACTGAAAACTTTTTGGTAGGCACTGGTCGGATGGTGGTACAAGCTTCGTCACCATCACCCGAGCACATAAGCGACTATTAGTAGATGGTCGGCGGCACTGTCCGGAATACGAACTACTTGGCGGACATATTTAGGCGCCTTCAAAGACATTCTCCTCCGCAACTGAGGGCTGATCATATGCCGGTTGCCCGCACTCGCAAACGGCGAGATAGTGAGCGATTATGATTGGGTGGGAGAAACACTATGACAAAGCTACGCGACGGCGACCCGTGGATGACGGCCGCCGATTACGGTAGATCTTTAAGAGGGCTCAGCATCAACCTTCTGGTCCAGAATATCGATCGCGCTATCGAATATCAGACCAACGTGTTGGGTGCAGATGTTGTCTACGCGGACTCGGATTTCGCCGTGCTCAAGGGCTATGGGGCGGAATGGATGCTACACGCCGACCATACCTATTCGGACCATCCCTTACATGGGTTTCTGGGCGGCAAACTGGGGCGTGGTGTCGGCGTCGAGCTACGGCTACACGGCTGCGACCCTGATGTCGCGCAGGGAAAAGCACGCGACAGGGGCGAGGTGGTTCTTGCCGACGCCATGAATAAACCGCACGGTCTCCGGGAAGCTTACCTAGTCGATCCGGACGGCTATCTCTGGGTGCCGGACGTGTCGCAGTAGTCACTACTCCGAAATATTTCGGTTTTAGAGAGGATTTTTAGTTTCTATCGATACTTTTCCCTCAGTCTAATCTACTTTGTTGTTTTCAAGTGATTTTTCTACGTTCCATTCAATTTTCTGCCAAGCTGCCCCTGATGATCTTGTCTAGCTTATCCGCAACCTGATCAGGTGCATCCGCAAGAAGCTCAAGCCCGACCAGGAAAAGACGAAATACATCACCGCGGTTTTCGGTTATGGCTACAAATCGTCGATTGCAAATAGCTAGGAGTTGAAGACTTTTAAAAATGCCCCAAACGTAAAACTGCCCCGCCCTTCGGCAGGTGATGCAGGTCAGGAAAGCCTGCTGATGCGCATTGTACAACAGCCAAAAATCCACAACAAAATTAGACAAACTATCACTCTATATTGTTGCGGTCGTTGATAGCACATCGATGAACTTTGGGTGCTCACGAGCGACGAATCCGGTGTTAATTGGTGCTAATCGGTGTTAACAAACCAAACGCAGCAAGGGAGGGTTTATATATGGTCCGGGTGCTGGGCAGGAAAAATTCGATCAATGTGCAAAAGGTTATGTGGTGTGCAGCGGAACTCGGCCTTGAGGTCGATCGCCATGATATTGGCCTTCAGTTCGGTGGTAACGACACGGCTGAATATTTGGCCAAAAACCCCAATGGCCTGATCCCCACGCTCGAAGACGGCGACGTGACCGTTTGGGAATCCCATACCATCGTGCGTTATCTTGCCGACAAATATGCCAAAGGCGATTGGGCGCTTGAGACATCCACCGAGCAGGCTCTCGCCAGTCAATGGATGGACTGGTGTCTAAGCACCATGCACCCACCGCTATCCGTGGTATTTCAAACCCTAATCCGCACGCCCGAGGCCGAGCGCGACATGGTAGCCGTTGAGAACGGAGTAGCTGCGACCAATAAATATTGGTCGGTACTCGACACCCACCTTTCAGACCGAGATTTCGTTCTCGGCGGCAAACCCAGCATCGGCGATATTCCGGCCGGCTGCGCGGTTTATAGATGGTACACCATGGGGGTCGAGCGACCGCCGCTTCCCAATGTTACCGCTTGGTACGAACGGCTGCAGCAGCGCGAGCCGTTCCGCGCACATGTCATGTTACCGCTCACCTGAACACCTGACGGCGAAATGATGCTCAAACTGCCCGCTCACCCATCTCTCGATAGCCCCGATCTGGATGCCCAGTACAACAATCGGGCGATGGTACCTGAACACGTTGAAATGTACGAAAAATGGGAACCCATGTGCAGCGATGTGTTCATCGATTTCCCAAGCCACCAAGATATCGCCTATGGTCCGTCACCCCGCGAGGCCTTGGATATCATACTGCCGACAGGAGGCGGGCCGCACCCCGCGTTGCTTTACATCCATGGCGGCTATTGGATGAGCCGCACCAAGGGCGACCAGACCTTTCTGGCACGCGCATACGCTGATGCCGGCATAGCCTTTATCTTGGTTGACTACGACCTGATCCCCAGCGTGCGCATGGGCGATATCGTCCACCAATGCCGCAGCGCCACCGCCTGGATACATGACCATGCCAACGACTACGGCATTGATGCGCAGCGCATATTCGTTTCCGGGCATTCCGCCGGCGGCCACCTGGCAGCGATGCTGGCGGCCACTGATTGGCAGACATTCTCAGGCGGCCCAAAAGATCTGATGAAAGGTGGCGTCGCGCTTTCGGGGATCTATGATCTGACGCCGGTCCAGCACAGCTATATGCAGGAAACACTTGCCCTCACCGACGCAGAATTAGCGGCCAACAGCCCGCAGTTCTTCGCCGATGCGCCGACCATCCCCTTGATCGTAGCCCCCGGCGGTGCCGAAAGTGATGCCTTCAAGCACCAGTCGCGGAATCTGGTCAACACCTGGAACGCCAAGGGTGCGAATTGCAAATACTTAGAGCCCGACTGCTGCAACCATTTCACTATCCTAGCGGATTTTGCCGACCCGGAAAGTAGACTTTGCCGGGCAACGATCGGGCTGGTAACGGGGGCTGTCAGTTATTTAAACATTTAGGGCCTTTGAGCACGTTATCTGACGGAAGGTTTGGCTCATCTTGGTTTATGGTTTAATCCGCGGTTCTAGATTGTCAGGTTTTTTTGATCTCTTCCCTCCTCTCGATGCCGATTGGTTCTCAAACCTCACCGTTCTTAAATTTCCTGGAAAAATAGTTGAAAAAATTTGTTGACTACCGCTAGTCGGGATATTCTTCGTTCTACAAATAAAGAAATCCTACCCTTTATACCGTCGCGCTCTGAGGTTGAATAGAAAAGGTTAAACGATGGTGTATCAGGACTGCCTTGGGAACTGCATTCATTTCTTGGAAGGTGAGATGTCTCGGTGTGTAAACCGCATTAATAACGGTGGATTAATAGCGCGTTTTTTACTGTCGAACGAAAGGAAAAGATCATGAAAAGCTGGTCCGATACCCTTGGTTTTTATTTTGACATTCGTATGATTAGGATCTTTTTGTTAGGGATTATTAGTGGTTTCCCTTGGGTATTGATTGGTAGCTCTCTTTCGTTGTGGCTAAAAGAAGAAGGCTTAAGTAGGAGTACAATTGGGTGGGCAGGATTAATATTTGGAGTATATGCGTTCAATTTCCTATGGGCGCCGTTGATCGACCGTGTACGTATTCCTGTTTTGACAAATAAATTTGGTCACAGACGTTCATGGATTCTTTTATCACAATTAATAATTTTAATATCTTTATTGATTTGGAGTTATATTAATCCTAATGAAAATCTTTGGGTTGTTATTGGAGTTGGGCTGATAATTGCCATTTCCTCAGCGACACAAGACATTACAATTGATGCTTTACGAATTGAGCAAATAGGCAAACACGAGGGCCAATCAATGGCCGCCGGTGCGGCAATCGCAGTGGTCGGTTGGTGGACGGGGTACAAGGTTGGAGGTATGGTTGCTCTTTATACCGCTGACTTTTTCCAGAATTCCGGGCTACCTAATTATTGGCAGATTTCTTTCATAATACTTTGCATAATAATTGTACTTTGCAGCATCGGTTTATTATTTGTCCCGGAACAACAATCGATCGAACGTATAAATTCACAATCTGAAAATGATCGTCTCCTAAAAAATAAGATAGGTACTTCCAGTGTAATAACGAACTTAATTACATGGTTTGTAAGCACCATAATCAGTCCTTTGATTAGTTTTTTCAGGAAAAACGGTTTTGCTATCGGGCTGGCAATCCTAAGCTTTATTTTCTTATTTAAAATTGGCGAGGCCTTCCTTGGAAGAATGTCTATCGTGTTTTACAAGGAGGTGGGTTTTTCTAAATCGGATATTGCGCTTTACTCTAAGGGTATTGGTTGGGTTACAACGGTTGTTTTTACTTTGATAGGTGGACTTTTCGCCATGAGAGCCGGTGTAGTCAAGGCCCTTTTTGTTTCTGGTATTGCAATGGCATCTACAAATTTATTTTTCTCTTTACTTGCTTGGGTTGGAAAATCAGAGGTGTTGTTTGCAATGGCCGTTCTTCTTGACGACCTTGCTGCTGCTTTTGCTACAGTTGCATTCGTTGCATTTATTTCACTACTTGTAGATAGAACTTATACAGAAACTCAGTATGATTTACTTGCTTCAATTGGTACGGCGGGAAGAACTTTGCTTGCTTCCTCTTCTGGGGCAATGGTCGATTGGCTTAAAGGAGATTGGGGAATGTTTTTCATTATTACGGCTATAATGGTAATACCGTCCTTAATCGTTTTATGGTTTATAAGAAACAGAATGAAGTTTAACTAGATTGTCCGTCAT
>CAYXUT010000096.1:8530-11146 GCA_964468005.1 uncultured Magnetovibrio sp. | reverse complement strand
AAAAGCCGAGCTCTTGTTCAGCCGGTAGATCCGTGAATTCCTGAAGATGTTGGGTTAGGACTAACCAGCCGCGTCCAGCGCCCCCTGTAGGATGTAAGCTGCCGCCATCTTGTCAACAACCTCGCCCCGTCGCTTTCGAGACATGTCCGCTTCGCTGATTAGCACCCGCTCGACCGCCGCCGTGGATAGGCGCTCGTCCCAAAATGAGATGGGTATATCGAACGCCGCCAGCAGGTTCATGGCAAACTGCCGTGTCGCCTGGCAGCGTGGCCCCTCGCAGCCATTCATGCTGATTGGTAGACCGAGCACGATACCGCCGATCTGGTGCTCTTTTATCAACGCCACAAGCTTAGCCGAATCGTCGCAGAACTTGCCACGCTTCAAAGTGTCTAACGGGCTCGCTATGATCCCACTGGTATCTGAAATCGCCATGCCGATCGTCTTTGATCCAAGGTCGATACCAAGCAGACACTGTCTCCGAGGGAGAGTAGCTTTGAGTTCCGACAGGATAACGATAGCCATGCTACTGTTTACAGCGCAGCTGGCCGTGAGAAAAGGGCTTGGTCCAGTTGAAGCCGGTCCGGTATCATTGATGAAGGAGGAATTTACTTGTCCATTGTTTTGCGATACCTGGGATTGAGTACCGCGTGCGCATTGATTGCGGTGACGCCGCTTTTTGCGCAAACCTCAGACGAGATGAAGATGCTTGGCGTCAGTATCAAGTCGCTTTCGGGCACGTACCTGGTGCTTAAGGATGTTAACGTGCGTGCCAAGCCGGCAACTCGCTCAAAGCGTATCGGTCGCTTTAAATCAGGTGAGCGCGTCGAAGCCATCGGCCGGGTCAAAGGCCCCTGGCTGGCGGTGCGCGGTGATGGAAAAATCTCCGGGTTTGTTTTCGAGCCGGTTCTGATGCCGGTGATCGATGGCGCTATTGCCAAACCTTTAAAGGGGCAGGTCGCTCTTGGTGATGGAGCGTGCCATTATGTCATAGAATTTCTGGGCAGGACAAAGGCCGAACGCCAACTCTTTAAGTTTGCCGATTTCGAAGTGGGTTGGCTATGTCAGCGTGAGAGTAAGAAGATTATCTTTGACACGCCTATGTTTATTACCGAAGGACCTTATCAAGGTAGGCAGAAACCAGTGCATCAAATCACCGTTGATATACTGGAACTGGAAGGTGGGCTTGAAGAAGTATTTTCGACCCACTTACTTTGGGATCGTAGTAAGGGTGAAATCAGTTTCGACTCCGTTAATATTAAAAAGTTCGCACATGCTCACCCGCCGAAAGCAAAGGCTGCTAGCAACGTCAGTCAAGCGCTTAGAATCGCGCTTGAGTTGGCTACATCAGCCTGGACGTCGGGGGTCTGGCAGTCTCTCGCCAAGAAATCGGAAAACCGCTAAACAGAACCAACCGGAGCGTCCGGATTGACGAGCGGTAATGTCAGAGAGGAGAGCTACCGTGGGCGCCTACGTCATGGATAGTGAACTGTTCGGAGATCAGTTTTCGACACCAGAGATGCGTGAGATTTTTTCGGACCGAACGACGGTGCAGAAATGGCTCGATGTGGAAGTGGCGCTGGCACGAGCCGAAGCCGAGGTGGGGCTGATCCCCACTGAGGCTGCCAAAGAGATTTCGCGTATCTCGAATGCGGCATTCTATGACCTTGCAGACATGAAAGCCGAGATGGACCGCACCTCACATCCCATCGTACCTTTGGTCCGTGCCATGGACGAAAAATGCACCGGCGACGCTGGTGGTTATCTTCACTGGGGTGCAACCACCCAGGACATTATGGATACTGGGCAGATCCTGCAGATGAAAGACGCTTGGGTGGTGATCGTCGAGGAAGTATCGGTACTTGTGGACAACCTCATAAGGCTCGCACGCGAGCACAAGACCACACCCATGGCTGGGCGGACCCATGGTCAGCAAGCGCAGCCGATCACGTTTGGCTACAAGGTTGCAATCTGGCTTGACGAGGTGCGGCGTCACCAAGGCCGCATGGTCGCGGCGGCAGAGCGCGTTTTCGTCGGCCAGTTCTCTGGCGCGGTGGGGTCCATGGCGGCAATTGGCGTGCCAGGCCTGGAGGTACAGAGCCGGATGATGGAGGTTTTGGGCCTGAAACAACCTGTGATCTGCTGGCACGTGGCGCGCGATACCATTGCCGAAGCCGCCTCCGTCCTGGCCATGCTGGCTGGGACCATGGGAAAGATCGCCCATGAGGTCTATGCGCTGCAAAAGACGGAACTGGCAGAACTGGAAGAGCCCATGCCACCCGGCAAGGTTGGTTCTTCTACGATGCCCCATAAGCGCAATCCAGCCATCTGTGAAACCATTGTTGGTGTTGCCCGTGCCGCTCGCACTTGCGTGGCTCCGGCTTTCGAGAATCTTGTCGCCGAACACGAGCGCGATAAGATCGGCCTGCAGGCAGAGCGTGAATACTTAAGCCGCTTGTATGCGCTCACCCATGCGGCGGTCAAGAAAACCGCTTTTGTTACCGGCGGACTCAACGTGCGTATCGACAATATGCGCCGCAATCTTGATGTCACTGGTGGCCTGATTCTTTCCGAAGCGGTGATGATGAAACTTGCCCCCATCATTGGCCGGCTAGAGGC
>CAYXUT010000096.1:0-8520 GCA_964468005.1 uncultured Magnetovibrio sp. | reverse complement strand
CATCCAGGCGGCCAGTTGGGGAGCAAGCTATTGAAGGTGTCGGACATCATGCATGGCGGCGACCGGCTGCCCTTGATTGCCGGCACCGCCCCGATGACCGACGCCATCATCGAGATCAGTTCGAAGAGCCTAGGTTGTGTGGGGGTCACGGCGGCCCATGGCGGCCTTGAGGGCATCATCACCGACGGCGATCTGCGCCGCAATCTTGATGGCACTGGCGGCCTGATGCTTTCCGAAGCGGTGATGATGAAACTTGCCCCCATCATCGGCCGTCTAGAGGCACATGAGATTATTTATGAAATTGCGCAAAAAGCCGCCGTTAATGGCACGGCCATGAAAGACGCCCTGATGGCGGTTCCGAAAATCACAGCCAAGTTAACCGAAGAGGAAATCGACGCCATCCTAGACCCGTCCACTTACATCGGCCTATGCGCTAAGTTTGTCGAGAAAGTGTTGGAAGGGTGATCGGTCGTATCTGGAAATACCTCGTAAACCCGTGTTGGGGTGCTGCAGGAGCTAAATATGATCCGGAATCATCGCCGGATAACCCAGACCATTGACAGAAAGACGCAAAAGATCCGAGCTAACCAGAGAGCTTCCTAAAAAAATCTGTTCGTGTTTACTTTCATATTCTCCCAAAGATTTTCAGTGAGCTCGACCGCCAGATCCCACAGCGCATTCCAACCGTCTTTCAAGCAGACAGGGCTCATGATCCATGGTGCGGCCGCGATGATCTGTTTTCGTTCAGAGATATTCAAGTTGGGACGGTTTCCTATAACCTCCTAGATAAGATGTGCGAAGACCATGTCCAACTTGATTTTTAACCGGATGACCCAGCGACCAGATATGTGAGATCACCGGGCAACGACTTTCGGATGCCGGATGACATAACGATCACGACAATGATCCTATCGTGTTTGCGTTGTAAAGTATGCCTTATACAGATCGGCTTGCTGAATTCGAGTGGCGGCGCCACGCTTGCCGTCAGGCGGGCCGGATGATAATTTCCGCGCCCGCGTAACACTCATTTTTGGTGTCCCATGTCGCTTAACCGCGAAGATGTTCGAAGGATTTCCTTTTTGGCCCGCATCCGCATCGATGATACGGAACTAGATAGCTTATCAGTTGAGCTCAACAATATCATCGGCTGGATTGAGCAGTTGTCAGAGGTCGATACAGACGGTGTTGCGCCGATGACCTCGGTTGCCGACATGAAGATGGCCAAGCGGACCGATAGCGTCACCGACGGCGACGTCCTGGAGAAAGTCCTGACTAACGCGCCGGATCGTGTTGGCGATTTCTACGCCGTTCCGAAGGTGGTTGAGTAGGGCGATGGGCGAATTAACGCAACTGACCATCGCGGGTGCTGCCAGGGCATTGGAAGCGGGCGAAACCTCGGCCGAGGAGTTGGCCCAAGTCCATATTGCCGCCGTTGAGGGCGCGCGCGACCTTAACGCCTTCATTACCGAAACCCCCGATGTCGCGCTTGAACGGGCCCGAGAATCCGATGTTCGCCGTGCCAATGGTGATGCATTGGGCGCCATGGATGGCATCCCGATCGCAGTGAAGGACCTGTTTTGCACTGACGGTGTCTTGACTACCGCGGGCTCTCATATCCTTGACGGCTTTATGCCGACCTACGAATCCACGGTCTCTCAGAATCTTCGCGACGCTGGCGCGGTGATGCTGGGCAAGACCAATCTTGATGAATTTGCCATGGGTTCGGCCAACATCACGTCATATTACGGCCCGGTGAAAAATCCCTGGACTACAAGTGAAGGCAAAGACTTTGTCCCGGGAGGCTCGTCCGGCGGTTCGGCGGCTACCATCGCGGCGCGCATGGCCTTAGGTGCGACCGGCACGGACACCGGTGGTTCGATCCGCCAGCCAGCGAGCTTTTGTGGTATCGTCGGGCTCAAGCCGACGTATGGGCGGTGCTCGCGCTGGGGCATTGTCGCCTTTGCTTCTAGCCTCGATCAGGCTGGCCCCATGACCCGAAGTGTGGAAGACGCGGCGATCATGCTACAAGCGATGGCCGGGCACGATGCAAAAGATTCCACATCCGCCCCTATCGACACGCCGAACTTCGCATCTGACTTGGCGGATGGCGTTAAGGGCATGCGCGTCGGTATCCCCAAGGAGTACACTCTGGACGGCATGCCGGCCGATATTCAAGCGCTTTGGGACCAGGGCCGTATATGGTTCGAGGATGCCGGTGCGACTTGCGTCGAGATAAGTCTGCCGCACACTGAATACGCGCTGCCTTGTTATTACATCGTTGCACCGGCCGAAGCGTCCAGTAACCTCGCGCGTTATGATGGCGTGCGCTATGGGCTGCGGGTGGACGGTCATTCACTCGATGAAATGTATGAGAATACGCGCGGTGAGGGCTTTGGAGCCGAGGTGCGGCGGCGTGTAATGATCGGTACCTATGTTCTTTCCGCCGGCTATTACGATGCCTATTATGTCAAGGCACAGCGGGTGCGGAGCCTTATCGCTCAGGACTTCAAGACCGCCTACGAAAATGTAGATGTTATTCTGACGCCAACCGCACCGAGTGCCGCTTTCGCCATCGGCGAGAAGATGCACGATCCCATCGCCATGTACTTAAACGATGTCTTCACCGTGCCGGCTTCCATGGCTGGCTTGCCGGCAATCAGCGTTCCGGCGGGGCTTGATGCTTCTGGTTTACCCTTGGGGCTGCAACTGATTGGCCGCGCCTTTGATGAGGTGACATTACTCCGAGCCGCCAGGGCTTTGGAAGATGCTGCCGAATTTGAGGCAGCACCATGAATTACATCCTGCAAGGTCAAACAGGCGATTGGGAAGTTGTGGTTGGGCTTGAAGTTCATGCCCAGGTGATCTCCAATGCCAAGCTATTTTCCAGCTCCTCGATCGAATTCGGCGCCGAGCCGAACAGCCAAGTGTCTTTAATCGACGCAGCTATGCCGGGCATGCTGCCGGTGGTCAATGAGTACTGCATTGAACAGGCAGTGAAGACGGGTCTTGGTCTCAAGGCCAAGATCAATCTGCACTCGGTGTTTGAACGCAAGAACTACTTCTATGCCGACCTGCCGCAAGGCTACCAGATCAGCCAGTTTGCATATCCGATCGTTGGCGGGGGCACGGTGGTGCTCGATCTTGAGGGCGGTAAGACCGCGGAGGTTGGTATCGAGCGCTTGCACATGGAGCAGGACGCCGGAAAGTCGATGCACGACCAGGACCCTAGGCGTTCGTTCATCGATCTCAACCGCTCAGGTGTGTGTCTGATGGAGATCGTCTCGAAGCCCGATATCCGCTCGCCGGAAGAGGCTGGAGCGTACCTCCGCAAGCTGCGCGCCATTCTGCGCTATCTCGGCACCTGCGATGGCAACATGGAAGAGGGCTCCATGCGCGCCGACGTCAATGTCTCGGTGCGTCATTCGGGCGAAGAATTGCGCACGCGGGCCGAGATTAAGAACGTCAACTCGGTGCGCTTCGTAATGCAGGCCATCGAGGTTGAGGCAGCGCGTCAGGTTGATGTCTGGGAGACGGGCGGCGAGGTCGTGCAAGAAACACGTCTTTTCGACCCAAACCGCAGCGAGACCCGTGGTATGCGTTCCAAGGAGTTCGCCCATGATTACCGCTATTTTCCGGATCCTGATCTATTGCCTGTGAATTTGTCGCCCGAATACGTCAATGCCATCGCAGTGACCCTGCCCGAATTGCCCGATGACAAAAAAGAGCGCTTTATTGCCGATTACGGTCTTTCACCGTACGACGCCGGCGTCCTGGTTGGCGAGAAGCTGAACGCCGAGTATTTCGAGCGCGTCATGCATGGTGGACCGGAGGGTAAGAAAGGCCAGCGCGATTCCAAGGCTGCCGTAAACTGGGTAACCACGAACCTTTTCGGCGCGCTCAACTCGGCCGGAAAGGAAATCTCAGAAAGTCCCGTATCCGCCGACCAATTGGGCGAACTTCTTGACCTTATGGCTGATGACACGATTTCCGGACGCATTGCCAAGGACGTCTTCGACGTTATGTTTGAGACGGGGCGCCACCCTGGCGACATCGTCGAGGAAAAAGGCCTGAAACAGATCACCGATACGGATGAAATCGAGACCGCAGTCGATGCGGCGATCGCAAGCAATCCCGAACAGGCGGACCAGGTGCGCGACGGGAATGAAAAAACCATCGGCTGGTTTGTTGGCCAAGTGATGAAGGCCACAGGGGGCAAAGCTAATCCGCAGATGGTCAATCAGTTCCTGCGCGAGAAGCTATCGGGCAGCTGATACACAGGCTTCTTTGGACGTCAAACCTCCGCGATATCAAGGTAAAATTGATGATTTGAGGGGTGGTTTCGTTAACTGTCGGAGGAGGGCCGAATGTCCGTTTGCCTAGCTTACGACGGTTCCGTCAATGGTGACTGGGTCGCGCGCTACGTGCCCAAGCAGTTCGCCGGCCATCTGGAGCGGCGTTTGGGTGTCTCGCATGTCGAAACGGCCGAACTGGTCATCGCTGAACTGGCTCACAACTTCGCTGGCATCCGCCTGGACGACGTACGGAAGTCGGAGAACTGAGTGAAGGTGGAGCCGTCTTCATACAAATTGTCGATGAGAGCGGTACAAACACCGACCTTGAAGAAGCCACCGACGATACCATCTATTTATTGCGCGTGGTCCGGCGCACTCATTACGCTCGGGCATCGGACCTCCCATCAATGGACACGTGCAGGTAGTCTTCAATCCGGCCGGGATAGCCTTTCGAATTCTGTAATTCCGCGATGCATTTGACGCTGATATCGCTGCCGAAGACCGGCTCAGACGGTTAGGAAATTGAATTCTCGCCGGGCTCCTGACTATCGCTTTCCTCGGCGTCGGCGTTTCTCTTGCTCTCAGCCTTTTCTCTCTTGGCTTCAAGGCGGGCGGCTTTCTTAGCCGCCTTAGCCTTTTCGCGCTCGTGGCGCTCGAAACTGTAGTTTGGTTTGCGGGCCATGCTGTTTCTTTCAATCTGCCGCCCCCGATGGGTACCAGAGGCGGCTCAAGATCGTTAGTCGACGACAGACAGGTTTTCGGCCGATGTTTTTCCGTTTTGTCCGGTCTGCAGTTCGAAGGACACTTTTTGTCCTTCATTGAGCGTGTTCAATCCGGCGCGTTCCACCGCTGAGATGTGGACGAAAGCGTCCTTGGAGCCGTCTTCCGGCTCGATGAAACCATAACCCTTGGTCGGGTTAAACCATTTAACTGTACCAGTAGCCATCTTTGTCTCCTCTGACGGATGTTAGTGTTCCGCACATCACACCACGTGACGATGCGGCTGGTATCACGCTTACATTGTCAGGGGGTAACGACGCTATCCGGCGTACCGGTTTGGAGGTAACTCAAATCGAATGCAACACGTGCCGATAATATGAACACTTATTGTCAAAAAATCAATGATTTACGTATCTAGAATTATCGTGAAAATTAGATCAGCCTCATTCTCGAAAAGATGAAACGTGCTGTCATGTCTGTACTAAAAGCACTTCTTCGCGTTGAAGCAGAGTGTCTAGACTCAATCACGCCGATGAAATTGATAGCATGGAGAATTGTTCAAAGCGCGAGCAATGCGTCGAACTGTTTGGTATCTGGCAGTAATAGAGTGACCGGCATGGCGGCAGCGATTGTCGGCACCACAATGATCGCAAGCATCCAGGGGCCGAAGAGAGCCTTACTAAGGTGTTGAATCAATCCTTGGGAAATTAGTCCGAAGATTCTGAAAATGACGATATAGATGATTTCGCCAGAGAGCGCCGCGCCTCTGAATCCGTATCGCGTTAGTGTGCTGGGCTTTGTTGTGTCGGTCGCGCCGATAGGGCCCGCCTGAGAGCCATGACTGGATCGCCACGCGTATCGACCAGAACACCAAATACGAACTCTATAGTACGGAACACAACCAGCGTTGCCATTACGCCAAAAAGGTAGTTGTGAGAACCGCAATCTCTAGCATGGTCCTTACTTGGTTTTGCTATCACGCCGCCGAAAAGTGTCTCTGCGCAGGCGAACAGCGACAGCATTCCAATATTTGCGATCAGCGGATCAAACTCGTGCCAGCGCACTTCCAGAAACGTGTCCAAACATCATCTCTAATACGTGTTTCAAGCCATGTCTATTTCGGAACAGCCGGCACAGCCTTTCCATACTTTTTGGCGCCGTCGGACGCCTGGAGTGTCTCCCTGATAGTTCATGTTTTTGTATGATGCTGCTCTGTCTCGGGGTATCATGTCTCTTTTTCGATGTGAAAATCGGGAGTAAACAAGAGGTCTGATGGCGAAGGGAGAGAGCCGTGAATTTGTTTGTTCGAAACGCAACTGTTTATGACGGCAGTGATTCGCCGCCGAGGTTTGGTATGGATGTGACAGTTGAGGATGGACGTATCGTCGCCTTGGGGGAAGGCTTACCAGCCTCGGATGAGGTCGATACGATTGATGCCGAAGGCTTGGCCCTGATGCCCGGTATTATTGACAGCCACACCCACTATGACGCTCAGGTCACCTGGGATCCATCGCTCGACCCCTCGCCGACACATGGGGTGACTACCGCTATCATGGGGAACTGCGGGTTCACAATAGCACCATGCCGGCCATGCGACCGCGATTTGATCATGCGTAATCTAACTCAGGTGGAAGGGATGAGTCTGGATGCGCTCCGATCTGGCATCCAGTGGAATTTTGAAAGTTTTTCAGAGTATCTCGATGCCGTCGAAAAGGGCGGAGTGCTGCCGAATGTTGCCGCTTTCGTGGGTCATTCGACGCTCCGCACTTATGTGATGAAGGAAGCCGCCGTCGAGCGCGCTGCCACGCCCGAGGAATTGGCTGAAATGCGTGGCATCGTTGCCGATGCCATGGGTGCTGGGGCCATTGGCTTTGCCACATCGACAGCGCCCCAGCACAACGGTGCAGGCGGCATTCCGATGCCGTCGCGCCTAGCTGATGATGAAGAACTGGAAACTCTGATTACTGCCATGGGCGAAGGCGGTAACGGCGTTTTTATGCTAACTAAAGGCAACCGAACCGATGTCCCGTATCTTGAGGCGCTCGCTGCCAAATCAGGCCGTCCTTTCGTCATAGCTGCTCTGTTGCACAACCCGACCGATCCGGACGGCGCCTTCGCAGATCTTCACGCGATTGCCGCTGCTCGAGATGCAGGGCGTGAGCTTTGGGGGCAGGTCAGTTGTTGCCCGCTGACGATGGATTTTACCATGAGTTCGGCTTATCCACTGGAGAGCCTTAAGGCGTGGACACTGGCCATGAAAGCCGAAGGCGAAGGATTGATGGCGGTTTATGCTGATGCGGGTTTTCGTGATGCGGTGCGCGCCGAATTGGCCCAGCCGGCGGGTGTCAGAATTTTTAATGGCGAATGGGATAAACTTGTCGTCACGCAGGTGGCAAAGGAAGAAAACCAATACCTTGAGCACCGGAATATCTCCGAACTGGCGGCTGAGGCTGGCGTTGATACCCTCGATTGGCTGCTCGATTTCGCCATTGAGGAAGAACTGGAAACGGTGTTTACCGCCATACTTCTCAATTCCGATGAAGAGGCTGTCGGGCGAATGATCACCGATCCCAATGCTTCGGTGGCGCTTAGTGATGCCGGGGCGCACCTGACGTTCTTTTGCGATGCCGGGTTTGGTCTTCACTTGATGGGCCACTGGGCCCGCCGCAAGGGCTTGATGCCGATGGAACGTGCGGTTCATGAACTGACCGGCAAGCCTGCCGCCATATACGGAATTCCGGAGCGTGGCCGTATCGCGCCCGGTTATTGGGCCGACTTGATGCTGTTCGACCCTAATATCATCGACAGAGGGGCAAAGCGGCGTCAGTTTGATTTGCCATCTGGCGCAGCGCGGCTGGTCACCGATGCCGTGGGAATACACGGCGTTTGGATCAACGGTCAACGGGTAGTTGACGCCGATGGGAATATTGATGCCAAGGCGCGGCCGGGCCAGGTTCTGCGCAACTTTGATGCTTAGGGGCTTGCGATCATGAGCGTGAAAACCATTGCCGTCGTCGCTACCGGCGATATGGGTCACGCTGTCGGCGGCGCTTTGATCGAACACGGTTTTCGAGTCGTTACAAACCTTGCAGGACGCAGCCAGCATTCGTGTGACCTTGCGGCTGAGGCCGGCATTGAGGATTTGGGTTCATTTGAATCCGTTGCTGGCAAGGCTGATCTCTTCCTTTCAATACTGCCATCCGTTGCCTCTGTTAGCTTGGCTTAGGACATGGCAGCAGCCATGTGCGCCGCCGGTCTTGCTCCGGTCTATGTCGATTGTAAGGCCATTGCACCAGGAACGGCAGCACAGGTGAAGGCCATTATTGAGCGAGCCGGAGCGGCCTTCATTGATGCCGGTATCATTGGTGCCGCGCCCGGCAAGGGGACCTCTAGGTTCTACATGTCAGGCGATAATACCCAGCCGATCGAGATGCTCGATGGCTATGGCTTCAGGGTTGTCACCATGGCCGGGGGTGGCTACCAGAGCTCGGCCATCAAGGTGTGCTCT
>CAYXUT010000095.1:0-11186 GCA_964468005.1 uncultured Magnetovibrio sp. | reverse complement strand
GCTCGGCCGCTCATAGCTTGATCACCCAAGTCTGTGAGGTGGATGAAGCGATATATGTTGGTACCGAGGGGTCAAACACCGATATCGGCTTAGAGAATTTTCTTCCCGAGGCGGTTATTCTTCAGCCGACCATTTGCGGTGGCAAGCGGCTCGGCGCGCTCGCCCATGCCCATACGGTTGAACTGATGGTACGGGATTAGTCATATTTTCTAATCTAGCTGATCAGTTTGAGATAACGAACATCAATGTGTGGAAAAACGAATAGCTTGAACACAAGACCGTTGTTAAAAATAGACCCTCCCCCAAAATCTTTTACGAACTAAGAAGTTTGTTCAACGTGCTCTTGGGCATGTCCGAGATGATGTCTGAAATGGTCGATAAGGCCAATAGCTACCAAAGTACGGGTCTGACTATTTCCTTACCGCCGCGGCAGATAGCATGCTGGTCGAGAGCGTAATTGCCACAGAGGTTGATGTCAGCGTCAGTACCGAGACGCCCACGTCGAGCGCCCAACCGACGACGACCGGCCCCAAGGCTGAGGCGAAAACGCTGAGCACCGCACCGGCGGCGCGGATGGCACCCAGATGTTCGGTGCCATAGAACTCCGCCCAGAGTGAGGAAAACGTCGGGTTGGTGGCGCCAGCGCTGAGGCCCATAGCGCTCAGGATAACCAGCGCCCATGCTTCGCTGGTGCCAAGACCTAGCAGGGTGATGGACAGCGCAAAAGGCAGCAACACGTAGGGCGTAATACATCTTGCCGAAACCTTATCGACCAGCCAACCAGCAATGAAACTGCCGGCTACTTGGCAAACGGCAAAACCAGCGAAGCAAATGCTCCACCACAAAAAATCCCAGCCCTTAGCCGTACCGATAATGAATTTCTGGTGGAAGATTAACCCCGTAAAAATGGCCGACATAGTCATCATCAAGGGTGCCACCATGAAAAATCGCTTGTCGCGTAACATCTCTCTGCGGGTCCATTGCTGGCGCGCGGTGTCATGGCGGACTAGGCCCTCGGCGCCATGGCCATCTTGGCTGGCGGTACGTTTCAGCAGAAACGGGATGGCCGGCAACAGTGTCACTGCGACGCAGGCTCCCAAGACAATCCAGATGTTTTGCCAATGTGTGATTGTAAGACCAATGGTGATCAAAGGCGGCAAGATGCCCTCGGCGATGGGAAAGCCGAACCCGACAATGGCGATGGCGCGGCCGCGCTCGGCTACATAACGCCTGGCCATGGCGGTAACGGCAATGTGCGACATCATGCCCTGGCCCAAAAAACGTACTACCAGGATGCCAAAGAACAGTGTGACGGGTCCCGAGACCAGGGAAAAGGCAGCTGCTCCTACCGCCATGGTGGCGCAAACCCACCAGACGAACTTAGCCAGCGGCAACTTATCCACCAGGCGACCGGTCGGCCACAAGATAGCGGCGCTTGTCAGAGTAGCGGCGGTATAGAGCGAGCCACACTCGCCGTGGCTAAGCCCGAAATCACTACTTATTTTGTCGGCGAACAGAGAAATCAGGTAGGTTTGCCCCGGGCTGGTCCAGAACATGACCAGCGCGCCGAACAACAAAAACCGCCATTCGCGGAAGATAAAGACCAAGGTGGGGGTGCTGTCACGCATGGTATTCCGTCAAAAAAAGACCCCCAAGATGCCAGGGGGGTGAAGGGAGCGGGGCCGGCGGACCCTATGACAATCTTGCCATCGTGGCAACGGCGCGGGTAATAAATATCCTGGTAATAGATCGCGCCGCAATGTGGATAAGCTTAAGAGGTTACAAAATGAGTAATACTTTCCAACAGGCCCGCATCGACATGGCCGCCGCTTTACGCTTGGCGGCGCGCTTCAATATGCACGAGGGCGTGTGCAACCATTTCAGTTATGTCGTGTCCGGGCAGGAAGACTGTTTTTTGATCAATCCGCACGGCATTCATTGGTCGATGATGCGCGCCAGCGATATCCTGGTGGTCAACGAGGCTGGCGATATCCTGGAAGGAGAGCGCGAGTTGGAAATGACTGCCTTTTGTATCCATTCGCGCATCCATGCCCAGCATTCTCGTGCCCGCGCCGTCCTGCACACTCACATGCCCTATGCCACGAGCCTGACCTCGCTGGAAGAGGGCCGTGTCGAGCCGGTCACCCAGAACGCGCTCCGCTTTTGGGACGACGTTGCCTATGACGACGATTATGGCGGCGTTGCCACCGCCACCGCCGAGGGTGACCGCATGGCTTCGAAGATCGGTGGTAAGCGGGTTCTGTTCTTGGCACACCATGGCGTCATCGTGGTCGGGGATAGCATCGCCGAGGCCTTCGATGATCTCTATTATCTCGAGCGAACCTGTGAGGTGCAGGTCCTGGCCATGTCGACGGGAAGGCCGCTTAAGTACATCTCAGACAACATGGCTAAGGCCACCGCCTATGAGATCAGAAACGGCCTCAGTTCTGAATATGCCATCAAGCACTTCAATGCCTTGAAGGACGTGTTGGATCGCGATTGCCCCGACTATCGCGACTGAACGAAAGCGTTGTTGAGGAGAAACCCATGAAAACAAAAAGACTGTACGCGCCGGGATTATCGGCACGGGATTTGCCGCGCGATTCCATAAGCTCATCCGTCCCGCCACCGTTACCGCCCGCACCCAGTTGGAAGGCTTTGTCGATGCTGGACACCTGCGCGCCGATTAAAGCAATATCGAAGACTTTTCCATGGTTCCTGTGACCTTCAAGGACGACACCATCGCTGATGTTTTTGCCTTGGAGATAGTATTGGGTGGCGGTTGTGCTGAGTGTCATTATTCCTGTGCTGAATAAGGCGGATACCATTGTCGGCGAGGTTGAGAACTGGCTGGAGAGTGGTGTCGCTGGTGAGGTCATCGTTGCCGATGGGGGCTCAATTGATGCGACTGCAGACCTGGCCCGCGTTGCCGGTGCCGGGGTAGTAACGGCCCCGCGTGGCCGAGGCAGTCAAATGGCGGCGGGCGCCGAGACCGCGGTCGGCGATTGGTTGTTGTTCATCCATGCCGATACGCGGCTCGAACCAGGCTGGCAGAAGGTCACCGAACGCTTCATGGCCGATGCTGCCAACCGATTCTGTGCCGGCCATTACCGCTTTGCGCTTGATGACCCTTCTCCTGAAGCCAGACGCTTGGAACGTATGGTTGCCTGGCGTTGCCAGACTTTCGGGCTTCCCTACGGCGACCAGGGGTTGCTGATCAGTAACGAGTTTTACGAGCATTTGGGCGGCTTTCCATCAATCCCATTGATGGAAGATGTCGCCCTGGTGCGCCGCATCGCCAAGCACCGCCTCAAAGCGCTGCCTGCCGACGCACTAACATCGGCGGTGCGTTACCACCGCGACGGCTATATCTTGCGCCCGGCGCGCAATCTCTTGTGCCTGGGGCTTTATTTTTTGGGTGTGCGGCCGGCGTCTTTGGTGCTGCTGTATACGGGGGGACGAGAGTGAACGCCGCCCGCAGGCATCTGATCATCATGGCCAAGGCGCCTCGTATCGGACGGGTGAAATCGCGCTTGGCCTGCGATATCGGCGCTGTTGCCGCTTGGGGTTTCTATAAGCGTACTCTGGCTGAAGTCGCGCGGCGCCTGGGGGCCGATGGGCGATGGCAAACCTGGCTCGGCATCAGCCCCAACGAGACAAGATATGATCCGAGAATTTGGCCGGTCAACCACCCGCGCATCGAACAAGGCGAGGGTGATCTGGGCCAGCGCATGGCGCGCCTGATGAGTGCGGTTCCAGCCGGGGCGGCAGTGCTAATCGGCGCCGATATCCCAGCGGTTGAAGCCGCGCATATCGAAGCCGCATTTCGGGCGCTCGGGCAAAATGACGCGGTCTTTGGGCCAGCGTCGGATGGTGGTTTTTGGCTGGTCGGGCTAAAGCGGCCCAACGCTTATGTCGACATCTACAAGGGCGTGCGTTGGTCGACTGTCGATACACTCGCTGATACATTGGCTAATCTACCAGCCTCATGGCGACATGCATTTGTTGCTACACTTGACGATGTAGACGATGCCGAAGACCTGAGAGCCCTTGGAAGCAGGGTGAAGACAGGGTAAACCCTATACGGGATTGCCACTGTGGATAAGAACGACGGGAAGATCACTGACATGAGCATGTGCAAACGCGTCGGCGCCGTTATCATAGCGCAGAAAGTCAAAACCTGATCACGGTGTTGATTGTGTTCAACGCGGTCACTCCCGGCTCGAAACATCGCTGACATGCGCGCCGAATATGACGGCCTGCTGCATGTGCTGGACAAGGCGGTGCTTTCAGTCTTCGTCATCAAGATTGCCACCAAAATGGTGTATCGGGGCGAGCGATTTTTCACTGAAGGTATGGAATGTTTTCGATTTCCTAATTTTCGGCATCGCGGCAAGCGCCTGTTGTTGAACCCGCATGTTGGCCGAGCGTAATGATGAAACGATGGACCTTCTCCAGATCTGGTTGACCCGCCACGTCCTGTAGACCGACATGGAATACGTGCCGTTCGTTAAATAGCCTTAGCTGATCTCACGGGCCCAAACACTGCTTCAAAAACCCGACCGTTTCCGGCGCGTCCCATTCGGCGATGCCAGTGACGCGCCCGACCTCAAAACCCTGGTGGTCGAAGATCACGGTCGTCGGCAAGCCGCGACCGTCCAAGGCGCGCAAAAGATTCCCCTTAGGGTCGGCAAGAATCTCTAAGTGCCGGAGCTTGCTGACCTCAAAGAACTTACGCACGATGGGTAGCCCCTGGCGGTCTTCCGAGACAGCCAGGACATCGATACCGCTGCTTTTCAGGATCGCGTTGAGCCGGTCCAGTTGTGGCATTTCCTTGACACAAGGCGCGCACCAAGTGGCCCAAAAATTGAGCACCACGCCACGGCCTACGTAGTCCGTAAGCCGGCGCTCTTTCTCATCATTATCGAAAATGGCGGCATCGGGCGCCTTGCGCGGTTCCTCGCTTGGCTGGAAGGTTGTCAGAACGCCAGCTTTCGGCTGGCATCTCTGGGTCTTGGCGTCGCCGCCTGTGAACTGTGTCTTCAAGACCAGTCCAAGGCCGATGAACACTGCGGCGCCAACAAGGAAAGTAACGATTTTTCCTGTACTTAGAGATCGTTCAGACATATACGGGTGGCACTCCTTGCAAGGTCCGGTCGGCGTGTGCCCCCCGGGCGTGAAAAACGAGCGGAAGCGTGAGCGACGATAGAACAAAATTTGGGTCTGATGCCAGCGCCATGTGGGGCGGAAGATTTTTAGGTGGTCCCGGTTTGGTGATGGAAGCTATCAATGCCTCTATCGACTTCGACAAGCGGCTGTACGCTCAGGATATTGCCGCTTCGAAGGCGCATGCTCGCATGCTGGCCCAGCAGAAAATTATTGCGACCGATGATGCCGTCGCCATCGTTGAGGGCCTTGATGCTGTCAAGGCTGAGATCGAGGCCGGCGATTTCTCGTTCTCGCGCTCTCTCGAAGACATCCACATGAACGTCGAGGCGCGGCTCAAGGAACTGATTGGCGAGGCGGCGGGCAGGCTGCACACCGGCCGTTCAAGAAACGACCAGGTAGCAACCGATTTCAGGCTCTGGGTGCGTGATGCCTTAGATGAGTTGGATGCCGACATGAAGGCCCTGCAAGCAGCGTTAATCGATACCGCCGAGGCCCACGCTGGTTCGATCATGCCGGGCTTCACTCATTTGCAATCGGCGCAACCGGTAACGCTCGGCCATCATCTTTTGGCCTATGCGGAGATGATCGGCCGCGACCGGGGCCGTGCACGGGATTGTCGGGCGCGCATGAACGAAAGCCCCTTGGGCGTGGCGGCGCTGGCCGGCACGTCCTTTCCGCTCGACCGCGAGATGACAGCCCGGGAACTAGGTTTCGACAGGCCGGCGGCGAACTCCATGGATGCCGTAGCGGACCGTGATTTTGCGCTCGAGTTCTTGGGGTTCGCCTCAATTTTATCGGTTCACCTGTCGCGCCTTGCCGAGGAATACGTGATCTGGTGTTCGCAGCAGTTCGCCTATGTCAGGCTCGGTGATGCCTTTTCCACTGGCTCCTCGATCATGCCGCAGAAACGCAATCCCGACGCTGCCGAACTGGTGCGCGCCAAGGCAGGCCGAGTGATTGGCGCCTTGAATGGGCTTTTGATCGTCATGAAGGGTTTGCCGATGACCTACGGCAAGGACATGCAAGAAGACAAGGAGCCGGTGTTCGAGGTGTTCGACACGTTGAAGCTCTCCTTGGCTGCCATGACTGGCATGCTTGAAGGCTCTACTTTTGACGTTGAACGCATGGCGGCCGATGCCGGGCGCGGCTTCTCTACCGCCACCGACCTAGCCGACTGGCTGGTGCGCGTGCTGGCCATGCCGTTTCGCAACGCGCATCACGTCGCCGGTGCATTGGTCAAGCTGGCTGAGGGTAAGGGCTGCGATTTGGCCGATTTAAGTTTGGCGGATATGCGAGCGGTGGAAACCGGGATTACGGAAGATATTTTCTCGGTTCTTAGCGTTGAGAGCGCGCTTCAAGGGCGCACGTCCTTTGGCGGGGCGGCGCCTGAGAATGTCAAACGGGCGGCAGGGGAAGCCCGCAAAAGGTTTTTTGATTGAGCGGTATGCTCTAAGGTGTTTGGCATGGATTTGATCCAGTTGATGAAAAGCTCAGTCTTAACAGCCACGTCCATCGCTTTGGCTGTCGGCCTAAGTGCTTGCGGCGTTAAGTCATCACCCAGCCAGCCGGACGGTGCGACCTATCCCCGTCAGTATCCGGCAGCTTTGCCACCCTTGCAGGTGAACCCCAGGGCCGAAAAAGAAAAATCCAAACCCGCGCCCGGGGGTATCTACCAGTATCCAAACCAACCACCCGCGCGCTAAGTTAAGTTCCGACGCTTTAACGTTTTGCTGGCTAGCGTTTCGTGGCAATCTGGAAATAGTCGCGCCGCCCATCGTTTCGAGGACGAGCAGAAATGGATCACTTTCTATACCGTGAAGGACGCTTGTACGCCGAAGATGTATGCTTGAGTGATTTGGCCAAAAGCGTCGGCACGCCATTTTTCTGCTATTCGACGGCCACTTTGGAGCGCCACTACAGTGTCTTTCAGGATGCCATTTCGAGGATAAATGCAGGTATCTGCTATGCGGTCAAGGCGAACTCAAACATTGCCGTGTTGGCGACTTTGGCGAAGCTTGGTGCCGGTGCAGACGTGGTCTCGGGTGGGGAGATGGAACGCGCGCTGGCAGCTGGAATTCCAGCTGATAAGATAGTCTTTTCCGGCGTCGGCAAGACCTTCGATGAACTGTGCGGTGCACTCGCTAAAGGGGTTCAGCGAATCAACGTCGAATCGTTCCAGGAGATGGAATTTCTCAGCGCTGCCGCCGAGGTGACGAGGCGAACGGCGGAAGTGATGATACGCGTTAACCCGGATGTCGATGCCAAGACGCACGAAAAAATCTCCACCGGCCGCCAGGAGGACAAGTTCGGTATAGACCTAGCGCTGGCCCAGGCCGCTTACGAGCGCGCCGTCGAACTTCCAGGGCTCAAGGCCACTGGCGTGGCCATGCATATCGGCTCGCAACTCACGGACCTGGCTCCGTTCCGAGAGGCCTACGGGCGGTTGGCGGAATTGGTTGGCGAACTGCGCGTCGCCGGCCACGAGATCACCAATCTTGATCTCGGTGGCGGGCTTGGCATCACCTATAGCGATGAGGTTGTGCCAAGCCCTGAAGATTATGTCACTATGGCAGCCGAAGCGGTCGGCAATCTCGGCTGCAAGCTGACGTTTGAACCGGGCCGCATGATTACCGGCAATGCCGGTATCCTGGTGACACGGGTGATTTTCGTCAAAGAGGGCGTGGCAAAGCAGTTTTGTATCGTCGATTGTGCCATGAACGACCTGATCCGCCCAACGCTTTATAGCGCCCATCACGAGATTGTTCCCGTCGTGGAACCCGAAACTGTTGTAGACTACTCGCAAATGGATGTGGTCGGTCCCATATGTGAATCCGGCGATTATATTGCTAGGGACCGCGCCCTGCCGCCGTTGGCACCAGGTGATCTGTTGGCAGTCAGAACGGCCGGCGCTTATGGCGCGGTCATGGGCTCGACCTACAACACCCGGCCTTTGGCACCGGAGGTTTTGGTCGATGGCGACGACCATGCGGTGATACGTAGGAGGTTCACCGTGGACGATATGATGAGGCTCGAATCGATGCCGCCTTGGCTCGAACAAAACCCCGGCTTTGTTGCCGACGGTGGCGGATGACGGCGCGGCCGGGCCTCGGCCTAGGTGTTCGTGCACGCGCGCGCTTGGGCGCGATTACTCTTGTTGCCCGCTTAAATTTGGTGTGGGAGAGGTTCTGGCCGAGACTGATACCGTTGCTGGCGATTGTAGCCGCATTTGTTGCCGTGGCCTTGTTGGATTTGCTGCCGCAACTACCGTTTTGGCTACATCTTTTCGTGTTGGTCGGGTTTGGAGCCGGTGCGGCTTGGGCGTTCCACTATCTTGTGAGCGAGAGCTACGCAGCCAGCTACGAGAGGGTCCGCCACCGCATAGAACGCGACAGCAATGTTGATCACAGGCCGTTGACGACGCTCAACGACCAGCCTTTGATTCCAGATGCTAGCGGCGAAGAGAGGGTGCTTTGGCAGGCGCATTTAGCGCGTATGCAGGCCATGCTTTCGAGATTGCGCGTCGGCGTACCGTCGCCGGGTATGGCGCGCCGCGACCCCAGGGGTTTGAGGGCCGTGGTGCCGCTGTTTTTGATCATTGCAATCGCTGCCGGTGGCAGTGAGGCTGGTGCCCGACTTGAGCGCGCCTTAACGCCCAAGCAATCGGACGTCAACTCCGGCGTGTTGGCCCTGGATATCTGGATTACGCCGCCGGCCTATACCCAGGTGCCACCGATCTTGCTACAAGGGGAGGGCAGCGCCGCCAATCAGGTCTCGGCGGTGCGTGATGCGGGCAAGACATCCGCCGACAAGGATAAGTCTGAAACCAATGTTGTAGACATTCCGGTCGGCTCCGAGATTCTGGCGCAGTTGGGCCGTGCCGAAGGTGAGGCGAACTTGATGATAGGCGCGCGGCCCGTGCCATTTGCGGTGCTGGATGAAGACAATCCCGCCAATGGCCAGCATACTGAGGCCGAGATCGGTGATGATGACCTTGCGGCGCAGACACTTGATGTGCGCCTGGGAGATCAGATCGTCGATATCTGGACGGTGCGAGTTGTTGCCGATAAGAGGCCGGTCGTGGAATTTACTGCGCCGCCGAAGAATATGAGCCGAGGCCGGCTGGGCTTGCAGTACGAGGTAAAGGACGATTACGCGCTTTCGACGCTGAAACTGGTGATCCGCCATGGCGAAGGCTGGCCATTGCCGAGCGGCGTGGCGTCAGCGGTGTTTTCACTGCCTTTGCCCAATCCTGGTGGTGCCACTGCTGGCAAGGGTCGTACGATGCGTGATTTTGCTGCCCATCCTTGGGCTGGAACGCAGGTCAAGGTGTCATTGGAGGCGCGCGATGGGGCAGGCCAAGAAGGCAAGACCGAAGACGTCTCCATAGCTTTGCCGGAGCGCATATTCAACCACCCAGTGGCGCGCGCGTTGATTGCTGCGCGCAAGAAGCTCAACCGGCCGGGAGAGGCCACCGCCGCTGACGTGTCCAAGGACCTAACAGTCATCGCTCAGCGCCCGCAGCATTTCTATAACGACACGGTTGTCTTTCTGGCGCTTTCGGTGGCGAATGCCCGGCTTCGCCACGACCGAAGTGCCGAGGCGCGTGGCGACGTGCAGCAAATTCTTTGGGAAACAGGGCTTCGGCTTGAGGATGGCGAATTTGTCATTGCCGAACGTGATTTGCGTGAAATACATGAGAGGCTCGAGAAATCCTTTCGCGACGGAGCCGATGATGCAGTAATCGAACGCCTGATGGATCAGTTGCAACGGGCCATGTCGCAATACATGCAAGAACTAGCTGAGCACCTTAGGCGCAATGGCGTCACCATGCCGGAAAACATGATGGCGTCTGAATTTATGGGAAACCAGGATTTGCAGCGGATACTGGACCGCGTGCGAGAACTCAGCCAAGCTGGGGCGCGCGAAGCAGCCCGGAACATGCTCTCGCAGCTCAAAGAAAAGTTGAAACTACTGCGCAACGGGGTTCGCTTGGCACAGCCGCGCCAGGGAATGAACAAGGGCAGGCAGATGCTGCGTAATTTGCGGGAACTCAGCCAGCGCCAGCAGAAATTGCTCGATCGGACCTTCCGCCGCCAGCAAATGGGACGTCAGCCGGGTCAGCAAGGGCAACTGGACGGCATGCGCCAGTTGGCGCCGGGCCAGGAGCAACTGCGCCGCGATCTCGGCCGCATGATGCGGCAGATGGACGAGATGCTGGGCGCCGTTTCGGAACGCTTGGCGCGTGCCGGACAGGCCATGAAGGGGGCGGGCCAGGCGCTCCGTGACGGTGAGGCGGGACGCGCTACCGACGACCAGACCGAGGCGCTGGACGAACTGCACCGCGCCACCGATCAACTGGGTGAAGAATTGGCGCGCCAGCAACAAGGGCCGCAGATGGGAATCGGCATGGGCCGGCAGCGCGGCCTAATAAACCCGCGTAACCGCGACCCCTTCGGCAGGCGCCGTGGCGACGGACCGTACGACCAGCTCAACAACGGCGACGTCAAGGTGCCGAGCCAGCAAGACATCCTGCGCGCTCGGAAAATTATGCAGGAACTACGTCGCCGCTCAGGCGAACAATACCGCCCACGACCTGAACGCGAGTATATCAACCGGCTGATCAAGCGGTTTTGAGTGTCTCCGGACCTACCGATTGGTCCTTTAGAGCGCTTCCGGTTTGATTTCGGTCGGCAGGGGGCTCTTTTTTGTTAGAATATGATCTAAGATAGACGCTGGATAATGAGGCTGGAACCCCATGCCAAGGCTTCATTCGAACGCTCTAGGCGAGCGTTTTATTTTAGCGGTTCGGTCTGGCGAGAGCGGCCCGTGCGCGACTTTGGTTTCTGCCGCCCTACTCACCGGACGTCAATCCTATCGAACAAGCCTTTGCCAAGATTAAGCACTGGATGCGCACCGCCTAAAAACACGATATGGAAGCCGCCTGGTGCCACGCTGAACACCTAGTTAGGTCAAGCACTGAAGACAAATACGCAAACTAATGTAGAAACTCCGGATAT
>CAYXUT010000094.1:0-11188 GCA_964468005.1 uncultured Magnetovibrio sp. | reverse complement strand
CTATACGTACCTTTTGGACATCGGACGCACCTCCATCAAGCTCTTGATCCAAGCCTGGATCTTGCACAAACGCCAAGCGGGTAGGCGGGTCAAGGTAACGGAAGGTATCTTTACCTTTGTCGCTATTGACGAAGACTACCAAAAACGTCTCGTGCCTCCAGACGTCAACTGATCAGCAAAAAGGCGTAGCCGGCGAAAGCCATGGTGCAAAGAGCGGCGAAGTCTGAAACAAAGTTGCTCATGTCGAATTCTCTCCTAATTGGTAACAATACCGTTATTATTTCATTATTGAGAACAAAAAGAAAACATTTTGTGAATAGAAAAGAAACATTTAAAATTATTCTTCGTAAGATACTGAATTCATACCAACTTTCCCAGACCGTGATTCGGTTGGAAATTTCAATCCATTCCCGCTATGGCTTCAAGCAATGGTCATCGCAACAGTAGGGTATGTTCTATGTTCGTACGTTTCGGGAGAATTGTCGCAACCACGCTAATGGTGACGGTAAATTACAGACTTTCGACCACTTCGTTCCACAAGGGTGCGGTCTAGCCGCGCTATGCGAACAATTAGGAGACTTTGAACTGAGACGACATGCTGGTTGCCGAGCGCCTTCTCTACCAGCAGCATCTCGATGGCCAACCGTTTACCCGTTCGCTCGTTGGGATGACGCTACCATTAGGGCTACACGAGTTAATGGTCCGCGGGCACTGGCAAGGTCAATGGAGACGGCCAGCGCACATGCTAGGTAAAGATGCCATCACGCCGCTAAAGTCTGCGCCCGCAAACGAAGAAACCGCCCCGGAGGGAGTTTCCAGGGCGGCGTTCCAACCGTATAATCCGCCGGAAAAATAGGGGTTTCTCCCTCGGACGAATAAAAGCCTTACGAAGAGTAATACATCTGCCATTCGACCGGGTGCGGTGTGTGTTCAAAGTTGTAAACTTCTTCCCACTTAAGATCCATGTAACCGTCGATCGCATCGTCGGTAAAGACGTCGCCCTTCTTGAGGAAATCACGATCGGCGTCCAAGGATTCCAGAGCTTGGCGGAGCGAGCCGCAAACCGTCGGGATATCCACCAATTCGGCCGGCGGCAGGTCATATAGATCCTTGTCCATGGCATCACCCGGGTGGACCTTGTTCTGGATACCATCAAGGCCGGCCATCAGCATGGCCGAGAACGCCAGGTACGGGTTGGCTGTGGCATCGGGAAAACGGACCTCGACGCGCTTGCCATTCGGCGAAGCCGTGAACGGAATACGACAGCTAGCCGAGCGGTTACGGGCCGAATAGGCCAGAAGAACCGGTGCTTCAAAGCCCGGGATCAAGCGCTTGTAGCTGTTGGTTGAGGGGTTGGTGAAAGCATTCAGTGCGCGCGCGTGCTTGATGATACCGCCGATGTAATAGAGCGCCGTTTCCGAGAGATCGGCATAGCCCGAGCCCGCGAACAGGGGCTTGTCGTCTTTCCAGATCGACTGGTGAGTGTGCATGCCGGAGCCATTATCGCCGGCAACTGGCTTCGGCATGAAGGTCGCAGTCTTGCCATAGGTGTGGGCAACCATGTGGGTGCAATACTTATAAATCTGCTGATTGTCCGCGTTCTTCACCAACGTCGAGAAAGTCATGCCCAATTCGTGCTGGGAAGGAGCAACCTCGTGGTGGTGCTTGTCCATATGCAGGCCCATCTGCTGCATCACAGTAACCATCTCGGCGCGCAGGTCATGGCTAGCGTCAACCGGCGGCACAGGGAAGTAGCCGCCCTTTATTCCGGGCCGGTGACCAATGTTGCCACCTTCCGGAAACATCTCACCCGAAACGTAAGGGCCCTCATCAGAGGTGAACTCGTAGAAACAGTTATTCATCTGCACATCGAAACGTACATCGTCAAAGACGAAGAACTCGGCTTCCGAACCGAAATAGGCGGTATCGGCAATGCCCGTCGACTGCATGTAGGTCTCTGCCTTCTTGGCGATCGAGCGCGGGTCGCGATTGTAGGTCTGGCCCGTGGTCGGCTCCAGGATATCGCAATTGAGGATTATCATCGGCTGCGCCGAGAACGGATCCATGACCGCGGTCGAAGCATCGGGAATCAGCGCCATATCGGATTCGTTGATCGCCTTCCAGCCGGCGATGGACGAGCCATCAAACATGATGCCGTCGGCGAATGCGTCTTCGTCGATAAATTCCGCACACATGGTAAGATGCTGCCATTTGCCACGCGGGTCAGTGAAACGCAGATCAACGTAGGGGATATCATCGTCTTTCAGAAGCGAGATGACGTCGCTGGATGTTTTGCAGTTGAGAGACATGTTCGAGTTTCCTTTGTTCTCTTGATTTTCTGGCTTGATTAATTGGGACCGCCGCAGCCACCGGTCATCCGGTTTCTCCGGGCCTCGGTTTGACTAAATGGCTTCGCTGCCAGTTTCGCCTGTACGAACGCGAATGGCGTTTTCCACGGGTACAATGAAAATCTTGCCATCGCCGATGCGCCCCGTATGGGCGGCCTGTTGAATGGCCTCAACAGCACGTTCCAGCATATCGTCCTTGACGAACAACTCGATTTTCACCTTGGGCAGGAAATCAACGACGTACTCAGCCCCCCGGTATAGTTCGGTGTGGCCCTTCTGCCGGCCAAAGCCCTTGGCCTCCAGGACCGTAATGCCCTGCAAGCCAACTTCATGGAGCGCTTCCTTCACTTCGTCGAGCTTGAACGGTTTGATGATTGCTTCGATTTTTTTCATGCTTTTCACTTCCGTCCCAAAATCATGACCTGTACCATCTTACTCCCACGGGCCCTCGATGCCCAAACGTCTATCGATAAACAGTACCATGCCATACCACATGATAGTGCGGTTACCATCGTATAGCGCAGAGATCATGCCAAGTTTTTAGAATATAAAAATTATCCATTAAATCAATTGTTTGCGGGGGCTTTATAAATCAATTTGTCAATCGCGCTACGGATACATATGCATAATTTTTAATCAAATGCACAAAACTTGTTCGCCAGGCTTTAAGCATTTGACAAACAAGCCCGGATTCTCTCAATGCCGCATTCGATGTTTTCCGTCGAATTAGCATAGGAAAACCTGAGATACCCCTCACCATACGCACCGAAACTGGTGCCAGCGATAACCGCAACACCAGCCTCGTTCAGAAGCTTGTTCTGCAGGTTATGCGCATTGACGCCGGTCCTCGAAATGTTGGGAAATGCATAAAACGCCCCTCCCGGTTCAGTGCAACTGAACCCTGGGACTTGATTGAGCGCGCGGACGATCACCCGGCGGCGATCATCGAAGGCGGCAACCATTTTATCAACATCGTTCTGGGGGCCCTCTAATGCCGCAATTCCAGCCCATTGCGCCGCCGCGTTGACGCAGGAATGGCAATTGATCGAAAGCCGCTTGGCCGGTTCGATCAAATCTGCCGGCCAAACCCCATAGCCCATGCGCCAACCGGTCATGGCGTATGTCTTCGACCAACCATTCAGCAAAACCAGGCGCTCGCGGATACTCTCGTAGCTCAGAAGGCTCACGTGTTCACGCCCGTCATAGAGCATGCGGTCATAAATCTCATCCGACAGCACCACGACGTGCGGGTGGTTATTGAGCCCCGCCACTAGCTTGTCCATTTCCTCTTTCGGCACCGCGCCGCCGGTCGGGTTCGCGGGGCTATTGAGAATCAGAAGACGGGTGTTCGGCGTGACCAGTTCCAAAACTTCCTCGGCACTGAACGAAAAGCCGGTCTCTTCGTGTAAGGCCATCGGCACGGCCTTGGCGCCGGAGAAGTTGATCACCGATTCGTAGATCGGAAAGCCCGGATTAGGGTAGATTATTTCAGCGCCCGGCTCGCCGAACATTATGATGGCGAAGAACATGGTGACTTTGCCGCCCGGCACGATCATCACATGCGCCGGATCAACCTCGACGCCCCTACTCTTGAAGATGTCTTCAGCGACCGCCTGGCGTAATTCCGGAATGCCGTTGGCCGGCGTGTAACCGTGATGACCGTCCCTCAGTGCTTTAGCCGCCGCATCGACGATATGGGTAGGCGTTTGAAAGTCCGGTTGGCCGATCCCGAGGTTAATGATGTCCTTTCCCTCGGCCGCGAGCGCGCCGGCCCGTGCCAACACCTCGAATGCCGATTCCGTTCCCAACCGGTATATGCCCGCCGCCATGGTCGTCATATCCATGTTCTCCGTTATTTCACGAGATTTGCCTTACCGGGACCATATGGTACACAGCCTGATCATGAAACCAGCTAATTCCATCCTTTCGGGCTACGGTGTCACGGTCTTCGAGACCATGTCGCGCCTCGCCATTGAGACCGGGGCCATCAACCTGGGCCAAGGCTTTCCGGACGAGGACGGGCCAGAAGAAATCCGCCGTCTGGCTGCCGAAGCCGCCATCGAAGGTCCCAACCAATACCCGCCGATGCTCGGCCTCCCGGAGCTGCGCCAAGCGGTTGCCAACCACAATAAGCGCTTCTATGGTCTCGACGTCGATTGGCAGACGGAAGTGATGATCTCCTCCGGCGCCACCGAGGGGCTTGCCGACTGTATGCTGGCGCTTATCGAGCCTGGCGACGAGGTGGTGCTGATCGAACCCTTGTACGACTGCTACCTGCCGATGGTGCGCCGCGCTGGCGGCGTGCCGAAGCTAGTGCGCATCGAGCCGCCCGACTGGAAACTGCCGCGCAGAGCACTCGAAGAGGCTTTCTCAGACAAGACCAAGCTGATCCTCTTGAACTCCCCGCACAACCCGGCAGCCAAAGTGTTCCGTCTTGACGAGCTCGAATTCATTGCATCTCTGGTTCAGAAACACGACGCCTACGCCGTTTGCGACGAGGTCTACGAACATTTGGTCTTCGATGGCAAGCCGCACATCCCGCTGATGAAGCTGCCGGGCATGCGCGAACGATGCGTGCGGTTGGGCTCGGCGGGCAAGACCTTTTCCATGACGTCTTGGAAAGTCGGCTACATGACAGCGCCCGCGCATTTGCTCGGCGCTATTTCCAAGGCACACCAGTTCGTCACCTTCACCACGCCGAGTTGTCTGCAACGCGCCGTCGCCGCCGGATTGGAGCAAGAAGAGAGCTACTTCACCGGGCTCTGCGCCCAACAGCAATCGAAACGCGACCGCATCCAAGGCGCGCTTGAGGCCGTCGGCTTCGAAACCATGAAGACGGAGGGCACCTATTTCCTGTCGGTCGATATCCGCTCCGTCGGTTTCGAGGGCGACGACGTGGCCTTTTGCGAGCACGTCATCCGCAAGGCCGGTGTCGCCGCGATACCCATGAGTGCCTTCTACCAGGACGACGGCGTTAGGCACTTCGCGCGCTTTTGCTTCTGCAAGAAGGACAATGTTCTTGATGCCGCTACCCAAGCATTGGGTGAACATTTCCGGGGCCGGGCGGCATAATCATTAGATTTCATCACAAGCCATACAAAGCTGGGGGGAAGAACCAATGAGTGAGCGCATGAATGGTGCCGAAAGCCTCGTCAGAACCTTGGCCCTGAACGGGATCGAGGTCTGTTTCACCAACCCCGGCACGTCCGAGATGCATTTCATGGCGGCCTTGGACCACACCAATGCGCTCCGATGCATCTTGGGCCTGCAGGAAAACATCGTCACTGGCGCGGCTGATGGTTACGGCCGCATGGCCGAGAAGCCCGCAGCCACGCTGCTGCACTTGGGGCCGGGCTTGGGCAATGGGCTCGCCAATCTTCACAACGCCAACAAAGGCGGCACTGGCATCGTCAACATCGTCGGCGATCACGCCACCTACCACTTGGAATACAACGCGCCCTTAACTGCCGACATCGAAGGCATCGCGGGACCCGTTTCTAACTGGGTTAAGACCTCTCCAACGGCGGGGGATGTCGCCGCCGATGGCGCCGAAGCGGTGCGCCAGGCAGGCACGCATCCCGGCCGCATCGCCACCCTGGTCCTGCCCGCGGACACTGCCTGGGGAAATGGCGCCGCGCCCGTTCTGGCATCCAAACCTAATAGCCCGGCCGATCCTTCCACCGAAGCAGTTGAAAAAGCCGCCAAAACGCTTTTGAAAGCGGGCGAGGCCGGCGCGCTTTACCTGAAGGGCAACGTTCTGCGCGAGCCGGGACTGACGCTGGCCGGCAAGATCGCCGCCCAAACGGGCACTAAGCTGATCGCGCCGACCTCGAATGCGCGGATGGACCGCGGTGCCGGACGTGTGCAGGTAACTCGCGTGCCTTACGTCGTCGATGCGGCGCTTGATCTTTTGTCGCCGTTGAGCGACGTCGTCGGCATCGGTGACGCAGACCCCGTCGCCTTCTTCGCCTATCCGGACAAACCAAGCCGCGTTTTGCCCGAAAGCTGCAGCATTCAGCAACTAAGCCTTGAGGACGAGGACGGTGAGCGCGCCTTGGAGATGCTCTGCGATGCCTTGGATGCCCACAGTGCCACGCCTGAAGTCGCCGAACGCCGCGCCGACAAAGGGCTGCCGGAGGGCAAGCTCGACCAGAACAAGATCGCAGCCATGGTCTCCGCGCTTCTGCCCGAGAACGCCATCGTAATCGACGAGAGCATCTCGTCCGGGCGTCATCTCAATTGGCAAACGGCGGGCGCTTTACCCCATAGCTGGCTCAGCCTTTGCGGCGGCTCGATCGGTGCCGGTGTGCCCTTGGCCGTCGGATCGGCCATTGCCTGTCCAGATAGAAAGGTCGTCGCCCTTCAGGCCGACGGCTCCGCCATGTACACCATCCAGGGCCTTTGGACCCAGGCGAGGGAAGAGCTCGACGTCACCACCATCGTCTACGCCAACCGTGCTTACGCTATTCTGCAGGGCGAGATGAAGGCGGTCGGGGTCGAGGAACCGGGAAAAGTCGCCGAGGACATGTTCGGTCTTGATCGCCCGGACCTGGATTTCGTCTCCATCGCTAACGGCATGGGCGTTGAGGCCGAACGGGTGGATGACGCCAGCGATCTAGTCAAAGCCTTCCAGCACGGCCTTGCGACACCAGGGCCGTATTTGATTGAGGCGCTGATCTGAGCGTGACAACCTCCATCGCCATGCCCCGACCTCATCCACTGCGGTTCGCTTTAAGAAATTGGGTTTCATTTCTCGCCGAAAGAACAGCTAATAACCTTCATTACCCGGCTCGATCCGGACATCCACGTTTTAAGGTCCTGCGCGTGGTACGGCCTCTCCGGAGAATATTTTGTTCACCTAATGGTTTACAACGCATCCTTCGGCTCGGCATTTCGCGTCTGCTCAAGATTCAAGGTATGGATGTCATACTCCACCTTATCGTAAGCGCCGAAGAAAGCGAGGCGGGCGAAGGATTAGCGTCAAGCTCACAATCGGTGCCAACTTCTTTCATCTTTAAACTGTCAAATAGCGTGCTCTCGCCGCCCGGGCGGAACGCGGGCCAGTGACAATAACGGCAATTTTCAATAAGTTAAAATTTCTCCTCAAAGGATTTATTAGACGGATCAATTAGAACCTAAACCACACTTGACGCCCGGCAAGCGAGGGGCTACTTAGTCGCGCCTTCCTTGTGGTGGCTGTAGCTCAGTTGGTTAGAGCGCCTGGTTGTGGTCCAGGAGGTCGGGGGTTCAAATCCCCTCAGCCACCCCATTTCTACCCTAGATTTCTAGGGTTTATCCCAGGTTTTGCAGGAGGTGGTCACAGATTGGTCACAATCTTATCCATATGAACCCAAATCAACCGACATAACGGGAAGGGGTATTAAGCGAACACGCTCAGAAAACAAAGCCTCTCCGCACTAACCCCGACCAACCCAAATGACTTTCAAGGGGTTCAAATCCCCTCAGCCACCCCATTTTTGAGTTCAATTGCCCGCACATTGCTGTTGGCAAAGCCAAAGTCTCATAGACTGGCTAGATCGTAATAATGCACTATTCTCACGCGCCGGGGAAGAAGCCTGCCACCTCCTTATTATTAGTATCTGATGAATTTGGCAGTTCCGCATCAAGATTGTATTGAATTGGTGTTGCGCTTAGAATTTTCCGCGAATTCTCAGCGGATTCTTTACTTGAGAAAGGACCTACGGGAAGTTCACCCGATGCATCGGTAAAGCCATACTTAATAGCTAATTCCATGGTTTGTATTACTTTACCGTTCATTTTATCAAGTTCCTTACTTGGAACACGGTTAAGAAGAGTAGCTACACTCCTACCAGAAAACGTTGGGGTCTCTCCGTCGGGAAAAGATGCAATCTCTGTTTTTGCACCTCCTGGATACAAAGTGATAGCCCTAATGCCATGAGGCAATAACTCTGCAGCCATATCAGCCGTCAAGCGGTCTAAGCCAGCTTTACCAACACCATACCCTACATCAAAAAGATAATGGTACCCCCCCAGACTTGACACTTGAACGAGTAATCCCGATCCACGATTTACCATGTGTGGAGAGACCAATGAACTCATAACATATGCGCTACGGAGACCAATATTAATTGATGCGTCAAAAACAGATATTGGCCTCTCCCAGAAGGGTTTTCCAAAATAAGGTGTCATAGCTGTTAAACCGCCATAGGAGCTATTCACCAATAAATCTATTCCGGCTTCTTTATCCGCAACCATATTAACAAAGTCAGCTGAGGATTTATCATCACTTTGATCTAATCGGTATGGAATAATCTCGCCTTTACTCTTTGCAGATTCTTCAGCTAATTGCTCTAAAAGATCTAAGTTTCGGGCTGTAGCATACACTTTTGCCCCTTCCTCAGTAGCAAGTACATGCGCTATACCTCTACCCAAACCCTGTGACGCACCGGTGACGATACAAACTTTTGACATGCAAGTTCTCCAAAATTAATAAAAATTCAGGCAATGAGCTATAATGGGATAGCGACTGTCTACTCTTAAACTTAAAGGATCTATCTATTATCCAAGCTCTCAAGAAGAGCTACCAAACGTTCTTGAACCCCCATATCTGGTACGCTATTTACGATACAACCATCGTCCTTTACCCAATCTAACTTTGATTGAGTAAAAATTTCCAGTTTGGGTTTAAAGAGAGTGGGGTCGTCAAACATTCCCAGAGGAACGCTAGTGATGCCTTCCATATAGTCCAACGTAATGTATACATTAACATGGCAAGCTGGGCAGTGTTGCGTGTATAATTTACCTCCGCTCCCACCTACGTACGCATACTCAACAACGTCACCAGTCCACTCGATCTCATCAGAAGCATATATACATCTAACCGCTATAGAACCCACAAATTTCCGACAACTAGTGCAGTTACATGTCATTACAAGCATCGGATCAAGATCGGTCTGAAATTTAACCTTCCCGCAGTGGCATTCACCTTTATGTTTCATCGAATTCTCCCGTTTTTTAAAATATTTATCTAACTTTTATCCGTATTTTCGATCTTTCGCTTCGCATCCTCAATAAATTGCACAAGCTTATTTACCTCATCAATAGCAAGTCGATCAATATTGAGACTACAATGTAGGTTTTCAGTTTCAATATTTAACGTATTTGGTTTTTCTCCAGTATCAAGGACTACCTGAAAGGCCCGCAATTCCTCACTTATACCCTTAACTTGCACTTTTTCCACTTCGATACAGTCAACTTCGTTAGCAATTTGGCTATAAGTATCGAACGAAACCAATATTGAACTCGGCTCTGCGATAGATTCAAGCCTTGCAGCTAAATTTACTTGACCGCCGATAACCGTATAATCCAGTCTATCCTCACTCCCAAAATTACCTACTGTGCAATAGCCTGTATTAATACCAATGCGCATCTGAAGCGGTTCACGGAGACCAAATTTTTGAGCCCATTGGTCTCCAAGCTCACGCATTCGGCGCTGCATGGTGATAGCCATATTTACGCATTTAAGCGCATCCTCCTTCACACCGGAGGTTTCCGGATCACCAAAAAAAATCATAACGGCATCACCCACGTATTTATCGATAGTCCCCCCATAATCGAGCGCAATCCTTGCCATCTCGGTAAGATAAAAATTAAGCATTGCTGTAATTTCTTCAGATTCCAGCGAATCAGAAATCCGAGTGAAACCAACTAAATCTGAGAAAAAAACAGTCAATTTCTTCCGTTTGCTGGCTAAATCTACTTTTTGCTCACCGGAAAAAATGGATTTATATAACTGTGGCGATAAATATTTGGACAATTGGTTAGAAATAGCCTCGATTTCATTCTTTCGTTCAATAGCCAACTCTTGAGCTTCGACAGCAACCTCTTTTTGCCTTTCCATTTCAGAAGACAAGTTCTTTCTTAGTTGCGACTCGAGCTTGAGTCGTTTGACCATTTTATCGAGCTCTTTGGTTTTAGCTGAAGCCACCGCTTTAGCTTCAAGGGCAATTTCTTTTTGTCTCTCCATTTCTGAAGCTAGGTTTTTACGGAGCTTTGATTCGAGCCGCAATTTCTTTAGCTCGTTTTCCATCTCTTGAATTTGGGTTGATGAACTTCCCATTCTTCTGACTATAATTTACTTCGATACCCGAAGGATGAATCTATACGTCCCAAAATATGCTCCCCCGCCGACACGGGGAGATATTTGCTTACATCGCCATCCGCAAGGTTAAGATCCTCGGGATCAACCAAAGCCGTAAATGTTGGATCATAGAAGGTAGCAATCGATAGCCGGTCGCGGCCAGATCGATTGACGACGCGATGCTTGGTGGATCGGTACCGGTCATTACTCCAACGGCCTAATAGATCTCCAGAATTTACTAACATAGCTCCACTTAGAGGTGGTGCTGCAATCCAATCGCGAGCAAGGTTCTGTAATTCAAGCCCACCGTTTTCATCCTGCCACAGTAGCGTAATGTTGCCAAAATCTGTATGAGGCGCCACACCAAATTGATCGGAGCCTAGGGAATCTGGCTGTGGCGGATAGTAAACTGCTTGGGTACGCTGTAAGGGTTTTTCGTACTTATTTACGAAAAAATCAGGATCAATATCGAGACTTCCTGCAACCCCACGGAGCAAATAACCAGCACAATTGCCAACGGCCTCAAAATAGGCATACATATCGCGACGAAACTCTGGCATGAAATCCGGCCAATTATTAGGACCGCGCAAAGGCTGACCAGCCCTAACATCTGGGTCATTCTCTGTCAGTTCAAGCCCGACTTGATAGAATTCCTTGTAATCGGGTTTCTCAGCGCCATACATCTGAGCATCGCCCAAGGCATGCCAACCACGGTGGT
>CAYXUT010000093.1:0-11210 GCA_964468005.1 uncultured Magnetovibrio sp. | reverse complement strand
ACTTTTTAAGCCTGTTCGGTGGCTCATATCAACGAGCGTCACTGAGTGTTAGCTTACTCCCTCGGTTCGATTAATATCCTCGCTTCCAATCCAATGTGTTCTCAAGTGGCTTTCCCGCAATATAGGCCTCGAGATTACGACAAAACAGATCTATCTGGCGCCCACTTCGCACGTCTGTTCCCGCCGATACATGCGGGGTAAACAGTACACGATCGTCGGCCCAAAGTTCAGGGTCGGGAAGGTGCTCAAACTCACCGACATACACGTCAAGCCCAACGCCACGGATCTTGCCGGATTTAAGTGCATCCTTAAGCGCCGGCTCGTCGATAATTTCGCCCCGCGCAAGGTTGCAAATGACGGCCCCGTCTTTCATCGCGCCGAGCGTGTTCTTGCCTATAAGGTTTTCTGTCTCAGGTGTCCACTGGCAACAGATGGAAATAAAATCTGCTTCCGGCAGGATATCTATCAACTTATCCGGCGTATAGACTGACGCGAAACCTTCTGGCGGAACTGAAGCTGAGCGCCGCGTGCCTATAACCCGCATACCAACGCTCGAGCAAAGTTTGCCGACATCTTGACCAATTCCGCCCACGCCGACGATGCAAACCGTCTTGTCTTTGACCTGTACAGGATCATAGGCAAGACGTCTGAAGTTTCCTTTTACACGATCGGCAACAGCCTCATGGAGGCCCCGTGCAAAATAGAAGAATGTCGCGACAGTCCATTCGGCCATAGCACGAGTATTGCCCAGCCCGCGAGAGGTGGTTACGAGTACATCGCTTTGCCACATATCGCCGTTTAAAAGATTACTGGCCCCAGCCGGGGTCTGATGAAACCATTTCAATTTAGGCGCGCGGGACCGCAGATCTACAGGGAATGGAAATCCACCCAAAATGATTTCCGCTTCCGCCAAAAGCCGATCTCTTTCTTGGCGCGTGCCGATACCTTTAAGATCTGGTGGGAGATAAGATTGCAAAGTGTACTCTGGCCAGGTCTCCCGAAACTCACCGTGGAACCAGTTTTCTGCCATTACCAAATGAATTGATGAATCAATCCCCTGGACACGTTCTTGTCCCGCAGCAGATAAAGGGACCATCGAAAGAACCTTCAATGTCATCTAACCTTTGCCTCCTTTGTTTATTCTCGGACGAAGGTGTGGACGTAAAAACAACACAGCAATTACACCACACACAACGGGAATAACGATTAAAACCACCCGCATCGGGTCATAGCTAACAAATAATTCTTTGCAAAGCCAAGTGGTAGGAGACAGATAGTGTCTCTCGTCAAAACCTTTGGGACTTTTGAACCTGTTTTATAACGGAGGATCTGGATCAACTTGGTTTGATGTTAAGCCGCTTGTCGTTGATGGTTAAAGCGGCCGTAAGGGCCGGTTATTTCGATTAAGACCTAGGATTCCCGAGTGCTTTCGGCGGTGTGGGTTCATCGCAGTTCGAGTATGTCGGCCCGGCAGGCTTCGGCTACTAGGGCGGCTGCTAACGCCGTCGCGTTGCGCAGGTCTTCTGGCCTCACCCGGTCACGGGTGTCGCTCGGGGTCAGGACATATCTGAGTTCCGAATCTGGTTCGTCGAACCCGGCGACAAGGCGTGTCGCCGGCACCCCATGCCGGGCGAAGTTGTAGTGGTCGGAATTGGCCATCAACGGGCGATGGACGCCGATCGCGTGGCCATGCGCCTCTGCGCGATCAAGCAGCCATTGTTCCAGTTTCTCTGAGCCGCTAGTCAAGGCGGTTATATGGGCGCTACCGGCAATGGAGTCGAGATTGACGTTGAGTTTGATCGCTGAGCGTTCGGCGTCACTCAAGCCGTCCACATAGTTTGCCGAACCGGCCAGCGCCCATTCCTCCACGGTAAACAAAGCGATCCGCAGTCCCCGCTTCATCCGCGCCATTTGCGGCGCCATGGCCTCGGCGATGCTCAGGGTGGCGGCGAGGCCGGTGGCATTATCGATGGCGCTTTCCGCCAAGTGGTGGCCGTCGATGTGGGCCGATAGCACCACCCACTCGGAAGATCGGCCCGGCAAGTCGATGATCAGGTTCTCCACGCGGCGACGGGTTTCGGCGGCCTCGATACGGAGGCGGATGGTGGCTGGACCGTTGGCGACCAGGGCGGCGGCTGTCTCCGCGCTGATGCCGGCCGCCGGAATGCCGCGTTCCGGCGTCGCGCCGGACGAACCGGTCACCGGCCCGACATCGGAGAGATGGCAGGCGATCAGGAACCCTATGCCTCCCCTGTCAAGCGCCCACTGGTATTTTCGGCGGCGGTGTATGGTGTCTGTGGCGAACATGTACTCGTGCTGGACCAGAACGATGCGACCCGGGATTTCAGGGGCGCACCGCGCAAAATTTTGTTCAGTACCACGGCCGACATTAACCAATTCACCAATGATGCCTCCCGGCGGAGTTGCAGGGGAACGGACCAGGGAAACGCAGGGCAGCGTCCGTCTGGTGTTGTCCAACCGCTCCAATCCGGCATCACCGCGTGACCATCCCAGGAAGTCGATGGCCTGGCGGGTCGGCGCGAGCCCAGTGACCTCCTCGAGCCGGTGCCGGAGATATGCCTGCGCCGATTGCTCGCTGTCGCTACCGGCGAAGCGGCCGCCGGTATCGCAGATTGCGGCGAGGTCACTCATTAGCACGTCGCCCCTGGAAGCCATATCGGCTATTGTGCCGATCAGTCCCATTCGCCGCACCGAAACATCTTGCGCTCGAGCTTTGTTAGTCGCTGTGGCCCCTCTTCACTCACCAGCACGGTCTCACTGAAGGCGATACCTACGTCGGCCGACGTATACATGTGGAACGTCATTCCCGGTTCCAATCGCCACTCGGCCCCGGGCGTGAAGAGGCGCGTAAAATCGCTGGTGCGCGGCGCCTGCTCGAAATAGTAGCCCAGCGTGTAACCAGTGTTGTTGACATAGTGGCGGCGAAGGCCAGCGTTGATGGCTCCTTGGCGGAGAATGGCGTCGACATCGCTGGCGACGGCGCCGGGCTCCATCGCAGCGATCTGGCGGTCCTGAATTTCGAGCAGAGCGGCGGCGGCATCGCGCAAACGGCCCGATGGCTCTCCCACGACCGCCGGTCGCATCAGCCGCGCGCAGTAGCCGTTGACTTTGGGAACCAGTTCCAGGTGCAGGACGTCGCCGGGGCGTAGCGGGTCGTCAGAGAGTTTGCCGTGAAGGAAGTTCCAGTCCCGAGCTACAGTGATCGGGCCGGTGCGCCCGAAGTCGGCGCCGAGTTCGATGAAGGAGGCCGACGCAACGGCGGCCGCCGTCCGCGAGGACGTGCCCGGCTTGGCTGCGGCCACAGCGCGCCGCATAGTTTCGTCGGCGATGGCGGCCGCCTTGCGCATGACTGCCACCTCGTTGGTCGATTTGTTCAAGCGAAGAGATCGGAAAATGTCACTGAGATCGACGAAGTCTATGCCGGGCAATGCATCCTGGAGAAGGCCGAACCGCTTCGCCGGCATGCAGTAAGAGTTCATGTCGAGACCCACGCTTCGGCCGTCGGCAGCTTCGATAACTTCGGCAACCACCGCAACCGGGTCCTCTGTGTCGTCGAAGGCTCGCCGCGCGTCGAACCAGGCGGCGTTTAGGAACGGCTGTTCGTCGAGACGGCGGACGACCATCGTCGGCGTTCCCTGTCCGGGAATGACCACTGCCCGGTAAAGGTTTTCGGAGATGGCGAAGCCGGTGAAGTAATGCAGCATCTCGGCCTCGTCGGCGATAACGTTGTCGATGCCGCGTTCGGCCATGACCGTCCGCAGCCGGCCGAGCCGTTCGGCGTATTCCTCTTTCGGAAACGGCATTACGCGACCTCGCAGATATCCAGGATTGTTAGCAAGTAGATGCGGATCATGTCCAGGTAATCGGGAATATCGACCCGTTCGTCCGGCATCGTGTTGTAACGCCCGCCGGGACCACAGACGATGCCTGGCATGCCGGCGCGGTGCATCAGGTGGGCCGCGTCGGTACCGTAGAAACAATAGGGGCGAACCGGCCCCTGCGGCTGATCTTCGCCGCGAACCCGGCGATACGCATCGCTGATCGCAGCGACGACGGGGTTTTTCAACCCTGACTCGAATGGCAGCATCGACGGCCTTTCACCGGCGTGCTGCTTGAAGACGCTGGTTCGAAGACCTGGCATATTCGACTCCAGTTCACCGAGCAAGACCTCGATGTCGCCGATGACGCTCTTCTCCGACTGGCTGGGACCGTACCGAACCGTGCCGGCCAAGCGGGCGAAGTCGGCCACTTGCGGCGGTCGCCAGTCATGGAATTTTGGGGTTAGCGAGCCGCGAATGACCCCGATATTGGCCCGGTTTACGGTGGCATGGTCCGCATTGGCGGCGCCGGAGAAGGTCATGGTGTTGAACCGCGGGACGAGAGCCGCGGCAGCGGCGATAGCGTCGACACTTTCTTCGCGTTTCGATACATGGCGAGTGACGCCGGTGAGCTCAATGACGACGTTAAAGCTACCCGCGTGCAGGGTCAGGCCGTTGAGGTCCGTGGGTTCCATATTGATGAAGCAGTCGGCGCGCACCCCCTGCTCGATCGCCTTGACTGTGCCGACACCACCCTGCAGTTCGCCTACCACGTACTCGAGGATGATATCACCCTTCAGCCGAACGCCGGCGTCGCCAAGGGTCTTGACCGCCATGAAAGCGGCTGCGTCGCCGGCCTTCATGTTGGAAACGCCGATGCCGTAGATGAAGTCGTCGTCGTAGTGGCCGCCCCAGGGGTCGATGGTCCAGTCATCGGTTGCTGGATTGGTGTCCATGTGGCCATTGAACATCAGGCTTTTGGCGCCGCCGCTCCCCTTCAAGGTGCCGATGGCGTTATACCTTTCGGCCTCCACATGTTGCAGCGTCGAACCTAGCCCCAGTGAATTCATATGATCGACCATGAACCGTGCAAGCTCCGTCTCACCGGGCTCACCGCTGTAGCTCTTGAAACGGATCATGGCGGCAAGAAATTCTAGTGCCTCCGACGGGTCGATGCTGTCGAGGATCCGCTGACTGTCCAAGGCTCGTTCCTTTCTATCGTCAGTCGGCGCAGCGCAGAGACGCCATCAGACTGGAAATACTATCGGCTGCCGGAAGATTGAAAACCGCCGCCTCCAATTTGCTGGCCGCGTCCGCAGAAAGCGCGCGCGGTGCCAGGTCTCGATACTTGGCGACCACTTGTTCGGTCGTCAGCGGGTTCAGGGGGTCGCCCAATCCGATCGGTTCATGGCCTTCCAATCGCTCACCGGCGGTCGTGACAATACTGACGACGGGTTCCGAGTTTTCATCTTGGTCGGGATCGACTGTCATCGTGACGCGCCCCATGAGGTCGCGCACCGCCCTATCATTGATCCACTTGTCCTCGAACTCGGCCAACGAGGCGCGCCCGGTAACCAGCCCGACTGCGACGCCGTAAGGCAGGCTCATCTGCGCAGCCAGTCGGGTTTTGGGATTTGGGTCGCCAATTGAAAGCTTGTTGGCGGCACTGCAGCGAAGGTCGATATGCTTGATATCATCGGCCTTCAATCCATGTTCGGCGCGGAACCGAAGCACCACGTCCAACGGCGCGTGTAGACCACGGCAAGCCGCATAGGGTTTGATACCGCTTTTCATGATCCGGTACGCTCGGCCAAGGTCTTCCGTGAACGCTGCAGGCTCTGCCGACGCCGCACAATAAGTTGCAAGAAAGCCGCCATACTCAGCGTCCAGCACGCGGGTTGGTCCGGTGAAGCCGGCGCGCGCCATATAGGCGGCTGTAACACCGATTTCGGCGGCACGACCAGTGTGGTAGCGCTTGCTCATAGCGCCGTCAGCAAGAAAGGCCCATGTGCCGCCGGTGAAGCTGCCGGCGATGCCCAGCGCCCAAGCCGTCTTCTCGGCATCCAGGTCAAGCATGCGGGCAGCGGCGGCGGCGGCGCCGAAGCTCCCGCAGGTGCCGGTCGAATGCCAGCCGCCTCCGGTATTGTGCGCACGGTAGCCGCCGGCACCTTCCAGCACCCGCAGAGCGACGTCATACCCGGCGATGATGGACTCCAGTACACGGCCACCATCTTCAATGCCTTCGGCTTCAGCGACGGCTAGAACGGCGGGGATGACGACGGCGCCGGAATGGTCGGCGCCGCCGAAATCATCCAGTTCCTGAGCATGCGCGATGACGCCGTTGACCAGTGCCGCGGCGGCGGCTGTTGTGGTCCGTGCGGTTCCCCAAATGCCACACGGCCCGCTTGCCGGAGCAAACCCGTCGGCCGCCGACATCATGGCCTGGCTTTCCACCGTGTCGACGCCGGCCAGCGCCGCGCCCAGGAGATCAAGGGTCAACACGCGCGCATAGGCGACCACGTCGGTGGGGACTTGCTCCAGGTTAAAATCGGCGACAAACCTGGCCATCGCCACGCTGGGACTATCGTCAACGCCAGCCGGGTCAGTTGAGTTTTTATCCATAACGTACCGCCCCGGCTCCTAGCTTGAGGACAACGCGCGGGCGCGCGCAATCAAAGCCGCAATGGCGTCATCGGCACGGTCTTTGCTCGCCCCCCATTCCGCCCGGTGCCCGTCGAGGGCTTCGCTGAGGGCGGTATTGTGGGCGCGGGTCTCATCCGGATGCACGCTGCCTTCGGTGGCGCGGCTGGTGAGAAACGCCCGGGCGTCCAGAATTTCACGCAGTTCCGCGACCGGAATATCGATGTCGATATCGGCCATATCGCGACCCGCGGCGGCTAAATCTTCGCTACGCACCTCCGCCGGCGTCCGGCCGGCGGCGATGCTATCGCGGACAAATCGTCCAACAATGTGATGAGCTGCGCGGAACGGTTGGTCGTAGCGACGCACGATCTCATCGGCAAGATGGCTGGTCGTGCTCCAGAAGGCATCGGCGGCCACAGCCATTCGGTCTTCATTGACAATCAGTGTCGCCACCGTTTCGGCCGCGAGCCTGAGCGCCTGTGACGTTGCATCGCCCATGCCCGTAAGTAAATCGTCGGCAAAAGTTAAATCGAGGTCGGTCGATACGACGCTATGTTGGCAGGCCATGACCCCGGGCAACCAACCCGCTGCCTGGCCACTTAATGACTTAATTCGTTCCAGCGAATGCGGGTTCTTCTTTTGCGGCATGATGCTGGACGTGCCGGCGAGACCATCGGCGACCTCGACATAACCGAATTCCCAGGAATGCCAGACGTAAAGATCGTTGGCTAGGCGCCCCAAGTTGGACATCAGCAGGCATAGAGTGGCTACGACCTCCTCAATGTAGTCTCGAGCGAATCCGCCAGCGTCGGAGGAATTGAACTCTATGCCGTCGTGACCCAATAGCTCCGCCGTGCGCTTCCGGTTGATCGGCCAGGACGTGCCGGCCATTGCGGCGCCACCGAGACTGGAAAGATTGGTCCGCCCGTAGGTAGCGAGCATGCGCGTCAAATCACGCTCGAAGGCGGCCCCATAACGCATCAGGTGATGACCAAAGGTGGTCGGCTGGGCGTGTTGAAGGTGGGTATAGCCAGGCATTAGGGTTTCTGCATGATGCGCGGCTTGATTGAGGACAGCATCTTGTAGGCGCAGCGTATCGTCGACGACAACGAGTAACAAATCGCGTAAATATAGCCTTTCGGAGGCAGCGCTTTGGTCATTGCGGCTTCGGCCAGTCTGTAGCCGACCAGCGATTTCCTTGCCCAAGCGCTCACCAAGGAAATGTTCCGTCTGCACTAAGAATGATCCGGATTGCGGTAGCCAAGGGAAGGTGTCCTCGCCACTGGCATAAATCTCCAGCAACCCTTCTAGGAGCTTGGCACCCCGCTCTTCCGTGAGGATGCCCGTTTCTGTGAGCATCACCGCATGCGCCAAATCGACCAGCGTGTATTCCCGGAAACGTCGTACCAGGCGAGAAAGGTTGGGAACCTCCTCGCAGTCGATCAAGACCTGAGTGCGCCGGCCGAGCCGCGCTTCCTCCAAGAATACGTCTTCCTTGCTGCTCATGACATGACTCCTATCAATCACTAACCTGGCGGCCTTGCACCAGCCCGACCATTAGATAAGCGATCACATAGACGATCAAGCGATAGACGACGGCCGATCCCGGCGGGATACAAATGAACGAAAGACCTGAGAGCCCGCGGCGTCCGATCTCGTGGGCCACGCGAATGACCTCGTAGTCGGTCATGCCGATGGGCTCGGCGAGGTCACCCAGGATATCGCCTTGCGCGGGGCCGGCGCCGCCGATGACGTCCATGTCGAAGTGCACGTAGACGGCGTCCGTGCCGTCGTAAGCATGGCGCAATTCTTCGCAGAGGCCTTCGATGCCCAATTCCGTTCGTACCTTCCACATGGGGACAAAATGGGCGCCGCGTGCGAGGTAGTAACGGACGATTTCTTTGGCTTCCAACATGCCTCGCTCGCCGATATCGACCAAATGAGGTATCGAAAAGTTGTCATGAAATTCGTAGGTTTTTGCCTTCCAGTTGCCGCTGCCGGCTATACGCGGATCCTTCGTCAACCAGTCAATAAGCTTGGCGTCCCAGTGGGTGTCGAGGCTGATCATGCCGACTTTGCCGGCTGTTCGTTCGGCGATGGGCTTGGCGATGGCGTAGGAACTGCAAGGTGAATTCTGACCAACGACGATGGGAATAGCACCGGCGTCAAGGGCCGCACCGACCTTGATCTCGACCGCCGCCTGCGCCTTTAAAATGTTTTCCGCCGTCGGGTCCGCGTTGGCTTCCGGTGGTATCTCGGCATCGCCAAAATCGACGACATTGAGATGTTCAAAAATATCGAGATCAAATTCCTGCACGTAGCCTGAGGGGTAACGAATTGATTGCTGGCGTACCCGCTTCGGTGCAAGCACCCACTCTGCCTTGTCGACGCCAGCATATTTACCTTTGGCACCAGCCACATAAGGCGCACCGATGATGACCACATCCGCCCCCTTCAACTCTTCAGCCGTTTGGGCGTGCACAACGCCCATGAATGTTGGTGTATCATCGTCAAGCATGGGAAAATCGCGATCTTTGACTCTGTAGTGGCTTTTGATTTCTTCCCAGGTTGTGGTGTAGGTCATTGAGCTTCTCCCAGCAGATCGATCATCAACTGTATGTATATACATGCCGCCCGCGCGACGTCGCCGAGATATACGGATTCGTCTGCCATGCCCGAATTAGTGAAATAAGGATCCTGGTCGGGTTCCGTGCGTCGGTACGGTCCGTACATGGCTGTGGGGATGCCGGCATCGAGAAGAAAGTGTGCATCCTCGAAGCCGGCGGTCGATCCGATCGCCGCGGGCTCGCCAGTGATCGCTGCGTGAGCAGCCTGGCAAGCCTTTACGATGGATGCTTCCGGATCGATTTCGCCCGGCGTCACGTGCATGAGTTTCCGCACGTCCACCGACCATTCCTCACCATCGGCAGCGCGAATAGCCGAGCAGAGTTCGGCAACTTCGGACTGGGCTGCATTTGCCTGCTCCCCTGGTAACAAACGTCGGTCAATTTGAAAGACGGCGCGGTCGGCCACCAAATTTACTTTGGTACCGCCCTCGAGTGAACCGATATTGATCGTCGGTGCTGGCAGCAATGGATGCGTTCTATCCTGAAGGCTCGGAACCAGTTCGTCCTCAAGCGCCGTGATGATGCGGGCCGCCTTCGACAGGGCGTTGACACCAAGCCAGGGCCGTCCGCCATGGGCAGATTTGCCCGACACCTCAATTTCTAGCCAAAGGGCACCACGGTGGGCGACGCGAACCGTGTCGCCGGTGGGTTCACAAACTACGGCCATGTCTGCCTTCACCAGACCTTCCGCGACGATAAAGCCTGTGCCAAGGTGGCCCCCGCAAACTTCATCAGCAACGGCGGTGACGATGACATCGCCGGTCAACTTTCGTCCGGTACGCCGCAGACCGTCGAGGGCATAGATGACTGCCGCCAGACCCGCTTTCATGTCCATGGCGCCTTGGCCGTATAGCTGCGCATCCTCGATTTCGGCAGCAAAGGGATCGCGAGTCCAGTGATTGCCAGGCGGCTGTACATCCATGTGGCCGTTCAATAGAAGTGACGGCCCATTTCCTGTGCCGCGCAATCGGCCAAGGACATTTGGACGACCAGGTGCAGCTTCGACAATCTGGGTTTCAAAACCCAGCGCTTTGAGCTTTTTCGCTATTAATGCGGCCACTGGTGCCTCGTTGCCCGGCGGATTTACCGAGGGGATACGAACAAGTTCCGAAAGAAACTGACGCAAGCCGCTTTCGTCGATGGTGTATGGAAACGGTTCAGACATGGCCTGATTTCAAAATATTTTGGCTCCGATGTCGAATGAATGATTTTTGTTTGTAGCGTCCCAAAATGCCCGTAATTAAGTCTATTCCTATAAATGATTCGACGGAACAGATTAAATTTCACTATAGTAGATTACCGTGAGATGAGAAAATACTTGGCCCTAATGATCATCGGCAACGAACTAGCCGAAGCTGTTTTATAGAAAGATCGTCGAACTTTGGCCAGGAGTAACAAGAGTAAAATGAGAGGAATCAAATAATGTTGAAACGCGTTTCGTTTTTTCTTGCCGGCGCTTTGTTGCTTGGTTTGAGCATTGTCCCAGCGCAGGCGCAGCAGCGTGGCGGCGTGTTGAAATTCGCGACGCCGAGCGTCAAGCCCGGTCTTGATCCGGCTCGTACCCGTACCGGCGATGCCTACATGCTAACCGCCTTGATTTTTAGCAACTTGACGCGGATTAGCCATGAGTTAAAGCCGGAGCCCCAATTGGCCCATAAGTGGGAACCGAACTCAGACAGCAGCGAATGGACATTTTATCTGCGTAAGGATGCGAAGTTTCACAACGGTCGAGCGGTCGTCGCTTCGGACGTCAAGTTCTCGATCGATCGTATTCTCGATCCGAAAACCGGTAGCAAGGGTCGCAAGGCATTGGGCCCGATCAAGGATATCGTCGTCAAGGATGATCACACGGTCGTGTTCAAGCTGAAGGGTCCTTACGCGGATCTGGCCCTGCAATTAGGTAATACGTTCTCGCGGATCATTGCTAAGGAAAACCTCGCGGATATTGCCAACAAGCCCATCGGTAGCGGTCCGTTTAAATTGAAGGAATATGTGCCTGGTAATAAGGCCATCGTGGTGCGTAACCCGGACTATTTCGAGAAAGGGCTGCCTTATCTGGACGAGGTCCATCAGATTTATATAAAAGAATACGCGGCTCAAG